>JBARKH010000253.1:0-1754 GCA_049801295.1 Allostellaceae bacterium | reverse complement strand
CGATCGACAACAGGCTGTCGAGGCCGCGCAGGGCCTGGCTCTCGATCGGCACCCCGAGAACGGGCAGCGGCGTCAGCGCCGCGGTGACGCCCGGCAGGTGGGCGGCGCCGCCGGCACCCGCGATTATCAGCTTGAGGCCGCGGGCCTGCGCGCTCTTCGCATACTCGGAGAGCCGCTCGGGGGTGCGGTGGGCCGAGGCGATGCGGGTCTCATAGCCGATGCCGAGCCGATCGAGGGCATGGGCGGCATGTTGCATCGTCTCCCAATCGGATTGGCTGCCCATGATGATGCCGATCACACTTGCCGCCTCGGTCATGTTTGGCCTTTCGGTTAGGGTCCGTCCGCGGGCCGATTATAGAAGCGGCGCCCGGTCCGACAAGCGCGCGCCCTGGCGGCTCCCTGGGTGCGGCCAGCTGCCACATATGGCGGCGAATTTGGTTCGGAAAATCCTCACGACTCGACTATAGAGTGGCGGGGGAACGCCATCTTGCGGCCCGGGCAGGGAAATCGCTGGACATGCCACCGCGTGGTTCAAACCAGGCTGCCGCCGGCGTTGATCGAAATCGGCGCCGCCAGGCGCGCGACGTCGATGCGGGGAGCTGCGAACCGGGCTCGGTGCTGGGGGTTTCCGAGGAGGCGCTGACCCCCGAACTGCGCGAGGGGGTGGCCCGGCTTGCTGCCGAACGCGACCGCTTGCGCGACGAACTCACCAAGGCGCGGGGCCGGATCGCCTCCCTCGAGCGGCTCGCCGACGAAGATTCGTTAACCGGGGTCGCCAACCGGCGCGCCTTCGTGCGCCAGCTGACCCGCACGATCGCCTTCACCCACCGTTATGGCGTGCCGGCGAGCGTGGTTTATTTCGACCTCAACAACATGAAGCAGATCAACGACGCGCATGGCCACCCGATCGGCGACGCGGCGCTGCGCCATCTCGCCACGGTGCTGCGCGAGAATATCCGGTCGAGCGACATCGTCGGGCGCCTCGGCGGCGACGAATTCGGCGTGATCCTGGCGCAAACCGACGAGGCGCAGGCCCACGGCAAGGCCGCTGCGCTCGCCAAGGCAATCGCCGAAACGCCGATGCGGCAGGGCGAGCTGACCATCACCATTTCGGCCGCTTACGGCGTCCATGCGTTTTCGGGGACCGACGATCCTCAGCACGCGATCGAGGCGGCCGATCGCGCGATGTATCGGCAAAAGCGCGCGACCGAGCACGCCGGACCCTGATCGGCGACGGCGGCGGGTCAGGCGATGATGTCGGGCAGGAGCTCGCTCTCGATTTTCGAGATCTGGTCTTTGAGCAGGAGCTTGCGCTTCTTGAGCCGTTGGAGTTGCAGCTGATCGAACGGCCGGCGCTGGGCAATGTCGGCAATCACGTCGTCGAGGTCGCGGTGCTCGATCTTCAGAGCCGCAAGCTTGGCCTTCAGGGCTTCGACGTTGAGATCCATCGCCAGGGCGCGTTGCCCGCGCATGATGATAAACGGGCGGCACAAGCAGCGAGGCCGCCGGTTTCATATAGCACAAATCGCCCCGGTTTCATCGGGCGGAGCAATGCCCAATCCGAACGGTGATAAGACGGCGGCGGGCGAGGCGTTCTGGCGGTTCTCGCTCGCCCTCTATGCCCGGCCCGGGGTTGCCGAGGCCCTGATCGCGCTCCAGGACCGGGCGGCGCTGGAGGTCAATCTGATCCTCTTCGGCCTCTGGTTCGGGGCGCGCCAGGGCCGCCGGCTTAGCGCGGGCGAACTGACCGCGGC
>JBARKH010000252.1:0-22482 GCA_049801295.1 Allostellaceae bacterium | reverse complement strand
GATAGAGGTTGCCCGGCGGCGACCGCCAGAGGCAGCCGCGCCGGCCGCGCCCAGCGGTCTGCTCCTCGGCCCACACCAGCGTGCCCTCAGGAGCGCCGGCGTGGGCGAGCGCCTTCGCTTCGTCATTGGTGCTGCCGAGCGTGTCGTACCGGTGGAGGCGAAAGCCTTTGGGCAGCGTCGGTGCGGCCTCCCTCATCGCGCGAACAGGGAGGCCGCCGCCGCCTCGGCGCCGCCGACGATCGGATCGGGCAGAAGGATGAAAAACATCGTCAATACCGCGGCGACGACGAGCACCCATTTGAGTTCAGCGGCGATCGGCCGGTCGAACGACAGGGCCGGCTCGTCGAAATACATCACCTTGACGATGCGCAGGTAATAGAACGCGCCGACGACGCTGGTGACGACGCCAATGACGGCGAGCCCAATCAAATGCGCGTCGATCGCGGCGAGAAAGATGTAGAGCTTGCCGAAAAACCCGGCGGTCGGCGGGATGCCGGCGAGCGCGAACATGAAGATGCCGAGCGCGAGCGCAAGGCCCGGCTGGGTGCGCCCGAGTCCCGAGAGGTCGGCGATCCCCTCGAGCATCTGGCCCTTCTGCCGCATGCACAGGATGACCGCCCAGGTGCCGAGGTTCATGAACAGATAGATCGCCATGTAGACGAGGATCCCGCGGATCCCGGCCGGGGTCGCCGCGGCAAGCCCGATGAGCGCGTAGCCGACATGGCCGATCGAGCTATAGGCCATCAGGCGCTTGATGTTCTGCTGGGCGATCGCGGCGACCGCACCCAAGACCATCGAGGCCACCGACAAGACCACGATCACCTGGCGCCATTCGACGAGGAGCCCGCCAAACGGCTCGATCAGAAAACGGACAAAGAGCGCGATCGCGGCGATCTTGGGCGCCACCGAGAAGAACGCGGTGACCGGCGTCGGCGCCCCCTCATAGACATCCGGGGTCCACATGTGGAACGGCACGGCCGACACCTTGAAGGCGAGCCCGACCGAGACCAAGACGAGCCCGATGACGATCCCGTTCGATGGCCGGGCCGGGCTGCTGAACAAGTGGGCGAGCCCGGCAAAGCTGGTGGTCCCGGTGAAGCCGTAAATCAGCGAGGCGCCGTAGAGGAGGAGGCCCGAAGCGAGCGCACCGAGGACGAAATATTTGAGCCCGGCCTCGGTCGAACGTACCGAATCGCGGTCGAAACTTGCGACGACGTAGAGCGCGAGGCTCTGCAATTCGAGGCCGAGATAGAGCGTGATCAGATCGTTGGCCGAGATCATTACCATCATGCCGGTCGTCGCCAGCAGGATGAGGACCGGAAACTCGAAGCGCGCGATCTTCTCCTCTTCGTTGTAATTGAGCGCCAGGATGATGCTGACAGCCGAACCGAGCAGCACCAGCGCCTTCATGAAGACCGCGAAAGCGTCGGATATGAACATGCCGTAAAAGCCAACCCGGGGCTTGGCCCCGACCAGCCCGGAGACCACGAGTACCGCGAGCAGCACCAGGACGGCGAGCCAGGACACGAGCCGGGCCGAGCCCTCGCGGCGGAAAACGCCAACTAGCAGCAGCGCCATGGCGCCGCAGGCCAAGAGGATTTCCGGCAGCGCCAGCGAGAGATCGGGGAGCGGTAGCGTGGCCATCGAACCCCGCCCCTAATCGTCATCCCCGGGCGTGACCCGGGGATCCACGTGGGTGGCCGGGTCAAGCCCGGCCATGGCGCGCTTTGCCGCTGCAAGATGGGTCCCGGCCTTCGCCGGGAACACGCTTGCTGCGCTTTGCGCGGCTTTCTGCGCGGTGTTGACCTGCAGGACGAGGTGGTCGACCGATGCGCGGATCGGGGTGAGAAATGAACTCGGATAGACGCCCATCCACAGGACCAGCAAGAGGAGCGGCGCGAAGACGGCCTTCTCGCGTGGGCTCAGGTCGAGCATGCCGCGCAGATCCTCGCGGGTGATCGTACCGAAGATGACCCGGCGGTAGAGGTAGAGCATGTACATCGCGCCGAGAAAGAGCGCGGTCGCGGCGAGGAAACATTCGAGCGTCGACACCCGGAAAGTCCCCAAAAGGATCAGGAACTCGCCGACGAAACCGCTAGTGCCGGGCAGCCCGACCGAGGCAAGCATCAGGCACATGAAGACAAAGGCATAAGCCGGCATGCGGTCGGCGAGCCCGCCATAGCGGTCGATGTCGCGGGTATGCAGCCGGTCATAGACGACCCCGACGATCAGGAAAAGCCCGGCCGAAACGAGGCCATGGCTCAACATCTGGATCATCGCGCCCTGCACCGCCTCGCTCGTCACCGCAAAGATCCCCATCGTCACGAACCCCATATGGGCGATCGAGGAATAGGCGATCAGCTTTTTCATGTCGGTCTGGGCGAGCGCGACAAACGAGGTGTAGATGACCGCAATCGCCGACAATGCGAACATCAGCGGGGTGAAATAGGCCGAAGCGAGCGGAAACATCGGCAACGAAAACCGGATGAACCCGTACCCGCCCATCTTTAGGAGGACGCCAGCGAGGATCACCGACCCCGCGGTCGGCGCCTCGACATGCGCATCCGGCAGCCAAGTGTGCACCGGCCACATCGGCACCTTGACCGCGAACGAGGCGAAAAACGCCAGCCATAGCCATTTCTGTAATTCGGGCGGGAAATTGTGGGTCAGCGCCACGGTGATATCGGTGCTGCCGGTCTGGAAATAGACCGCGAGGATCGCCAACAGAGAGAGCACCGAACCGAGCAGCGTATAGAGAAAGAACTTGAACGCGGCATAGACCCGCCGCGCCCCGCCCCACACCCCGATGATCAGAAACATCGGGACCAGCACCCCCTCGAAGAAAATGTAGAACAGCACAAAGTCGAGGGCGCAGAAGATACCGACCATCATCGTCTCGAGGACGAGGAAGGCGATCATGTATTCCCTGACCTGGTTGTGCACCGAATTCCAGCTGGCGCCGACGCAGAGCACCGTCAACAAGGTCGACAAGAGGACGAAGAACAAGGAGATGCCGTCGATCCCCATGTGATAGTCGATGGTGAAACCGACGATCGTGATCCAGTGCGCCCGCTCGACGAACTGGAAGGCGGCGGTCGTCGGATCGAAGTCGATCCACAGCACGATCGACAGGGCGAAGACGATGAGCGAGGTTGAGAGCGCGATGTTGCGCGCGTTGCGGGCGACGACCGCCTCATCGCCGCGCGCGCTCATGATGAACCCGACGCCAACGAGCGGCAGAAAGGTGACGAGCGAGAGGAGCGGCCAGTGGCTCATGCCGCCGGTCCCTGGCTGAGTGCAATGGGGAAAGCATCACCCCCACCCTGCCCTCCCCCATCCAGGGGGAGGGTTCTCTCAAGCGCCGCGACGCAAGGCCCTCCCCCTCGATGGGGGAGGGTTGGGAGGGGGTGACCGCGGTGCACTGCGCCCGTCATCGCGGCACCAGGTACCAGGTGACCAGCGCGACGACGCCGATCAGCATCGCGAACGCATAGTGATAAACGTATCCGGTCTGCAGCCGGCTGGCTTCGCGCGCCAGCTCGCGCGTCGCTGCGGCGATGCCGTCGGGGAAGCCATCGATCACGGTCTCATCACCGGTCTTCCACAGCCCGTCCCCGAGCGAGAAGGCACTCTTGACGAAGAGCCGGTCGTAGAGCTCGTCGAAATACCATTTGTTTAACAGGAACAGATAGAGCGCGCGGAAGCGCAGCGCCAAGGCGGGCGGTATGCCGGGGCGCAGCAGATAACAGAAATACGCCACCGCGATCCCGGCGAGCGCGGCGATCAGCGGCAGGTAATCGATGAACGCCGAGTTTTCCTCCGCCGCGCCGATCGAATCGTGCCCCGGCAGCACCAGGATCGAGGTCTTCCAAAAGAGGGCGCGCCCGCCACCGACGAAATAATCCTGGGCGAAATAGCCGGCGAAGGTCGCGCCGGCGGCCAGCACAAAGAGCGGGATCAGCATGACCCAGGGGCTTTCATGCACATGGTGCATGGTTTCTTCGTCGGCGCGGGGCTCACCGTGAAACGTCATGATCAGGAGGCGCCACGAGTAGAACGCGGTCAGAAACGCGGTGAAGACGCCGAGGCAGAACGAGTAGCGCCCGACCGCCGTGCCCGACGCCCAGGCAGCGGCGAGGATTGTGTCCTTGGAATAGAACCCGGCGAAGAACGGGATTCCGGCCAGAGACAGGCTGCCGATCCACATCACCGCATAGGTATAGGGGATCTTGTTCCACAGCCCGCCCATTCGGCGCATGTCCTGTTCGGCGCTCATCGCGTGGATGACGGAGCCCGCGCCGAGGAACAGGAGCGCCTTGAAAAAGGCGTGGGTGAAGAGGTGGAACATCGCCGCGCCGTACGCCGAAACGCCGGCCGCGAAGAACATGTAGCCGAGCTGCGAACAGGTCGAATAGGCGATGACCCGCTTGATGTCGTTCTGCGCCATACCGACGCTGGCGGCGAAGATTGCGGTGGTGCCGCCGATGACGCCGACGACGGCGAGCGCATTGGGCGCGTATTCGAACATCGGCGACAGCCGCGCCACCATGAAGACGCCGGCCGTCACCATCGTCGCGGCGTGGATGAGCGCGGAGACCGGGGTCGGGCCTTCCATCGCGTCGGGCAGCCAGGTGTGCAGCCCAATCTGCGCCGACTTTCCCATCGCGCCGACGAAGAGAAGGATGCAGGCGAGCGTCAGAGACGGCACCTGCCAGCCGAGGAAGGGGATCGTGGTGCCGACCGCCCCCGACGCCTTGCCGAAGACCGTCGTGAAGTCGAGCGAGCCGAAGATCACAAAGACCGCGAAGATGCCGAGCACAAAGCCGAAATCGCCGACCCGGTTGACGATGAAGGCCTTGATCGCCGCCTCGTTCGCCGAATCGCGGTCGTACCAGAAGCCGATGAGGAGATAGGACATGAGGCCCACGCCTTCCCAGCCGAAAAACAGCTGCACGAAGTCGTTGGCCGTCACCAGCGCCAGCATGAAAAAGGTGAAGAGGCTCAAATAGGCCATGAAGCGCGGGATGCCGGGATCGTGCGCCATGTAGCCGACCGAATAGACGTGGACCATCGCCGAGACGATCGTGACCACAAGAATCATCACGCCCGAGAGGGTATCGAGCCGCAGCGACCATTCGACATCGACGCCGCCGGCGGCGATCCAGGTGGCGATATGGACGATTTGCGTACTGTCCGTAGCGAGGATCGCGCGGAAGAGCGGGATCGCCAGCACCATTGACGCCAAAAGCGCGCCGCAGGTGATGATCTGGGCGCCGCGGTCGCCGATCCACCGGCCGAAAAATTCGGCGATCGCGGCAGCGACGAGCGGCAGGAAGACGACGAGGACGGCCATCAAGGTTCAGCCACCGGGCTCAGCCCCGCATCATGTGGATGTCTTCGACCTCGATCGTGCCGCGATTGCGGAAATAGACGACGAGGATCGCGAGTCCGATCGCCGCCTCCGCCGCCGCCACCGTCAGCACGAACATCGCGAAGACCTGGCCTGCCAGATCGCCCAGCGCGACCGAAAAGGCGACAAAGTTGATGTTGACCGCCAGCAGCATCAGTTCGATCGACATCATGATGATGATGACGTTCTTGCGGTTGAGAAAAATACCGAACACGCCGAGCGTGAAGAGGATCGCCGCGACCGTCAGGTAATGCCCGAGGCCTACCGCCATCGGGGTCACTCACCGGCCCCGCGGGCCTGCGGCCCACGGACTTGTTCCATGGCGGCGCCGCCGCCGAGCGGCACCTTGACCAGCGCGATCGCCTCGGCCCGGGTGCGCGCGAGTTGCTCCGGGATCCTCTGGCGGCGCACCCCGACCCGCTGGCGCAGCGTCAATACGATCGCTCCGATCATCGCCACCAGGAGGATGAGGCCGGCCATCTGAAAGGCAAAGAGGTAGCGGGTATAGAGGAGGTCGCCGAGCGCGCGGGTGTTGCTCACAGCGGCGGCGGTCGGCGGCAACGGCGCGGCCTGGAGGCCGGCGATGCCCGGCGCGATCACCCAGCTGCCGAAAACCAGCATCAGCTCGGCCAGCAAGAGGAACCCGATCAGCGCCCCCACCGGCAGATAGCGCATGAAACCGCTGCGCAACTCGGCGAAATCGACATCGAGCATCATCACGACAAAGAGGAAAAGAACCGCCACCGCGCCGACATAGACGATGACCAGGATCATCGCCAGGAACTCCGCCCCCAGCAGCACGAAGAGCCCGGCCGAGTTAAAGAAGGCGAGGATCAGGAACAGAACCGAATGGACCGGGTTGCGCGCGGAAACCACCATCACGCCCGAGGCCACCGCAACAACGGCAAAGAGGTAGAACATGACGGTCTGGAGGATCACGGATGCGATCCTTCGCCAGCCCATTCCAGCACTGTCGTCCCGGCGAAAGCCGGGACCCATACGTCCGACTGCGCATTGGTTGAAAAGTGGATCCCGGCCTGCGCCGGGATGACAATTCTATTCATCGGTAGGGTGCCCCGAGGGCCAGCGCCCGGGCGATTTCGGCTTCCCAGCGGTCGCCGTTCGCCAGCAGCTTTTCCTTGTCGTAGAATAATTCCTCGCGGGTCTCGGTGGCGAATTCGAAATTCGGCCCCTCGACGATCGCATCGACCGGGCAGGCCTCCTGGCAATAGCCGCAATAGATGCATTTGGTCATGTCGATGTCGTAGCGCGTGGTGCGCCGGCTGCCGTCCGCGCGCGGCTCGGCCTCGATCGTGATCGCGAGCGCCGGGCATATCGCCTCGCACAATTTGCAGGCGATGCAGCGTTCTTCCCCGTTGGGATAGCGGCGCAACACATGCTCGCCGCGAAAGCGGGCGCTGAGCGGGCCTTTCTCGTAGGGGTAGTTCACCGTGACCGCGCGCTTGAACATATAGCGCAAGGTCAACACCATCCCCGAGATCAGCTCGCTCAGCAACAGGCCGCGCGCGCCGCGCGCCAGAAGGTTCATTCTTCGATCCTCGACCGCGCCATCCCGGCTGTCAACGCACCGGGACCCAACCGAACGCGGTCAAGACGCCCGCGGTCAGCACCAGCCAGAACAGCGTGAACGGCAAAAACACCTTCCAACCCAGGCGCATCAACTGGTCGTAGCGGAAGCGCGGGAAGGTCGCGCGCACCCAGAGGATAACGAACATCATGAAGACGGTCTTCAAGAGCAGCCAGATTGGCGCCGGGACCCAGGTGAACGGCGCCACCCCGAACGGCGCCAGCCAGCCGCCCAGGAACAGGATCGCGGTCATCGCGCTGACCATGATCATGTTGCCGTATTCGCCAAGGAAGAAGAGCGCGAAGGTCATCGCCGAATATTCGACGAAATAGCCGGCGACGAGCTCGGATTCGCCTTCCGGCAGATCGAACGGCGCCCGATTGGTCTCGGCGAGGCCGGAGATGAAGAACACCACAGCCATCGGCAACAGCGGGATGACGAACCAGACATGGCGCTGCGCCATTACGATGTCGCTGAGGTTCAGTGAGCCGGCGCATAAGAGGACGGTCACGAGCACGAACCCGATCGACACCTCGTAGGAGACCATCTGCGCCGCCGAGCGTAACGCGCCCAGAAAGGCGTAGCGCGAATTGGAGGCCCATCCCGCCATGATGATGCCGTACACCGACAACGAACTGATCGCGAAGAGATAGAGGAGCCCGACATTGATGTTTGAGATGACGATCCCGTCGCCGAAGGGGATCACCGCCCAGGCGACCAGCGCCAGAGTGAAGGTCAGCATCGGCGCGGCGACAAAGACGATCCGGTTGGCCCCGCTCGGGATCACTGTCTCCTTCATCAGGAGCTTCAGCCCATCGGCGATCGGCTGAAAGAGGCCGAACGGGCCGACGACGTTCGGCCCCTTGCGCAGTTGCGAATAGGCCAGGACCTTGCGCTCGGCATAGGTGAAATAGGCGATCGCCAACAAGAGCGGCACGACGACCGCGATCACCTCGGCAACGATGATCCCGGTGGGGAGGAGGTAGAGGCTCCAGAAGGCACTCACCGCGAGTCCCCCTCATCCCAACCCTCTCCCCCAGTGGGGGAGAGGGGGTCTTTGGTCGCAGCGGCGCGACTGAACCCTCTCCCGCATTGCGGGAGAGGGGGGACCCGCGTCGAAGGCGCGGGTGGGTGAGGGTCTCTAGCCATGTGTGCCGGTCCGCGGCGTGGTGTCCGACCGCCCGCCAAACGCCTGGCTGCACTCGGCCATCGTCAGGCTGGCGCGGCTGATCGGGTCGGTGCGGTAGAAATCGGCGATCGGACATTGGAAGGGCGGAGGATCGACCGGCCCCACCTCGCCAAAGCTGCCCCATTCGGCCGACACGATGCGGTCGACCGCGGCGAACAGCGGATATTGGGTGCGCATCGCAGCGCGCAGCTCGACGAGCGAATCGAACGGCAGCGGGTGGCCGAGCGCCCCTGACAGCGCGCGCAGGATCGTCCAATCCTCGCGCGCCTCACCCGGCGGGAAGACGGCGCGGCGGCCGAGCTGAACCCGCCCTTCGGTGTTGATGTAGGTCGCGTCCTTTTCGGTATAGGCGGCGCCGGGCAGCACAACATCGGCGCGCGCCGCGCCGCGGTCGCCGTGATGACCCTGGTAGATCACAAAGGCCGATCCGGTATCGGCGAGATCGAGTTCGTCGGCGCCCAGGAGGTAAAGCACTTCGATTGCTCCCGAGCGGCACCCCTCGAGGATGCCGGCGACATCCTTGCCGCCTGGCCCGGGCAGGAAGCCGAGATCGAGGCCGCCGACCCGCGCCGCCGCGCGGTGCAGCACGTTGAACCCGTTCCATTCGGGCCGCACTATGCCAAGCGCATCGGCGATCGCGCGCGCCGCTCCGATGACCCGGGCCCCGTCCGGGCGCGACAGTGCCCCCTGCCCGACGACGAGCATCGGCGCCTTCGCACCGGACAGCAGCTCCGCCCAGGGATGCTCGCCGGCGACCATCATGTTCAGCGTCTCGCCGCCGTCGCCCAGCATCTCGACGGGGAAACTCAGATCGAGCGCCGGGCCGATCGCCGCCACCCGGAAGCCGCCCTGGAGGTGCCGCTTGCGCAGCCGGGCGTTGACGAGCGGGGCTTCCCAGCGCGGGTTGGTGCCGACGAGGAGGCAACGATCGGCCGCTTCGATCCCGGCGATCGTGGTGTTGAACAGGTAGCCGGCGCGACAGGCGCCATCGAGCTTGGCGCCGTCCTGGCGGCAATCGAGGCTGGTGGCTCCAAGGCTGCCCAGGAGCCCCTTCAGCGCGAACATCGCTTCGGCGTCGCACAGATCGCCGGCGATCGCCGCGACGCGCTCGCCGGGGACCGACTTCAGGCGGTCGGCGACGAGGTCCAAGGCTTCCCGCCACTCGGCTTCGACGAGGCGGCCGCCGCGCCGGACATAGGGGCGGTCGAGCCGGCGGTGGGTCAGCCCGTCAAGCGCGAAGCGGGTCTTGTCGGCGATCCACTCCTCGTTGACCTCTTCATTGAGCCGCGGCAGCACCCGCAACACCTGGGCGCCGCGCGCATCGATGCGGATGTTGCTGCCGACCGCGTCCATGACGTCGACCGACTCGGTCTTGCGCAATTCCCAGGGCCGCGCGACGAAGGCGTAGGGCTTGGCGGTCAGCGCGCCGACGGGGCACAGATCGACGATGTTGGCCGACAATTCCGAGCCGAGCGCGCGCTCGACATAGGTCGTGATCTCCATGTCCTCGCCGCGCCCGGTCGCACCCAGTTCCTCGACCCCGGCGATCTCGGTCAGAAAGCGGATGCAGCGGGTGCAATGGATGCAGCGGGTCATGCTGGTGGCGACCAGCGGCCCGAAATCCTTGTCCTTCACCGCACGCTTATTTTCGACATAGCGGCCGCGGTCGAAGCCGTAAGCCATCGCCTGGTCCTGCAGATCGCACTCGCCGCCCTGGTCGCAGATCGGGCAATCGAGCGGGTGGTTGATCAGCAGCATCTCCATGACGCCGTGCCGCGCCTTTGTCGCCTTTTCCGACTGGGTGAGGATGACATTGCCGTCGGCGACCGGCATCGCGCAGGACGCCACCGGCTTTGGCGACTTTTCGACCTCGACCAGGCACATCCGGCAATTGCCGGCGATGTTGAGGCGTTCGTGAAAGCAGAAATGCGGGATCTCGACCCCGGCCTGCTGGCAGGCTTGGAGGATCGTCGTCCCCGCCGCCACCTCCAATTCCTGTCCGTCGATCGTCACCTTGGGCATGGCGCTTACCTTGCTTTCGTCATTCCCGCGAAAGCGGGAATCTCGCGCGACCGTACTGCCGCTCGCCCCTGGACCCCCGCTTTCGCGGGGGTGACGACTGAGAAATGCAGCACCACAGGCCGACTCCTACTCTGCCGCCTGGCGCGGCGCAGTGGCGCGGTATTCCTCGATGCGCCGCACCAGTTCGGGCCGGAAATGGCGAATGAGGCCCTGCACCGGCCACACCGCCCCGTCAGCCAGCGCGCAGATCGTGTGGCCTTCGATCTCGGTGGTGACTTCGAGCAGCATGTCGAGTTCCTCGACGCTGGCCTCGCCCTTGACCATCCGCTCCATCACCCGCCACACCCAGCCGAGCCCCTCGCGGCACGGCGTGCATTGGCCGCAACTCTCATGCTTATAGAAGGCCGAGAGCCGGGCAATCGCGCGCACGATGTCGGTCGATTTGTCCATGACGATGAGGGCGGCCGTGCCGAGCCCCGATTTCTCGGCGACGAGGCTGTCGAAATCCATCAGCACCGTGTCGCAGACCGGCGCCGGCAGGCACGGGGTCGAGGAGCCACCCGGGATGACGGCCAAGAGATTGTCCCAGCCGCCGCGCACTCCGCCGGCATGGCGCTCGATCAATTCACGCATCGGGGTCGACATCTCTTCTTCGACATTGCACGGCCGGTTCACGTGGCCGGAGATGCAGAAGATCTTGGTGCCGGTGTTGCGCGGGCGCCCGAGCCCGGCGAACCATGTCGCGCCGCGTTTGAGGATGGCGGGCGAGACGGCGATGGTTTCGACGTTGTTGACCGTGGTCGGGCAGCCGTAGAGCCCGACCGCCGCCGGGAACGGCGGCTTCAGGCGCGGCTGGCCCTTCTTGCCTTCGAGGCTTTCGAGGAGCCCGGTTTCCTCGCCGCAGATGTAGGCGCCGGCGCCGCGATGCAGGTAGATGTCGATGTCGTAGCCCGAGCCGCAGGCGTTCTTGCCGACGAGCCCGGCGGCATAGGCTTCATCGATCGCCGTCTGGAGATGTTGCGCCTCGTTGTAGAATTCGCCGCGGACATAGATGTAGGCCGCCCCGACCCCCATCCCCGCGCCGGCGAGGACGCAGCCTTCGAGGAGCTTGTGCGGGTCGTTCCTGAGGATGTCGCGGTCCTTGCAGGTGCCGGGCTCGCTCTCGTCGGCATTGACCACGAGATAGGTCGGGCGATCGCTGGTCTTTGGCATGAACGACCATTTGAGCCCGGTCGGAAAGCCGGCCCCGCCCCGGCCGCGCAGCCCCGATTCCTTGCACTCGTTGACGATCCAGTCGCGGCCCTTGTGGATCACTTCCTTCGTGCCGCTCCAGTCGCCGCGCTTCAATGCCCCGGCGAGACGCCAGTCGTGCTCGCCATAAAGATTGGTGAAGACGCGGTCGCGATCAGCCAGCATCGCTTTTCTCTCCGGTGTCGCTCGGCTGTAGCGCGGCTTGCATCGCCGGCGGCTCCGGCGGCTCAGTCAGTGTGGTCTTGCCCGTGGACGGCGCCGAACTCTTGCGGCCGCCGAGCGAGCCCACCGGCGGCGGCTTCCCTTCCCGCAGCGCCTCGATGAGGGCCTCGGTCGCGGGCCCATCGAGATCCTGGTAGAAATCGTCGTTGACCTGGAGAATGGGCGCGTTGACGCAGGCGCCGAGGCACTCGACTTCGACGAGAGTGAAAAGCCCGTCCGCGCTGGTACCGCCCATGCCGATGCCGAGCTTTCTCTCGCAGGTGGCGACCACCTGATCCGAGCCGCGCAGCCAGCAGGGGGTCGTCGTGCAGGCTTGCAACAGGTAGCGCCCGACCGGGCGCAGATTCAGCATCGTATAGAAGGTAGCAACCTCGTAGACCCGGATGCGCGGCATCCCCAGGAGATCGGCGACATGATGCATCGCCGCCAACGGTAGCCAGCCGCCCGATTGGCGCTGCGCCAGATCCAATAGCGGCAACACGGCGCTCTGCTGCCGTCCGGCTGGATATTTGGCGATGTGGGCCTTTGCCCGTTCGAGGTTTTCGGGGGTGAATTCGAAATGCTCCGGCTGGACGACCGGCGCGCCTTCGCCGTGCGTATTCACCGGTCGATCTCGCCGAAAACGATGTCCATCGAGCCGATGATTGCGACGAGGTCGGCCAGCATGTGGCCCTTCGACATGAACTCGGTCGCCTGGAGAAAGGCAAAGCCCGGCGCGCGGATCTTGCAGCGATAGGGCCGGTTGGTGCCGTCGGCAACGAGATAGACGCCGAATTCGCCCTTTGGCGCTTCAACGGCCGTATAGGTCTCGCCTTCCGGCACGTGATAGCCCTCGGTATAGAGCTTGAAATGATGGATGAGGGCTTCCATCGACTGCTTCATCTCGGCGCGCGGCGGCGGCGCCACCTTCCTATCGTTGACCTTGATCGGGCCTGCCGGCATCTGCGCCAGGGCCTGGCGGATGATGCGCAAGGATTGCCGCAACTCCTCGAGGCGCACCAGATAGCGATCCCAGCAATCGCCGTTCTTGCCAACGGGCACGTCGAACTCGACCTGGTCATAGGCGTCGTAAGGCTGGGTGCGGCGCAAATCCCAGGCGATCCCGGAGCCGCGCAGCATCGGGCCCGAAAACCCCCAATCGACGGCGTCCTTGGCGCTGACGACCCCGATATTGACGGTGCGCTGCTTAAAGATGCGGTTGTCGGTCAGGAGCCGCTCGATATCGTCGATCGTCTGCGGAAAGCTGTCGCAAAACGCCAGGATGTCGTCAGAAAGCCCCGCCGGCAGGTCCATATGCACCCCACCGGGCCGGAAATAATTGGCGTGGAGGCGGGCGCCGGAGACGCGCTCATAGAACTCCATCAGCTTTTCGCGCTCCTCGAACCCCCAGAGGAACGGCGTGATCGCCCCGACATCGAGCCCGAAGGCGCAGATATTGAGGAGGTGGTTGAGGATGCGGGTGATCTCGGCGAATAAGACGCGAATGTATTGCGCACGCGGCGGCGGGGTGATCCCCAGAAGCTTCTCGACGGCGAGCGCGAAGGCGTGCTCCTGGCACATCGGCGACACGTAGTCGAGCCGATCGAAATAGGGGATCGCCTGCAGGTAGGTCTTGTATTCGATCAGCTTCTCGGTGCCCCGATGGAGAAGGCCGATATGCGGATCGGCGCGCTCGATGATCTCGCCGTCCATCTCGAGGACGAGGCGCATCACGCCGTGGGCGGCCGGATGCTGCGGCCCGAAATTCATCGTGAAGTTGCGGATCGCCGGCGCCCCGGCGAGTTCGCTGCCGGGATCGCCCGCCGCACCGGGTAGGTCACTCACGGGGCGCTCCCCGGCGGCTTCTCGTCCGGCACGCTGGCCTTCTCATCGCCCGGCAATATCTTGTCCATCCCCTCCCAGGGCGAGAGGAAATCGAAGCTGCGGAATTCCTGGGTGAGACGCACCTTCTCGTAGACCACTCGCTTCTGGTCCTCGTCGTACCTGAGTTCGACATAGCCGGTCAGCGGGAAGTCCTTGCGCAGCGGGTGCCCCTCGAAGCCGTAATCGGTTAGGATGCGGCGCAAATCCGGGTTGTCGCTGAAATAGATCCCAAAGAGGTCCCAGGCCTCGCGCTCCCACCACCCGGCGGAGCTGTAAAGCCCGACCGCAGAGGGCACCGGCTGGTCCTCATCCGCCTCGATCTTGACCCGGATGCGCTGGTTGAGCGTCATGCTCAAGAGGTTGTAGACCACGTCGAACCGCCGCGCCCGGTCGGGGTGATCGACGCCGCAAATGTCGCACAGCATCGTAAAGCGGCATTTGGGATCGTCGCGCAGGAAGCCGAGCACGCGGATGACCGGATCCGGCGCGACCTGGCATGACAGCTCGCCATGCCGGATTTCCGTCGTGATCACCGCGCCGGGCAATGCCGCCGAAAGGTATTCGGCCAGGTTCTTGAGCTTGTCATCCATGCCGGTTTCGCTCGGGATCAGCGGGCGAAGCTGCGGGTGCGTTTGATCTTCTTCTGCAATAAGAGGATGCCGTAGAGCAGCGCCTCCGCCGTCGGTGGGCAGCCGGGGACATAGATATCTACCGGCACGATCCGGTCGCAGCCGCGCACCACCGAATAGGAATAATGATAGTAGCCGCCGCCATTGGCGCACGACCCCATCGAGATGACCCAGCGCGGTTCGGCCATCTGGTCGTAAACCTTGCGCAGGGCCGGGGCCATCTTGTTGCACAGCGTGCCGGCAACGATCATCACATCGGACTGCCGTGGGCTCGGCCGGAAGACAACGCCAAAGCGGTCGAGGTCATAGCGGCTGGCGCCGGTATGCATCATTTCGACCGCGCAGCACGCCAACCCGAAGGTCATCGGCCACAGGGAGCCGCTGCGCGCCCAGCCGACGAGCGCATCGACGGTCGAGGTAATGAACCCGCGGTCCTCGATCTCCTCGGTCGCGGCACGCAGCAGCAGATCCTGTTCGGGACCCGGCGGCCCCGGCGCGACAATCTGGCCGGGCGCGTCGATCACTCCCATTCGAGCGCCCCTTTCCGCCATTCATAGATGAAGCCGACCGTCAGCACGGCAAGAAACACGATCATCGACCAGAAGCCGAACACCCCGATATCGCCCAATGAGACCGCCCAGGGAAAGAGGAAGGCGACCTCGAGATCGAAGATGATGAAGAGGATCGCCACCAGGTAATAGCGCACATCAAAGCGCACCCGCGCATCCTCGAACGGCTCGAAGCCGCATTCATAGGGCGACAGCTTTTCCGAATTGGGGTTCTGCCGGGCGAGCACGAACGAGGCGCCGACCATCACCATCGACAATCCCCCGGCGATCACCAGAAACACCAGGATCGGAAGATACTGGCTGAGCAGGCTCTCCATACCAACCCCTTAAGCCGGGCGGGCGACTACGGAGCCCGATACCGGCCGGCGGACCGGTCCGCGCGATCCCGCCAGCCTCGCCCGCCAGTCTCGATCGGTGGCGGGCTCGATCGGTGGCGGGAGCGACGGGGCTCGAACCCGCGACCTCCGGCGTGACAGGCCGGCGCTCTAACCAACTGAGCTACACCCCCGCGACCGCCGATCGCGGCGACACCTCCTACCTAGGCGCTCTGGGGGTGTCAAGCAACTCCCCGGTGACCGGCGGGCGATGATCACAGTCATTGACTTCGGGCCGAAAAGGCGGGGAAGCTGGCGCGAGCGACAGAGGGAGAAATTGCCATGCGGCTTGACCGGCTTCCGCCAGCCCAGGCCGAGCGCTACGCCGCGCTCGAATGCCCTGATTTCACGACGACACCGTGGGTTAACGGGCCGCCGCTCTCCCAGCGTCGGGTGGCGATTGTGTCCTCGGCCGGTCTCGTGGTGCGCGGCGAGCGTCCGTTTCGGGGGCGTGAAGCGGATTACCGGGTGATCCCGGCGACGACGCGCCCGGATCAGCTGCTGTGCAGCCACATCTCGATCAACTTCGACCGGACCGGCTTCCAGGAGGATTGGAACGTCGTCTTCCCGCTCGACCGCTTGAACGAGCTGGCGGCCGAGGGGAAGATCGGCTCGGTTGCCGCGACCCATTATTCGTTCATGGGCGCCACCGATCCGCTGGACATGGAAGCCGCCGCGCGCGAGGTCGCCGGCCGCGTGCGCGAGGACGGCGTCGACGCTGTCCTCCTGCCACCGGTTTGACCGCTCTGCACGCGCGCCGTGAGCGCGCTCGGGCACTACATCGAAGAGGAAGGCATCGCGACGGTCGCGATCGCGCTCATTCGGCCGCAAGCCGAGCGCACCAGGCCGCCGCGCGCGCTCTGGGTGCCGTTCGAATTGGGCCGCCCGTTCGGGCCGCCAAATGACCCGGCGTTTCAGAACCGGGTGATCCTCGCATCGCTGAACTTGCTCGAAAGCACGGCGGGACCGGTTCTGCTTACCGATTTCCCCGATGACGACCCGCGCGAGGCGCCCGACGAAAGCTGGCGGCCACCCCTGGCGCGGCCGGAGGGCGGCGGCGTGCTCGCCGATGCGTTGACGGCCGAGATGAAGGCACTGGCCGCTTTCTATGCCCGATCCTGCACCGAGCGCGGCCGCAGCACGGTCGGCTTAAGCGGCCTCGCGCCGGCCGCCTTTGGCGAATACACCGCCGCCTGGCTGCGCGCCCCGTCGAGCAAGGATGCACCGCCGAGCCCGGTCCCCGATCTGTCGCCGATCCTCGCTCTGCGCTTCGCCATCGACGATCTGAAGGCCTACACCCTCGAAGCGGCAATCGCCGGCGGCGCGCGGCCGTCGAGCCGCCAGCTCGGCGACTGGCTGTGGACTCAGACCGCAGCTGGTGCCGCGATCCGCGCGCTGCGGCAAACCCTCCTTGCCGACGAGGATGAACGCGCCAAGCTGATCGCAAGCATGTTCCTAGTCCCGGCGCTGCACGTCTGATGAGTTAACCACGGAGACCCCGATGAGCCAGGCTCTCGACGGCATTCGCATCATCGATTTCACGCACGACCAGGCCGGCCCCTCCTGCACCCAGATGCTGGCTTGGCTCGGCGCCGACGTCATCAAGATCGAGCGCCCGCCGCACGGCGACCGCGCGAGGAAGCTGTGGAACAGCGACAATCCCGACGTCGACAGCTTTTTCTTCCTCCTCCTCAACAGCAACAAGCGCAGCACCGTCATCGACCTGAAGACCGAGGAAGGGAAGGAGATCGCCCGCCGCCTCATCAAGGAAGCCGATGTCGTCGCCGAGAACCTCGGCCCCGGCGTCATGCAGCGCCTGGGGCTCGGGTGGGAAGCGGTGCATGTGTTGAACCCGCGCCTCGTCTACGCCTCGGTCAAAGGCTTCGGCTCCTACGGGCCCTATAGCGGCTTCAAATGCTTCGAGCCGGTGGCGCAGGCGACCTCGGGGGCGATGAGCGTGACGGGCGAAGCAGGCGGGCCGCCGACGCTCAATGGCGCCAATATCGGCGACAGCGGGACGGGCATGCACCTCGCGATGGCGATCCTCGCCGCGCTCGTGCAGCGCGGGCGCACCGGCGAGGGTCAGCTGGTCGAAGTGGCGATGCAGGAAGCGGTCCTCAACCTGACCCGCGTCAAGTTCACCCCGACCCTCGCCACCGGCCAGCCGCTGCAGCGCACCGGCAATCGCTCGGTGACCGGCTCCTACGCCGATCTGGTGCGCTGCGCCGGCTCCGGGGTCAACGAATACGTGTACATGATGCTGCCGCCCGACAACCCGCAGACCTTCAATGCGATGGTTGAGGTGATCGGCCGGCCCGACCTTCTCTCCGACGACCGCTTTTGCACCCCGCCGGCGCGCGCGGCCAATGCCGCTGCGCTTACCGAGATCATCGAAGCCTGGGCGCGGCGCCACGACAAGCGCGAGGTTATGAAAGCGTTCGCCGGGCGCGGCATCCCGTGCGGCGCGGTGCTCGACACGGCCGAGGTCTTGCAGGACGCGCATTTGCGCGAGCGCGGCACGATCGTCGATCTCGACCATCCGACGCGCGGCCGGTTCTCGACGATCATCAGCCCGTTGCGCCTCTCCGAGTCCCCGGTCGAGCCACGCCGCGCGCCGCTCTACGGCGAACACACCGCCGACGTCCTGCACACTCTCGCCGGCTACAGCGAAGAAGAAATCAGGGCGCTGCGCGAGAAAGGTGTCGTCACCCAAGCAAAATAGTCTGTCATGGCCGCGTGAAGCCCGGCCATGACGGTTGGTGTTGCGTTAGGCATCCGCGCTGCGGTCGACCGAGCGGTCGATCCGCGCGATCAACTCCGGCGGCAGCGGCCCCGCTTCGGCCGCGGCCACGCATTCGGCGAGTTCGCGGCGGTTCTTGACCCCGAGGACCAGCGTATCGATGTCGAGCGTCAGCGCATAGCGGTGCGCGAGGATTGCGGGGTTCTCGCCGAGCTCGGCGGCGACCTGGCGGAAACCCGAAGCGCGCGCGTAGTCCCGCAGCTCCGGGTGACCCTCCGGCAACGGCCGGTCGATCGCGCTGGTCAGCGCCCCGGCCTGTACCGCGCGGATCCCCATGATCCCAACCCCGTTCGCCCGCGCCGCCGCCACCACATCGCGCGGCTTTGCGGGCCCGTCGAAAAACTTCAGCCCGCCCGGCGAATCAAGCAAATTGGCGATGCATTGCACCGCCGCCGGCGCCGGCGTTTCGCGCAACAGCCGGATGATCGTGTCGGGGTGGCCGATGCCGGTGAGGCCCCAGGCTCCGATCACGCCCTCGCCAACCAGCCGCTCGAACACCGGGCGGACATGCTCGACGAATGTCGCGTAGGGCGTCATGCGCTGAGCGGCGTCGGGGCGGTGCGCCAAGTATGTCGCGTCGGGCACGACGTTCGAATGTAAGAAGAAGAGATCGAGCCGATTGAGGCGCAGGAGCTTCAGGCTCCCTTCGATCGAGCGCCGCAGCAGCGATTCGATCTCCGCCGGAGGCGCGTTGCCGAGATTGCATTTGCTGGTGATTCGCACGCCTGCGGGCAGCCGCCCGCCAAATGCGGCGCCGACCACCTCCTCGGCCTTGCCGTCGCCATAGCGCGGGGCGAGATCGAAGAGGGTGATGCCGGCGGCGACCGCTTCGTGGACGGTGGCGATGCATTCGGCGAAATTCGTCTCGCCCCACAGCATGCCGAGCCCGCCGCCGCCCAGCGTCAGCCGCGACACTGGCGCCAGATGCCCGAATCCGCGTTGCTGCATGACCGCGCCCTCAAGGATGCATCGAATGGCTGCCATCGCTTAAACGCCGGCATGAATAAAGCCAAGCCTTTCGCATTGCGGGTTATTATCGCGTGAGGAAGGTTGCGCGGAGCGCGGCCGCAGGAGGGTATGGATGAGCGCGAGCCTCTCCGAGGAAACGAGCGCGACACGCCGCGGGGCGGACGTCACGACGTTCTCGATCATCCTGGCGCTCAGCTTCTCGCATTTCCTCAACGACATGATGCAGTCGCTGGTCCCGGCGCTCTATCCGATGCTGAAGGGGTCCTACGGGCTCAGCTTCGCCCAGGTCGGCCTGATCACGCTGACCATGCAGACGACCTCTTCGATGCTCCAGCCGGCGGTCGGGCTCTTTGCCGATCACCGTCCGCAGCCCTATTCGCTGGCGGTCGGGATGGGGGTGACGCTGGTCGGCCTGCTGCTGTTGGCGAGCGCCGGCAGCTACCTCGTGCTGCTCTTCGCGGCAACCCTGGTCGGCGCCGGGTCGGCGGTGTTCCACCCGGAAGCCTCGCGGGTTGCGCGGATGGCCTCGGGCGGGCGGCACGGTCTGGCGCAATCCCTCTTTCAGGTCGGCGGCAATGTCGGGTCCTCGCTCGGGCCGATCCTGGCGGCGTTCATAGTCATTCCCCGCGGCCAGGGGAGCATCGGCTGGTTTTCCGCCGCCGCGCTCCTCGCGATGGCGGTCCTCTTTCTCGTCGGCAACTGGCATTGGAAGGAGCGCGCCGCACCGCCGCGGGCGCGACCGGCCCACCTCGCCGAGCGGCCGGCTCTGCCGCGGGCCAAGGTCGCGTGGTCGCTGGCAATCCTTCTCGCGCTCGTATTCTCCAAGGCGTTCTACCAGACCAGCCTCAGCACCTATTACACCTTCTACCTGATCGAGAAATTCGGCCTCTCGATCGGGCAGGCGCAGATCTATCTGTTCGTTTTCCTCGCGGCGGTCGCCCTCGGCACCCTGATCGGAGGCCCGCTTGGCGACCGGATCGGGCGCAAATCGGTGATCTGGGGCTCGATCCTCGGCGTCGTGCCGTTCACGCTCGTATTGCCGCATGTCGATCTCTTGTGGACCGCGATCCTCAGCGTCGTCATCGGGATGACGCTCGCTTCGGCCTCCTCGGCGATCATCGTCTATGCGTTCGATCTCGTCCCCGGCAAGATCGGGACGATCGCCGGCCTCTTCTTCGGCCTGTCGTTCGGCCTCGCCGGCGTTGGCGCGGTGGCGCTCGGCTGGCTGGCGGACGCCACCAGCATCGATTTTGTCTATGAGGTCTGCGCCTTCCTGCCGCTGATCGGGTTCCTGACGATCTTCCTGCCCGATCTCGGCCGGCCGGCGCGCCGCGCGCCCATAGGAAAGCCCGCGCTTGAAACCCGGTCATGATGCTATAAAGGCGGCACCGCGCTCCGGGATGGGAGGACATCATGGCCGACAAGTTGATCTCCTGCGACGACCATATGGATCTGGGCCAGTTGCCGGCCGATCTGTGGCTGACCCGATTGCCGCCGGAGTTGCGCGACCGCGCCCCCCGGGTCGAGGAGCGCGACGGCCAGGCGGTGTGGATCTGCGACGGCAAGGTGTGGGGCACCTGGGGCGGGAAGAAGCCGGCGACCGGCAACGACCGGCCGGTGAAGCCGCTCTATAATTCGTTCGACCGCGCCGGCATCTATGACCAGAGCGAGCGCCGTCCAGCCGTCGCCGAGTTGCGCCTCGCCGACATGGACCGCGATGGGGTCGACGCCCAGATCATCTTCGGCCCGATCTTCCAGATTTCGACCGACGACCCGGTGCTGCGCGTCGCCTGTTATCGCGTCTACAACGACTGGCTGATGGAGTTCTGCCAGGCCGCGCCCGACCGGCTGATCGGCGCGCCGATGCTGCCCGAGACGCCGCAGGCGGCGACCGAGGAATTGCTGCGCCTCCACAAGAAGGGCGGGGTGCGCCAGGTGACGCTGATGATCGCCAACATCGACCCCAAGCTCGACGACCCGGCCTGGGAGAGCCTGTGGAGCGCGCTTGAAGACACCGGGATCATCCTTGGCTGGCACATCACCGTCTTCGGCCCCAACCCGAAAAGCCGCGCCGCCGGTAAGGCCGCCAGCGTCTTCGAGAACACCAAGTTCTTCATGGCGAATTTCCTGGAGCCGTTTGTCGACCTCTTCGCCTGGGGCATCCTCGAGCGCCACCCCAAATTGAAGATGGTGATGGCGGAAGCGGGCACCGGCTGGCTGCCGTGGCTTGTCCAGGAGCTCGACTACCGCCATTGGCGCCTCTGGGAAGCGAAGGATTTCTGGGCCGACAAGGGCGGCGCCGCGCTCGAAACCAAGCCAAGCGAACTCTTCAAGCGGCAGATCTGGGCGACCTTCCAGGAAGACTACGCGGCGATGTCGCTGATCCCGTTCTTCGGCGAAGGGCACCTCCTCTGGGCCTCGGACTACCCGCACCCGGACGGCGTCTGGCCGCATTCGCAAGACGCGGTGGCGCGCCAGATGCAGAACCTCTCCCCCGACATGCGCAAGAAACTCGCCCACGACAACGCCGCAAAGCTCTACGGATTGGGCTAAGGATCGCAGGCCTCCGGTTCGTTTGAGCCGGGACCGTGGCTGTCCCGGCTCAAACGACCGGCGGCTGTCACATCGTCTGCGCGATATCGGCGCGCACGCCTGGCGAGCGCCGGTAATACTGGTGTGAGCTGGCGAAGTCGAACGCGTAATCGCGGAACCCGGTGCAGTTGGCCATGCGGTATTGAGCCGGCGGAAAGCGGGTCGGATCGGTGCGGTTGTCCGGCCCGTCCTCGCCCAATCGCTCGGCGCCGAGGTTGACCAGCTCGCTGACCTTGAGGACCTGGTCAGCGCCACTGAAATAGATCGAGGTGCGGCGCGCCAGCCGGTGCAGGCTGCTCAGCCGCCCGGGCTCGGGGAAGTCGAAGGTGTTGAACTGTTCATCGGCGGCGGCGAGAAACGCCTCGTCGAACAGCAACGCATCGCCGTTGCCATGGCTGAACCAGCTTTCCACGGCCGCCTGCAGCGCGAAATTGCCCATGCTGTGGGCCAGCAGAAAAATCCGGCTCCCATTGGCCCGCGCCTGCTCGACCAGCGGCAGCAAGTTGGCGAAGAAGCTCATCAGGTGAAAGCCCGATTGCCCCGCCATCGTCTGGTCCCTCTTGTAGTCGCCCCAGGGCAACGGGAAGGAGATCAGCTGGCCGAGCGAGGGCCAGGCGAAGGCGACGACGGTGGTGTCCGCCGCACCGACGCCCGATGCGGCGAACCATTCGCGGTTGAAGGCGGCGCGGGTGATCGCGTTCTCGAAGCTGTTGTCGAAGCCGTGGATGAAGATGAGGAGGTTGCGCCCCGGATCCGACAGATCGTTGATCGCCGGTTGGCTGAAGCCGCCCTGCTGGATGTCTTGTATTTGCTGGATCGCGCCGGTCGTATCGGCGGTCAGGTTGGCGTTGTCGACAAAGGCGGTGGCGTAGGTGATCGCGCCCGGGTCGCTCGGCGCGACAATGCCCGTTCCATAGCTTCGCCAGTCCGAGGCGGGCCCGGTGAGAGCGCGGTTCGTCGCGAAATAAACGGTCGTCGGCATGGGGCCTCCAACCGGGGGTGGG
>JBARKH010000251.1:0-6535 GCA_049801295.1 Allostellaceae bacterium | reverse complement strand
GCCCAACTCCACACCGAAGCGGCGAGCAATAGGAGGAGGACGCCCTTGACGACGATGTCGGCGTTGAAAAACAGGGTGACAATCGACAGGGAAGCAACAGGCTCGGTCACGAGGCGCCTCGACTCTGAGTGTTCTATGGCGCATCGCAAACCGCAACATCGAGCCCGACCACACGACACGATCGGCACCGACATTGCGGAAACTCCGCTCGGCGCGATTGCAGACCCTGCGTAGCCGCTGCGAGGCCGCGCACGATAGCTTAGCCGGCCGAACTTGACAGCACAAACCATCTGCAGCGCGGGCCAAACGTGTTTTGGGCGGTGAGCCGATCCGGTATATCTTCGGCGCCTATAATCAGCGGCCGGCGACTTCATCCAACGGTGAATGCGATCCAGGCAAGGGATAACCATGCGAAAGATCGCAACTGTCGCGGGCCTGGCCGCTTCCGCGGCGCCTCTGCTGTGGGCCGGCTTGGGCCTGGCGCAACAAGCGCGAACGACACTTCCCGCTCTCGATGTCACTGCGCCGAGGGCCGCACCGCAGCCATTCGAGCCGCCGACGACCGGGATGCTCGGCAAGGTGCGGGTCGAGGAGGATAAATGGCCGGAGATCCCCTGCGGCATCGCGCACATCAGCGCCGCCGCCACCGGAAAATGTCAGAACGGGCCAATGATCATGAGCGCCATGTCCTACGGGGGGAGTGGTAACACCCCCAACGCGTACGGCGCTTGCACCATCAGGCACCAATTGATCAGCGTCGATGTCGGCCGCTTCGCGGTCGAAGCCGATGTCCAGGTCTTCGATCCCTACATGGTGACCGCCGATCCCTATAACAGCCGGTGCACGGTGTGGTCCGGTTATGAACACATGCCCGGGGATTTCAAGGACATGAACCAGGTGGCGCGGCGCGGCGTCGACTGGCGCAATTTCGTGCCGGGCAGCGGGTGGAGCGGGGCGCAGAGCACGATCGAGTTCTCCGAGGGAAGCCGCGGCTGCATTGCAGTGGAGTGGCTCGGGCCGCCATGGCACGGCGGGTTTGTCTGGGTCCTTCGCGCCACGATCTGCCAGGCCGGGGCGACGCCGATCACGCCGGCCGATGTCGATAGCGCGTTGAGCGCAGTGCAAATTCACGTCTACGATCCGGTCGGCAATCTGCGGCCGCCGCCCGGGGAATAACCGTCGGTTGCGGCACTTTGTGTCGGCAATCGCCTCGTCGATTGCCACTTAAAACCGCTGCGTCAGCCCGGCGAGAATGGTGCGGCGCGCCGACGCCGACCCTGATGCCGAACCCTCTTTTTTGTGATGCCGAAGCACTGCCAGACGACAAGGCCGCCTCGGAGGCGGCCTTCGTCGGATCAAGCTATCGCTATCGCAGTTTTAGGCCGCTCGCGGCCTCGCGCCGCTGGCTAAGTGGCGGCGCTTGCTACATAATACCGCAAATATGACGATTTACGGCTACCTTGTCAACGGCGAAATCGTCAGATATGATTATTTATCTGCGGTGGCGGCGAGACAGCTATGGACTTCGTATCGGGGGAGCACGAATGGGCGGATCGCGCCAAACGGTTCTTGAAGGCCGAGCTAAAGCACGCTGACGTGACCTATGAGGAATTGGCTCGTCGGCTCTGCGCGCACGGGTTTGCTGAAACAAAGCACTCCGTTGCGGCGAAGATCGGGCGCGGGACATTCCCGGCAGCTTTCTTTTTTGCCACAATGAAGGTGATCGGTAGAGAACACGTGAACATCGGCGACATTTAGTGTCTGTATCGAGTGCCATCGCTTACATACTTTTATGGGGTGGTTTGGCGATCGTAATGGTTCTATTGGCTTTATTGTTACATGGGTTTGATTATTTCGAATCCGATGACGGATCCGAGGCCAGTCACCATCAAAACCGTGCCGGCGAAAATCAACAACAAGGAGATGCCGTCGCAGCGGCAATAACATCCTATGAGCAACGACGTGATACCCACGAACGCCACCGCGCAAGCCGCGAGGCCGTAACTATCCGGGTATTGACTGCTACGGGGGGATTCGCGCTGCTCGCTGCTATTGCCGCCTTCTCTTCGGATTGGATTTTCTGGGGGCAATTGCAAGAAATGAATGAGGAGCAGCGTGCTTGGATCGCTCCCGCGATGATGGAGCTTGATCGACAATTGAAGGACGGGCCTCCGCTGTTGGTTAGCGTTCTGTATTTTAATACCGGTAAATATCCGGCCCTGGATATCTCTCACCACGAAGAAGGACACATATATAATACACCGAATGGTTGGGATGATTGGGATAATATGGTTCTTGTTCCAAATACCACATGCGACGCTATTTTTCCGATCGTCGGACGCGATGTTGCTTATCCTGCTGCTGGCATCGCGGCTAAAATCGACTATCGCGTAATAGCTGAAGGAAAAGGATCGGAAGCTGGCATAACGACGGCAGATATCATCAAGGACATTATCAAGCGCGATCGAACATTCTATGTTAATGGATGCTTTGCGTATGACAGTCTTGGTAGAGCACGGTACAGCGCATATTGCTTCTTTCTGGCAACCGATCGAGATTTCCCGGTAGAGCAGTGGAGGTTTAAGAATTGCCCAAGCGGAAATTGGGCAAAGTAACAGCCCTACTACGAAGATATTTGCGCACGCGCGCACGGCGCCTCACTCCCTACACGTTCGCCTCCTTATGTGATAATTCTGCAATAGCACCGCTCGCCTGATTTGGTGGCGCTTGCTACACAATACCGTTTTAGGCTGGCTGGGGGACTAGGATTCGAACCTAGACTGGCGGAGTCAGAGTCCGACAACCTGAGCCGCCATCTGCCGCCGATCCTCGTCGGGTATCACCAGAAGCCGCAATTCGCTTGACTTTTCCACGCCAGAATCCGACATTAGCCGCCGAGAGTACGAATTTTGGTGATACCCCGGTGATACCCAGGCATCGGCTCCGGCGGGATGAGACATGCAGGGCAAGATAACGAAGCGAGCGGTTGACGGCTTGGCACCGGCGGGCAATGCCGAGACCGTGTTATGGGATGCCGAGGTAAAGGGGTTCGGCATCCGTGCACGGGCCGGCGGCGGTAAGAGCTACATCCTGCACTACCGGGTCGGCTCGGGCCGCGGCGCGGCATTGCGCAAGCTGACTATCGGCAAGCACGGTTCACCGTGGACGGCAGAAACGGCGCGTACCGAAGCGAAGCGGCTTCTCGCCGAGGTCGCCGCCGGCCGCGATCCCGCGACGGCGCGCCAGGAGGACCGCAAGGCGTTGACCTTCGCCGACCTGATCGCTCTCTACATGGCCGAGGGCGTTGGCCACAAGAAGGCCTCGACCCTCAAGGCTGATCGCGGGCGCATCGAACACCATCTCCGGCCCTTGCTCGGCAAGCTGCGATCTGATCGGATCGTTCGCGCCGACGTCGAGCGGATGCGCAACGCCGTCACGGCCGGCAAGACGGCCGAGAAGATCGGGAGCGGCGAGAAGCGACGAACGGGGAGTATGGCTAGGGGCGGCAAGGGCGTTGCCGCGCAATGTGTTGCGCTCGCCAGTTCGATCTTCGCGTTCGCAGTCGAGCGCGGCCTGTGCGCCGACAATCCGGCGCGAGGCGTCAAGAAAGCGCCGGTGCGCAAGGTCGAGCGCTTCCTGTCCGATGCGGAAATCGCCCGGCTCGCCGAAGCTCTCGAAGCCGAAGCGCAGCGATCGAACAATCCCTACCCGTCGACGGCGATCAAGCTGTTGCTGCTGACCGGGTGCCGGCGCGGCGAGATCGTCGATCTGCGCTGGGAGCACGTCGATTTCGAGTACGAATGCCTGCGGCTGCCTGACAGCAAGACCGGCGCCAAGGTCGTCTATCTCAATGCGCCGGCCCGCGCCTTGCTCCAGGAACTCCCGCGGATGGCGGACAACCCGCGAGTGATCCCCGGCATGCGGGCCGACAGCGCCAGCGCAGCCATCGAGAATGCCTGGGAGCGGGTGCGCGAGGCCGCTGGCCTGATCGGTGTCCGGCTGCACGATCTGCGGCACAGTTTTGCCAGCGTCGGCGCCGCCGGCGGGCTGAGCCTGCCGATCATCGGCGCGCTGCTCGGTCACAAGCACGCCACGACGACGGCGCGCTACGCGCACCTGTCGGCCGATCCGCTGCGCGCCGCCAACGACGCAGTGGGCGCAAGGATTGCCGCCGCGATGAGCCGGGGGTCCAATCCCGTTTCTGCCGCGGATGTGGTGGACCTGCCATCGCGACGGGGTGATGCGCGGCGCTGAGCTTGCTTGCGCGGTACCGCCCCTGATACCATCTACCCGACAACAGCGGACGGGGCATGCCGCGCGCCAACAAGACGCTTGACCGCATGCGGGCGAACCCGCGCGACTGGCGGATCGGAAGCCTGGAGGCGGTAGCTGCCGCCCATGGCATCAACATTCGCAAGCCGGGCGGTAGCCACGTGGTTTTCGAGCATCCCGCCGTCGCGGAGGCGGTATCGGTTCCGGCCCGGCGGCCGATCAAGCCGGTTTATGTCCGCCGCTTTGTCGCGTTCATCGAGGCGGTGCGAGCGAGCCATGAGTGACACCGAATATCGTTTCACAGTCCGGCCGCTGACCGACGAGGAAGGCGGCGGCTACCTGGTCGAGTTCCCCGATCTGCCCGGCTGCATGTCGGACGGCGAGACGGTCGAGGAAGCCATCGCCAACGGCGAGGACGCGAAACGCTGCTGGATTGCGGCAATGAAAGAGGCAGGCCGGCCGATCCCTCCGCCTTCGGCAGAGCCGGCCGAAGGCTACAGCGGCAAATGGCAGCTGCGCGCGCCGAAGTCGCTGCATCGCCGCCTCGCCGAACGGGCCAAGCGCGAAGGGGTCAGCCTTAACACGCTGGCGGTGACGCTGCTGGCCGAAGGCCTTGGCGAGCGGCGGGCATGAAGGGCGGCGATATTGCATTTCACGGCGGCGCTGTTTTCCTCATACCTGAGAAAATTCAACGCCTGGGAGCGGGAAGGCGAAGGTTAGAGCGGAACCCTTTTCTGGAACCGTTGCCTGGTTTGCTCACAGAAGCGCCGGATGAGCGTAGCCAATGGCGTGCGCGCGCCCGAAAATTTCTGAGGGCTTGCTACAACGAGGCAAAGGATCGGCTCGGCGAGGACGAAGCTCGCGCCTTATTTGTCGAGGCGCCTCCCAAGCGCAAGCGCGGGCACCAGGAGGGTGAAACCGGCCGCCCTGGACTGTTCGAGGACCGAAATGCGCGTTTGCTCGCTGCCTATGACGAATGGGCACGCGGCGCTCAAACAGAACGGGAAAGGGGCGCTATTCCGCGGCAGCTCGCGGAGCGCTTGTACGCCGCCGGCAAGGGCGCTCGATACGGCGCCAGCGTTGACGCAATTGCTCGCCACCTGCGCCGCCTTTTGAAAGCACAAGCACGGCTGGCCGCGAAAAGCGCGGAGCAGCATCGAAGGCTTCTTGAGGCCTACAAGGCTACGACAGGCGAAGATCTGCCGTCGACGCTGCTTTCGTCGGCTCTCGCGGACAACAAATAGGCAATTTGAAGTCCATTCCATTGCGATGGTGCGCGCGGTAGTGCCTCTGCCCGCCGCAACTGCGCGGCATTACGCGGCAGGGCGCCATGGAGCTACAACAACTCTATTCGCAGAATGACGTTGCAGAGCAATTGGGTTGCTCGGTCCGTACTCTCGAACGGTATAGGGCGAGTGGCGACGGCCCGAGGTTTGTAAAAGTCGGGAGGCTCGTTCGATATCGTGCCAGTGATCTCGATGCGTGGCTGGCAGGGCGGGTGCGCGGCAGCACTTCCGAGCCGGATGCGCAATGACCGGGGCCGAGATCGCCGCGGCGCTTGGGAGCGCGCATCGCTCCGGCGGATGGTGGCGGGCAGTATGCCCGGTGCATGGCTCCCGGACGGGCCATAGCGCAACGCTGGCGCTGCGCGATGGCGAGCGCGGATTGATCGCCGTCTGCCATGCCGGATGCTCGCGCGCTGATATCCTGGCCGAGCTGCGCCGGCGCGGGCTGATCGGCGACGACGGTGACGGTGAACAGGTTCGGCCGACGCCGCCGGCAAGGGGCAGTGATGACGCGGCCCTCCGGATCGAATCAGCGCGGCGGATTTGGGACGCCGCAAAGGAGGCGCGCGGATCGTCGGTGGCGCAGTATCTTGCCGAGCGCGGCATCACCATAGCCCCGCCGCCTTCGCTGCGCTGGGCGCCGCGCTGCTGGCACGCGAAGGCGCGCCGTTGCCTGCCGGCAATGGTCGCGCGCGTCGATGACATCGAGGGGCGGCTGATCGGGGTGCATCGCACCTGGTTCGATCGCGATGCGGCGGGACAGTGGCATCGCCGCGACCGCGCGTCACTCGGGCCGATCGGCGGCGGCGGCGTGCGGCTCGCCGAACCTGACAAAACCTTACTTATCGGCGAGGGCATCGAAACCTGCCTCGCGGCCATGCAGGCTTCCGGGCTGCCCACGTGGTCGGCGCTCAGCACGTCCGGCATGGTCGCGCTCGCGCTGCCGCCGATAGTTCGCACCATCGTCATCCTGACCG
>JBARKH010000250.1:0-2983 GCA_049801295.1 Allostellaceae bacterium | reverse complement strand
GTGCACATCTCGACCCCGTTGCCGGAGATCGAGCTCTTGGCGCCGGCCGATCATGCCGGGGTTACCGCGACGGCGACCCCGACCTTGCTCTACTTCGTGTCGCGGCCGGTCACCTGGCCGGCCCAGTTTACGATCAGCGCGCCGATGCAGCCCACGCCCGTACTCGAAACCACGATCCCCTCACCGCGCGCGGCCGGGATCTACACGCTGCGCCCCGGGGACTATCGGGTTCGTCTGAGCCCCGGGATCGTCTACACGTGGTCGGTATCGATCGTCATCGACCCGCGGGCCTGGTCGCGCAACATCGTCGCCAGCGGGACGATCGTTTACGATCCCACGGTGGACATCAGTGCGGCTGCAGCCATGCCGCCGCTGCGCCGCGCCGCGGCCTACGCCGGTGCTGGCGTCTGGTACGACGCCGTTGCCGCCGCGGCGGAGGCGCAAAATCTCGACCGCCATGCCGCGCTCGACGCCTTGATCAAGGAGGTCGGCCTCACCGAGGCGGCGGCCTACGAGCAGACGCCCGCTCAACACTAGCCGCCCGGCGGCGCCGAACCGGCCTCCCTCTAATAAACCTTGGCGGTCAACCGGAAATAGAGGCCGCGATCTTCGAGCGCGGTGCCGACCGGCACATGGCGCAGCGCCTTGCCGTAATAGACTTCGGCGGTGACGCCCGAGCCGATGAGCCAGCGCACGCCGGCGCCGACGCCCGAAATATCCGATGGCGGCGGTGTCGCGCGGTCGACATTCCAACCGGTCCCGAAATCGTAGAACGGGACAATCTGCACGGTTCCGGCTTCCGCGGTATCGGCAAGATAGGGGAGGCGCAGCGTCCCTACCGGGATGCGCAATTCGGCGGAGGCAAAAAACGCGTCATCGGTCACGGTCAGGAACTGGCGATACCCGCGCACCGTATCGATGCCGCCGAGGGCGAATTGCTCGATCGGAAAGAGCGGATGGTTGGAAAGCTGAAGATCGGAGCGAATGACCGCGTCCCAGTCGCGGTAGACGCGGCGCACATATTGGGCCTGTCCGAGCCAGGAGAAGAACTTGCCGGTCGGCGCCATCGTCGTCACCGTGGCGCCGAGCATGGGCAGGCCGAAGCTCAGCGTCGAGCGCAGGGCAAAGGCGTGCTCGGCATCACGGTCGAGGTAATCCTGGTAGAAGCGCAGCGCGGTGACATTGGCCCTGCCGTTCGCGTCAGCACCGTTAAAAAAACCGAACGGAATCGCAGGCGAACCGGGCGGTTGGATAAACGTCTGGGCTTGACGTCGCTCCAGATTGAGGCCGAGCGTCAGGTTCTGTTCCGCGGTGCGATAGAACGGCCGGCTTAGTCCCACGGCGAGGCTGTCGTAGTTGCTGGTGATGTGGAGCGGCGACAGCGTCGGGGCAACGACAAGGGTGCCGTTGATGTCGTAGTGGAGGCTCAGCCTCGTGTCGTCGCTGAGGATCGGCAGCGAATAGCCGATCGCGCCGTCGTTGATCCCCTGGCTGCGGCCGTATTGCGCCGAAAGAATGTCGCCGAAGCCGAGAATGTTCGCCGCGGAGCCTTGCATCTGCCCGCGGATCTCCCCGACGGTCGGCGACTGGTTGTTGGCGATCTGCATGACCGCCGCGTAGGGGCTCGCCTCCTCCACATCGGCATGCGCCCGCGCTTCGCCCGGAACCAGGCCCGGCAGCAGCTCGATATTGAGGCGGCGCACGAGCGGATCCTGCAGCAGGATCTGCTGCTCCTGCTCCATGTCGGCGACATTGAACGGGGTCGTCAATCCCCGCTCCAGCCGCGCCCGAAAATATTCGGGATCGAAACTCTTGACGCCGGACACCTCGATCCCGGTCACCCGCCCCTCGACCGCGCGATAGACGACGACACTGTTTTCGACGTTCTGGTCGGGAATGGTGACCCCGGAATTGATATAGCCCCGGTTGATATAGAGGAGCGTCAGCTGGCGGCGCAGCTCCTCGAGGTCGGCGATCGAGACCGGCTTGCCGATATAGGGGGCGGCAGCCGCGCCGATCGACGGTTCGTCGAGCGCGGTGTTGCCCTCGAGCGCGATCTTGCGCAGCACGAAGATCGGAGCCGAGGAGAGCGGCGAGCCTTGGGGCGCCGCCGGCGCAGGCGCGGCGATGCTCGGCTGCGGCGGCGGTTTCGGCTCGATCTGCGGCAATTGTACTGCCGCGCCGCTGCGGCGAGGGCCCGCAAGATCGGATTGCCCGGGCACGATCGACTGGGCGAGTGCGCCGGCGCTGCAGATGCAGAGAAGAACGAGTGATTGAAAGAACAGCCGCGACATCAACCACAGCATAACACAGCAACCAAGGCTCGATTTGCCTTTATACCCGGCCATCGTCGGTTTTGAGCGATGCCCGATCCCGAGTGGTTATCGGACCGACGCGGCCGTCAGAAGCTGCGTCATGAAATGCCGGGAACCGATGCGATGTCTCGGATTGGCTGGGGCGGGAGGATTCGAACCTCCGAATGGCGGAATCAAAATCCGCTGCCTTGCCACTTGGCTACGCCCCAATCGTCACATCTGCCGGTGCTTGGCTTGGCGTTGCCCGAGCGCGGGGCGCAGGCGGGCCAAGATGCCCAGGCGAACTGGTAAACTACCACCACAACGCTGACAAAGCGGAAATTAGCTGGGTCGATGCCTCACGGGCTGCCGGGCTTATCGGTCCGGAGGACCTGAACCGGGCTCGACCGGCGGCGGGGCGGTCATCAGGGCGCCGGCCGCCGACCACCATGTGGGCTCGGAGCGGGCGAGGAGGGCGCCAGCGGCAAGGGCGGCGGAGCGATCGCCGAAGAGGGCAAAACACGTCGCGCCGCTGCCGCTCATGCGCGCGAGGAGCGCTCCCGGCAACCGGGCGAGACGCTCGAGCACCGCCGCGATCTCGGGGACGAGGCTCACCGCCGCCTCGGTCAGATCGTTGCGGCGGTCGCGCAAGACCCTGGCGAGGGCGGCGGCATCACGCGGCATCGGGT
>JBARKH010000249.1:0-2008 GCA_049801295.1 Allostellaceae bacterium | reverse complement strand
ATGCTGCGCGGGTCGGCGCAGCGTTCGGCCCGGCCGAGGAGCGTCAAGCGCGGCCCGGCGAGCGGGTCGGGGTGCTCGCCCCTCTCCGCGAACAACAGCGACACCAGCGGGTCTGTAACCAGGTTCTTCGTGTGCTGGGCGAGATCGGACAGGAGAAGAAGCGGGCTCGCATCAAAGTCGCAGGCGCTCGCGACGAGCGAGACATAGGGTCGCCCCGCCATCGTCGTGGCAAGCGCGGCATGGTCGCACGCGCGGATTAGCCGCCGCGCCGCGGTGCCCCAGTCCTCGCCTGATCGAGATTGCGTCGCCACCCCGCTCCCCGCAATGACGCGGCTCATCAGAGAGCCTACATCATCCGGGCGGGCGGTCGTGACAGGCGAATAGGGGGGGCGCCCTTTTGGTTTGCCGCCAAGCGGCCATATTTAAGCGCGAGAGAGAGGAAGCCGGCGCGGGGCTGCCAGCATGGGGGAGTAATTTGGGGGACGCATCGGTGACAAGCACGATTGCTCTGGTCGATGACGACCGGAACATCCTCACTTCGGTATCGATGGCGCTCGAGGCGGAGGGCTTCGCCGTGCGCTGCTATAGCGACGGGGCCGAGGCGCTGAAGGGAATGACCGCGCAGCCGGTCGATCTCGCGGTCCTCGACATCAAGATGCCGCGGATGGACGGGATGGTGCTGTTGAGCCAACTGCGCCGCCAGAGCCACATCCCGGTCATTTTCCTGACCTCGAAGGACGACGAGGTCGACGAGTTGATCGGCCTGCGGATGGGCGCCGACGACTACATCAAGAAACCGTTTTCGCAGCGCCTCCTGATCGAGCGCATCCGAGCCCTCATTCGCCGCGGCGAGTTGGCGCGCGAGCGCGAGGAGGGGCAGGGGGAGCCCGTTGTCGTGCGCGGCGAGATGACACTCGATCCGGGCCGCCACCTGTGCACCTGGCAGGGCCGGCCGGTCGAGCTGACGGTGACCGAGTTCCTGATTTTGAAATCGCTGGCGCAGCGCCCGGGGCACGTCAAAAACCGCGACCAGTTGATGGATGCGGCCTATGGCGAGCACATCTATGTCGATGACCGCACGATCGATAGCCACATCAAACGGGTCCGCAAGAAGTTCAAGGCGATCGACACGGAATTTGCGCAGATCGAAACGCTCTATGGCGTCGGTTACCGATATCGCGAACGCTGAAGCGACAGCGCCCCCGAACGGATCGTCCCAGCCGCCCGAACTGCCATCTCCGCGCCCCGGAGCCGGCGCGGCGCGAGCCTTCGAGGACGACGCAAGCGGCACGGCGACGATCGAGGTGCGGGCCGATGCGGCGCGGCCGCAGCGGTTCCGCTGGCCCCGGGTGTCGCCGCTGACGCGGCGGATCGTCGCCGTCAACGTCCTGCCGTTGGCGCTGCTTGCGGTCGGCTTTCTCTATCTCGGCAAATTCGAGGCGACCCTCATCGGGCAGCACATCGAATCGCTGCGCACCCAGGGCAAGATTTTTGCCGCCGCGCTGAGCGAGGGGGCGGTGCTCGACTCCGCCGACGAAGGCGAGGTGCTGCTGCCCGATCTGGCGCGGCAAATGATCCGTCGCCTCGTCGAGCCGACCCACACCCGCGCCCGCCTCTTCGGCACCACCGGCAAGCTGATCGCCGACAGTCGCCTCGTGCCCGGGCCGGGCGACGCGGTGCAGGTCGCCGAACTGCCGGCGCCGCGGGAGAAGGGACTGCTGGGACGGATGGGCGACGGGATCTACGACTGGGTCGCCGATCTCCTGCCGAGCCGGCGCAAGCGTCCGGTCTATCGCGAGGGCGACACCGCGCAGGATTACGGCGAGGCGATGGAGGCGCTGGGCGGCGAGAGCGGCGCCGCGGTGCGCAGCGACCCCAAAACCGGCGGTCTGGTGATCAGCGCCGCAGTGCCGCTGCAACGCTACAAGCAGGTGCTGGGCGCTGTCATGCTATCGACCAGCAACCGCGAGATCGAGGAAGAGCTGCGCACCATCCGGCTCGAACTCAT
>JBARKH010000248.1:0-8458 GCA_049801295.1 Allostellaceae bacterium | reverse complement strand
CCGGCCTGCGCCGGCAGATGCAGGCGTTGAAGGTGATGGAGCAGACGGTCGAGGACGCGTCCGACCGGCAGGTCTCGCTGAGCGATCCCGACGCCCGTTCGATGGCGACCAGCGGCAAAGGCACCGCGACGGTCGGCTACAATGTACAGATCGCGGTCGACGCCGAGCATCATCTGATCGTGGCCCACGAGGTGATCAACCAGGGGTACGACCGCCACCAGCTCGCACCCATGGCGCTGAAGGCACGGCAGGCCACGGGCTGCCAGCGCCACGCACGTGGCTCGCGCCATCTCCGGAACCTTAGTATATAGAATCATCTCCGCGGCTCGGTTGAATCGAAATACAGCCCACCTTTCTGGGGGAGCAAATGAGTGAAAATGGCTACCCGAACTCGCCCTGCAACAAATCTGGCCATCTGACCCTTCAAGAGCATCCCAAACACCAGATTTACTGGGAAGAATACGGCTCGGCAGATGGTGAGCCGGTTGTGGTTATGCATGGCGGGCCGGGTGCGGGTTGTCACAAGTCGCTTGCTCGCTTTTTCGCTCCTGACCGATACCGGGTCATCCTTTTTGACCAGCGCGGCTGCGGCAAGAGCACGCCCAGCGCGGGCGACGACGACCCCACGGCAGCCCTTACCGACAATACGACCGAGCATCTTATCGGCGACGTGCTGCGGCTGCGGCGCGCGTTGGGTATCCATGGCAAAATGCACGTCTTTGGCGGAAGTTGGGGCAGCACGCTCGCCCTGGCCTATGCCATCGCGCATCCTGAAACCGTCCAGACCCTCGTCCTGCGCGGCATCTTTTTGTGCCGCAGATCGGATGTCGATTATTTCCTTCAGGGCAACGCGGCCGATTTCGCGTTGAACCCGCTGGCGGCGCCGGTCCCGGGCGCCTACCTCGATTTCCCGACGGCATGGCAGCAATTTCTCGCGGAAATCCCCGCCGACGATCGCGGCGACGTCGTCAAAGGGCTCGCAAAAATATTTGCGTTCCCGCCGCAGAACGAAGCGGACCGGGATCGCGCCTTGAAAGCGGCTTTGGCCTGCGTTGCTTGGGAAAGCAGCGCCAGCCGCCTGAACCGAAATGAAAGTAGTCAAAGCCAGCCCAACCAGAAATATTCTCTGACCGCTGCGAGGATTTTAGTCCACTACATGGTGAACGGCGGCTTTCTTGGCGGCGATGGAGAGGCGAACCGCGACAACAATTACATCCTCGACCACGTTCATCGGCTCAAGGATATCCCCGTGCACATCGTCCATGGGCGTTACGATAGGGTGTGCCACCTGTATCTATCGGAGGCCCTCGTGCGGGCATTGCGGGCCGTTGGTAACACCGAGCTGCACTACTTTATTACGACAGCCGGGCACAGCAGCCTGGAGCCTGAAAACGAATCCAGGCTTTGCACAATCATCAATGACCTGCCGCCGATGAGTCCGTTTGATCGCGGTGGTAAACAGTAGGTCGCGCCGACGCCCAATCCTGACCTGGACGATCGCGAAACAAGCATCCCCCAGTGCAATGCCTACCAAATCTAGCCTATCTTCATCGAAAGTGAGTCAGAGCCCCAATTGCCGTGCCGTTTGATACGGAAATGAGCAAGAAGCGCCGCAAGAGCCGTTTGTAGCCCGATACAGCCCAAACCAAACCTCCTGGAGCAAGGGATGCTGCTCGGTGATTGACGTAACCAGCCGCATTCAACACCATGGGCTTCCCGTTCCCCGTGTTTGGCAACCGCAGGCCATGACGCCCGACGAAGTGCAACTGCGTGATTTCGGCGCCATCATCGGGCGGCTTATCCGCAAGGAGGACATCAGCCGAGCGGAAGCGAAGAATTGCTGGCGGCAGATCTGCACGCGCGAGCAGCCGGATGTACAGCAAGGCGCGTTCATGGCGGCGCTCGCCGCCAAACCAGAGACGCTCGACGAGATCGCCGGAACCTTCGATGCGCTGTACGAATACGACACGACCAAGGTCGAGATCGATACGCCGGAACCGTTCATCGACAACGCCGGAACAGGGGGTGACACGCTCAAGACGTTCAACATCAGCACCGCGGCGGCGATCGTCGCGGCGGCGTGTGGTCTCTACGTCACGCGCCATTGCTCTCGGGCGATCTCGTCCAATTGTGGTGCGGTCGACGTGGTCGAGGCACTCGGCGTCGATGTCGAATGCGGACCGGAATTTCCTAAGCAGGCCATCGAGCGGGGCGGCATCTGTGCCTGGAACGGGTTCGTGCCCTGGCTGCGCCCGACGTTCATGCAACGGATGCGGGCAGAAGTGCGGTTCGGCCAGACGATCAACCTCGTTGGGCCGCTGCTCACTCCAACCATGCCACAATACAAGGTCATGGGGGTTAACAGCGTCAGCGGAGTCGATTTTCTTTCGCTGCTGCTGCGAGAACTGGGATTTAAGCGCGCGTTCGTGATGAACGGACTTGATACCGACAGTGGCCATGGGATCGATGAATTGTCCACGCTCGGGCCGTCGCACATTGCGGAGCTGAAACCCGATGGGAGCATTGAAAAATCGGTGGTCACGCCGGAAGAATTGGGCTTGAAGCGCGCTCGATACGGCGACGTCGCATCGAGCGGCCACGTCGAGCGCGAGGCATTGACCCTGCTGCGCGTCATCGCCGGCAAGGACACCGGGCCGCGCGAGGACATCGTCTGCCTCAACGCCGCCCCGATGCTCTACGTGATGGGCCGGGCCCGGCATCTCGCCGAGGGTATAACGGCCGCCCGAGCCGCGATTCAAGATGGACGCGCGCTGCAGAAATTGCGCGACTGGGTCACCTGGCAGAACGTCACGCCCGACGCTGGAACACCGCGGCTCGAAGCAATGCTGGCACGATTGTAAACTTGACAGTCTATTCGGGGATGCCAGCATTGCGCATGCCCTCATAGGCACGCTCGCGGCCAGTGAGATAGACCGGGTCATCGCCGCGCGCACCGGCACGGTAACGGCCGATCGTAAAGTCGGGCTCAAGCGCCAGTCCCGCTTGCGCGGCGCCGCGGGCCTCGTCGAGTCGACCGAGATGCGCCAGCGCCGCGGCGAGACAGAAATGGTTGAACGCGAAATTGCGGTTGGCGTCGTTTGCCCGGCGCAGCCACGCGACCGCCTCGTCATACTGGCCGAGATGCAGCTTGGAGGTGCCGATGCTGCTCATCCAGTGATATGCCATTAGGTCGCGCGGGCTGAGGCGCAAGGCTTCAAGGATATGGCCTTCGGCTTCCTGGGCGCGTCCGAGCGCGGTCTTGGCATTGCCGATCATCATGTGCGCGTAAGCGAGGTTGCGATCGAGCTGGAGCGCGCGCTCCAGCTCGGCAATTCCCAGCTCGTTGCGCGAGGTCAGCGTGTAGACGGCACCCAGCGCGAAATGTGCCAAGGCATGATTGGGCGCAATGCCAAGCGCCTTGATTGCGGTCGTCTCCGCAACGGCGAGGCGGCCGGCGCGATCGCTGGAGAGTCGGGCGCCGGAGATATGGGCGTTGATCAGCGACTTGGCGGCGATGACATCGACATTGCCCGGCTCGAGCGCCAGCGCACGATCGATGAACACCTCGGCCTGTCCTAAATACTCCGCCGTAAACCCGCGCTGGATGTACGACATGCCACGAAAATAGAGGTCGATCGCGTCGGGATGGGGCGAGCGTTCCGCGCGGCGCGCCTCGACTTCGATCAGCTGGGCGCCGAGCTGGTTGGCGAGGTGGGCGACGATCTCGTCCTGCATGTCGAAGAGGTCGGCCAAAGGCTTGTCAAAGCGCTCGGCCCACAAATGCTGGCCGTTTTGCGTGTCGATCAGCTGGACATTTACGCGCAGCCGGTTGCCGCCGCGCTGCACGCTGCCTTCCAGCGCATAGCGGACGTTGAGGTCGCGCCCGACCTGCTTCAGATCGACCGCCTTGCCCTTGTAGGTAAAGGCGGTGCTGCGGCCGATGACAAATGAGCCCGAGATTCGCGACAGATCGGTCGTCAGGCTCTCGGTTACGCCGTCAGCGAAATATTCCTGCTCCAGGTCGCCACCAATATTGCCGAGCGGCAGCACGACGATCGACAGTCGTGGCGGGCCGGTCTCAATCGTTCCAGCGGTCGGCGACTTCCGGTCATCCGCTTCCGCAACGCCCGAACTCGGCAAGCCCCGGCCGGCAATACGGAAGACGCGGATCGGGCGGGCAATGTTTTTGACCTGCTGCTCGCCCATGTCCTCGAACGCAAACGCGAGCTTGTCCCGAACCTGGTCGCGCACGACCCGGCTGACGCAGATGCCGGCCGGCTCCGCCAGGGTTTCAAGGCGAGCAGCGACGTTGACGCCATCGCCGAAGATGTCGTCGCCGTCGATGATGATGTCGCCGAGATTGATGCCGACACGGAATTCGATGCGCGTTTCGGCCGACACAGCCATGTTGCGTTCGGCCATCTCCCGCTGTACGTCGACCGCGCAACGCACCGCGTCGACGACGCTGGCGAACTCAACCAGAAGCCCATCGCCCGTGGTTTTAACGATACGCCCGCGATGCTCGACGATCCTGGGATCGACCAATTCACGCCGGATCGCCTTCAACGCCGCGAGCGTGCCCTCCTCATCGGCACCCATCAGCCGCGAGTAGCCGACGACATCGGCGGCGAGAATCGCCGTCAGCCGTCGCTCGACCCGCTCTTCGCTCAAGGTTCCCTCCCAGAGGTGCACTACGCGAGCCCGGGCCGCCGGGCGATAGCATAAGCCTGACTTTGCTCCCCGCGCGGAGAAGGATCAACGGTGCGGCAGGTAGATTCGGTCACCGCCATCGGCAAATTGCGGCGTTAGTCGGGGCACGCTGAACGGCAATTCAAATGGATGGCTCTGCGAGTAGATCCGAACGGTCGCGTTCTGGCCGCCGCACGCTCCTCTGGGTGTGGCCGCGAGTGTCCCCTCAGGGGCCAACTCCCGCCGAGTGAGGATCGCGCCAGCATCGGCTGAAACGCGCCGAAGAACGAACCCGCTCGCGCGGGAGGGGAGCAGGCGTCGCGGTCGGCGCAATTTCGACGAGGTGATGGGCGGTAGCGCGTGACAATCGGGGCGTCCGATCCCGAGCCCAGTGCGGGACGGGAAGGGGAAGCAGCACGGCGCTATGGGTGCCCGGCGGTTTCGGCGGGGCAGCGGTTCAATCGGCGGCCTCGGCGGGTCGAGCGTCGCCAGGATCGCCTTGAAGCTGCGGATGCGTGGCGACATCGGGAGGCGATCGGCTGCGATCGTCTCGCCCAGCGGCTCGATCAGAATGGCCTTGTCATGTTCGTTCAGATCGGGTGGCATCGGTCGACCGCGGCAGCCCGACTAGACTCTGAGAACCGACAATCCCCGCGTGCCGCTTCGCCGCTCGGTCGAATTGGAATAGCCCTCTGGTGACGGTTTCAACGTCAGCCATGTTTTATCCCCCGGCCCGAGCGCGCTGCCTGCGGTGTTTCGCCTGCAGCTTCGCCTTGCGTCGGGCGAGGCGTTCACGCGTCCGGGGATGCCTCGCCTGCGCTCTTTTCATGTCGCGAACCCTGTCAAATGTTGCCCCGGATGTTGCCCCGAAGCTGTTATGGGTATCAGAGGGTTAGATTATCTCTGCTCTAACCCTCTGATTTAGTTGGCTCCCCGGGACGGATTCGAACCATCGACCCAGCGGTTAACAGCCGCTTGCTCTACCACTGAGCTACCGGGGATCAGAGCCCGCCCGCACAACCTGAAAACCGGGCGGGGCCGCGTCCGATGGAGGCCGGAAGCGGAATCGAACCGCTGTACACGGATTTGCAGTCCGTTGCATAGCCACTCTGCCATCCGGCCGGCGGCAGGTGATATAGGCGCGCGGCACGAGGAGGGTCAAGCTTGAGCCGCATGCCGGCGCGCGGCCGCTGCGCGCCGCTAGCGGCAATCGCCCGATTTGCGGGGGCGTTGCTGTTGCTGCGCCGGGCGGCGACCCATATATTCATATTCTCAGGCAAGCGGGTGAAGGATCCGAGGATGGCGCGCGTTACCGTCGAAGATTGTGTGCTGAAGGTGCCCAACCGGTTCGAACTGGTGCTGCTCGCCGCCCAGCGGGCGCGCGAGGTCACTTCAGGCGCGCCGTTGACCCTCGATCGCGACGATGACAAGAACCCGGTCGTTGCCCTGCGCGAGATCGCCGACGAAACGATCCAACTCGCCCATCTCAAGGAATCGCTGGTGCGCGGGATGCAGAAGCATGTCGAGATCGACGAACCCGAGGAGACCCCGGACCTCGAGCAGACGCTGTTCGGGGTTGCCGATCCGATCGGCGCCGTGATCGGCGAGGACGAGTTCGACGAGGAAGCGGTCGAGGACGAGCTCGACGAAGACATGCTCGCCGTCGAGGACGAGGAGGGCGTCGATCTTGAGGTCGGGGACGAGGCCGGGGCCGACGCCGGCATCGAGGTTGAGGTCGAGGACGTCGAGCCGGGCGAGGAGCCTGTCGCCGAGGACGACATCGCCGACGAAGAGCGCTGATGCGGCGCGGCCTGGAACTCGAAGCGTCGGCCATGGCAACCCATCCGCGCCAGGCTGCTGCCCAGTGACCGGCCCGCGGACCCGCTCGGCGCGTCGCCCGGGCGACGGTAAAGAGGCCGCCGCGCCATGATGCGGCAATTCGAGCTCGTCGAACTGGTCAAGTCCTACGACCCGAAAGCGGACGAGGGCGCGCTCAACCGCGCCTATGTTTATTCGATGAAGGCGCATGGCGCGCAGCTGCGCGCCTCGGGCGACCCCTATTTCTCGCACCCGGTCGAGGTCGCGGGGCTCCTCGCCCAAATGAAGCTCGACACCGCCTCGATCATCACGGGCCTCTTGCACGACACGGTCGAGGACACCGTCGCGACGATCGAGGACATCGAAAAGCTGTTCGGGCCGGATATCGGCCGCCTCGTCGACGGCGTCACCAAACTGTCGCGGATCGAATTGCAGTCGGACCAGACCCAGCAGGCGGAAAACTTCCGCAAGCTGGTCCTCGCCATGTCCGAGGACATCCGCGTCCTCCTCGTCAAGCTCGCCGACCGCCTGCACAACATGCAGACGCTGCGGTTCATCAAGGACGGCGAAAAGCGGCGGCGCATCGCGCGCGAGACGATGGACATCTATGTCCCCTTGGCCGAGCGCATCGGCATGCACCGGATGAAGGATCAGCTCGAGGATTTGGCCTTTGCCGAGCTGCATCCGGATGCCCGCGCCAGCATCATCGCGCGCCTGGGGTTCCTGCGCGAAAAGGGCGGCAGCATCGTCTCGCGGATCGTCGCCGAGCTGAGCGAGACGCTGAAAAAAGAGGGCGTCGCGGCCAGCATCTCGGGGCGCGAAAAATCGCCCTATTCGATCTGGCGCAAGATGCAGCGCAAGAACATCTCGTTCGAGCAGCTCGCCGACGTGATGGCCTTTCGCGTGCTGGTCGACGGGGTCGCTGATTGCTATCACGCGCTGGGGGTCATCCATTCCGCCTATCACGTCGTCCCCGGCCGCTTCAAGGACTACATCTCGACGCCGAAGCCCAATAATTACCGCTCGGTCCATACCGGGGTGATCGGGCCCGAGCGCCAGCGGATCGAAGTCCAGATCCGTACCCGCGACATGCACGAGGTGGCCGAGCTTGGCGTCGCCGCTCACTGGATCTTCAAACAGCAGGCGGGCTCGGTAGACGGACGGCAATACCGCTGGCTGCGCGAATTGCTCGACATCCTCGAGCAGGCGTCCAATCCCGAGGAATTCCTCGAACACACCAAGCTCGAGATGTTCCAGGACCAGGTCTTCGCCTTCACCCCCAAAGGCGACCTGATAGCGCTCCCGCGCGGCGCGACGCCAGTCGATTTCGCCTACGCGGTCCATTCGCAGATCGGCGATACCTGCGTCGGCGCCAAGATCAACGGCCGGCTGTTGCCGCTGCGCACCGAGCTGGCGAATGGCGACCAGGTCGATATCGTCACCTCGAAGGCGCAGACCCCGTCGCCGACCTGGGAGCGCTTCGTCGTCACCGGCAAGGCGCGCGCCCGCATTCGCCGCTTCATCCGCACCCAGCAGCGCCAGCAATATCTCGATCTCGGCAAAGCCATCCTGCAGAAGGCGTTCCGCCAGGAGGGCCACGATTATACCGAAAAGTCGGTCGAGGAGGTGCTGCGCCAGTTCAATTGCGAGAGCGCCGAGGATCTTTGCGTCGCCGTCGGCGCGGGTAACCATACCGGGCGCGAGGTGGTGCACGCGGTGTTCCCGCCCAAGCCCGACGCGCGCACCCAGAAAGTGGTGCCGCTTGTCCCGCATCGCGCCCGCAAGCAGTCCGACAACGCGGTGCCGATCCGCGGCCTCATTCCCGGCATGGCCGTGCATTTTGCCGGCTGCTGTCATCCCCTGCCGGGCGACCGCATCGTCGGGATCGTCACGACCGGCAAGGGCGTCACCATCCACACCATCGACTGCGAGACGCTCGATACTTTTTCCG
>JBARKH010000247.1:0-10612 GCA_049801295.1 Allostellaceae bacterium | reverse complement strand
CCGAATAGCTCTGCCCCTGCCGCCAAGCCATCGCCGTCCCCCACATCTTGCGGTCGGACCAGCGAATCACACTTTCCCTCGTTTGGGAATCCCTCTCAGCGATTCCGCCCAACCCGGCTATGCTCTAGCCTGTGTGGAAACGCGGGATTTGCGGCCCTGATGGATTCCGCCTGGGGCGCAGCTGCCTTAGAATCCTGAGGCCTGGGAGCATCGGGGGTTTGGCGATGCATCGGTTCATCGATGGCGAAGATCGGATGCAACCGGCGCTGCTACCACACAGCCTGGAGGACTACGTCGACGAGGAGAACCCGGTTCGGGTGATCGAGGTCTTCATCGACGAACTGGACCTCGCGGCCTTGGGCTTTTCGGGGATGACGCCGGCGGCGACCGGCCGGCCGGCTTATCATCCCTCGACGCTGCTGAAGATTTACCTCTACGGCTACCTCAACCGCATTCAGTCGAGCCGGCGGCTCGAACGTGAAGCCCAGCGCAACATCGAGCTGATGTGGCTGACCGGGCGGCTGGCGCCCGACTTCAAGACAATTGCCGACTTCCGCAAGGACAATGGCACGGCGATCCGGGCGGTGTGCGTTCAGTTTGTCGGGCTGTGCCGTCAGCTCAAACTCTTCACCGGTGCCGTTGTTGCGATCGACGGCAGCAAGTTCAAAGCGGTGAACAACCGCGACAAGAATTACACGGTCGCCAAGGTCACCGGGCGGATGGAGCAGATCGACGCCAGCATCGCGCGATATCTGCGGGCGCTCGACCGGGCCGACCGCGAAGAGGGCGATGTCGCCGAGGAGAAGTCGGTCCGGTTGAAGGAGAAGATTGCCGGCCTGCGCCAACAGATGCAGGCCTTGAAGGTGATGGAGCAGACGGTCCAGGACGCACCCGACCAGCAAGTCTCGCTGACCGACCCTGACGCCCGTTCGATGGCGACCAGCGGCAAAGGCACCGCCACGGTCGGCTACAATGTGCAGATCGCCGTCGACGCCGAGCACCATCTGATCGTTGCCCATGAGGTGATCAATCAGGGGTACGACCGCCACCAGCTTGCGCCCATGGCATTCAAGGCGCAGCAGGCCACGGGCTGTCACCAGATCACCGCCTTGGCCGACCGTGGCTACTTCAACGGCGACCAGGTCCTTTCTTGCGAAGGCACGGGCGTCTCACCTGTCGTGCCCAAGACCTTGACCTCGGGCAACACCAAGCGCGGCCTATTCACTGGGCAGGATTTCATCTACGACGCCGAGAAGGATCACTACACCTGCCCGGCCGGTCAGCACCTGACCAGGGGCAGGCGCGGTCCGACCGCTCGGGCGACATCGATCACTACCGTCATTTGACCGCTTGCTTCACCTGTCCTCTCAAGCCGCGGTGCACCGCTGAGAAAGTGAAGCGGGTCAAGCGCTGGAAACACGAAGGCGTCCTTGACGCCATGCAGGATCGGCTCGATCGCATGCCCGAGGCCATGGGCGTTCGAAGACAGACCGTCGAACACCCGTTTGGGACCCTCAAAGCGTGGATGGGCGCCACCCATTTCCTGACCCGGACCCTCGACAAGGTCCGAACCGAGATGAGCCTTCTCGTCCTGGCCTACAACATCAAGCGAATGATCACGATCCTCGGTGCAGGACCGCTGATGGCGGCGATCAGGTCCTGATCGCCTCGCTCAAGCCGTTCGCGGCAGACGGTGTGTCAGTGTCTCGGCCCCCTAACACCGGGGAAAACATTGCGCGCCGCCGCCCACCGTGAATGCGTTTTCCCACGGCCTCGGGCATGGGCGGCAGTTTGGGTGATCCATGTCTAAAGGACGGTAATGGGTCCGACAGCGGGCGCTCGTAACCCGCTTATGAGCCACCGCCTCGGTCGGGAGCCAACAGGCTGGCTTTGTATTCCTCGATCCAACCTTTGACGTGTCTGCGGACGGTGGACTCGGCCGCTTTGTGGCCCCGCTCCGCGAGCCAATCGGCAATGTGCGTTTCGAGTTCTGTCTGACCGGGCCGGCGTTTACGGCGGCAATGCGCACCCTCGCGACGGGCGGCCTCGCGCTCGCGATCGGTCTGACCCTCGCGCTCTATTCGGCGCGGCGCATTACCGGCCCAATTCAGTCGCTCCGTCGTCTTGCCGCGACAACAGACCGCGATACGTGGCTCGACCCCGCGCCGACCGGGCTGCGGGAAGTCGACGAGGTCGCGCAGGCGCTCCGTGCGGCCGAAAACAAGCGCAGGCGCAGCGAGCAAGCCGAGGCGGTCATGCGCCTCGGCATTGAGATCATGCCCGAGGGCTACGCGCTATACGACGAGACTGACTGTCTCGTGATGTGCAACGAAAGCTATCAGCGGCTGTTCCCGGGCAGTTCTGAGCATATGAAGCCGGGTACGCGATTTGAGGATATATTGCGGGACAGGCTCGTCCACTATGCCGAGGCCAAAGGCCACGAAGAGGAATGGCTCGCCACTCGCGTCCGCGAGCATCAAAAGTCCCACACCGCGATCACGGAACAATCGGACGACGGTCGCTGGGTTCTGATCACCAATCGCCGGCTCTCCAACGGATGGCTTGCCGCCCTGCGCGTCGACATTACCGCCCTTAAAGCGGCCGAGCAGGCGCTTCAAGACAGCGAAGAGCGGTTCCAGCAAATCGTCGAACGAGCGCTGACCGCCATCGTGATGATCAACTCGGACGGGCGAATGCTATTGGTCAACGCCCAGACCGAGCGGCTCTTCGGATATTCCCGCGCCGAGTTGGTGGGCCAGCCGGTCGAGATGCTGTTGCCCGAACGGTATCGGAACCGCCATCCCGAGCTGCGGGTGGCGTTTTTCGCCGATCCTCAATGGCGACCGATGGGGGCCGGACGCGAACTGTATGCGCTGCGCAAGGACGGGCATGAATTTCCGGTCGAGATCGGGCTGAGCCCGCTCCAAACCAGGGATGGTGCAATGGTACTTGCGGCCGTCGTCGACATCACGACGCTGAAACGGGCCGAGGAGCGGGTGAACGCCGCGCAACGACGTATGGAACAGGCACTGGCAGCTCTGAAAAGCAGCAACGACCAGCTGACGAGGGCGCAGCATGTTGCCCATCTCGGTACCAATGTGACGGATCTGCGCACCGGCGAGCGAGAATGGTCGGACGAGGCCTATCGGATCTTCGGGGTGTCGCGCGAGAGCTTTGTCCCGCGCCATGAAAATCTCCTAGCCCTTGCCCATCCCGACGATCGCCAACTGATCCTCACGGCACGCGCGCAGCTGGCGGCGGGCATCGCGCCCGCTCCGATGGAGTCCCGGATCATCCGCCCGGACGGCAGCATCCGCCACATTTACCGGGAATGGGAAATCGTCCGCGACGACGCCGGCAAACCGGCCCAGTCTCTGTGCACGATTCAGGATATTACCGAACGGCGCCGCACCGAGGACCAGTTGCGTCAGGCACAGAAGATGGAGGCGATCGGTAACCTTACCGGTGGCCTAGCGCACGATTTCAATAATCTGCTCGGCGTCATCATCGGCAATCTCGATCTGACGCGCACCGAGATCAGTCCCAGTGGCGAATTGCATGAACTCGTTGGCGAGGCGCTCGAAGCCGCCTGGCGCGGCGCCGATTTGACGCGCCGCCTGCTGGCCTTTGCCCGGCGGCAGCCGTTGCGGCCGGCAGGGATCGACATCAACGAATTGGTCACCAATACATTACGGTTGTTGCGCCGTGTGCTCGGCGAGGACATCGAGGTCTCGCTCAACCTCGCCGAGGATATCTGGCCGGTGACGGCGGACCCGGCACAGCTTGAGGCGGCGCTCGCGAACCTCGCCAACAATGCCCGGGACGCGATGCCGCGGGGCGGTCACCTGATCGTCGCGACGGCAAATCGTTTCCTCGACGCCGAATATGCGGCGACGCACACCTATGTGAGTCCGGGCGACTACGCGATGATCGAGGTCAGCGATACCGGCAGCGGCATGTCGGCCGAGGTCTTGGACCACATTTTCGAGCCGTTCTTCACGACCAAGGAGGTCGGCACAGGGACCGGTCTGGGTCTCAGCATGGTGTTCGGCTTCATGAAACAATCGGGCGGCCATGTGAACGTCTACAGCGAACCGGGGGTCGGCACGACCTTCCGGCTCTACCTGCCCCGCGCGATCGCGGAGGGTGCGGCGCCCGAACTTTCCAAAGCAGCCCTTGTTGCGGCAAGCGCCGGCGAGACAATCCTGGTCGTCGAGGACAATGACGCGATGCGGCGCGTTGTTATGCGACAGCTGCGCGGTCTCGGCTATCGCGTCCTTGAATGCGATCGCGCGGCGGCGGCGCTCGAACTGATACAGCGCGAACACGTCGATTTGTTGCTCACCGATATCGTCATGCCGGGCGGGCTCGACGGCGTCGAGTTGGCCCGATTGGCGCGCGAACGCTTGCCTGCCCTCAAGATCATGCTGACCTCGGGTTTTCCGGAGGCGAGGCTCAACGCAGGCGGGCCACTCCTCGACAACCTGCAATTACTCACCAAGCCATACACGAATGACGCATTGGCCGCTGCGCTGCGCGCCGCTCTCGACGGATGAGCAATGCCGCAGTGCCAGCGACACGAGGAAGGTAAATGGCGGCAATCCTGGTTATCGATGACGATCCGCAGATGCGGCGCCTATTCGTCCGCATCCTCACCGGCGCCGGCCACACGGCGCACGTGGCCGATAACGGCAAGCAGGGGATCGAACTGTTTCGCTCGGTGTCCCCGGCGCTCGTCATCACCGACATCGTCATGCCCGACATGGAGGGGATCGAGCTGATCAGGGAGCTGCGCCGGGAGGCACCGACCGTCCCGATCCTCGCGGTCTCGGGGAGCGGCCGGGCTGTCTATCTGCGGGCCGCGACCGCTATGGGCGCGGCGGAAGTGCTCGCCAAACCGTTCCGCAACGATGAGCTGCTATCGCTCGTCGAAGGTCTGCTCGAGACAGCAAAATGATCGATCGCCCGTCCTTGCTTCGCCTGCTGCTGATCGACGACGATCCGGCGTTTTGCCGCCTGATCACGAGAGTTGCCGAAGCACAGGGCTTCGAGGTCATCGTCACCGACGATCCCGAAAGCTTCAAACGACTTGTGCATTCCTGGGCACCGACACTGATTTTCATGGACTTGCAAATGCCGGGCAAGGACGGCATCGAACTCTTGCGCGATCTCGCCCTCAATCGCTGCGCGGCGCCGATTGTCCTGTCGAGCGGCCTCGACCTCAGAACCCTCGATTCCGCTGTGCGTCTCGGCGCCGAGCGCGGGCTCAAGATGGACAGCGCCCTGCAGAAACCGGTTCCGCTGCACGACCTCAACGATCTGCTCGCGCGGCACAAGCCGGCCGACGGTGCGCGGCTCTCGCGCGAGTTGGGCCAGGCGATCGCCGACGGCCAGCTCTTTCTCGAATATCAGCCAAAGCTCGACTGCCGTCTCGGCGGGATCACCGGGGTCGAGGCGCTCGTGCGCTGGCGCCATCCCGGGCTCGGTGTACTATCGCCGGACAACTTCATTCCGCTAGCTGAGGAAACCGATCTAATCGATCCGCTCACCGACTGGGTCTTCGCGACCGCCGCCCGGGATGCCGCCGCCTGGCAGCGGCAGGGCCTCGTCCTCGACGTTGCGGTCAACATCTCGGCGAAGAATCTGCGGTCACTCGACCTGCCAGATCGGCTGGCCCGCCAATGCCAGGATTTCGGGCTCAATCCCGCTTCGGTGACCCTTGAACTTACCGAGACCAGCGCGATGCAAGACGCCGTCCACATGATGGATGTGCTGACTCGCTTGCGGGTCAAGGGGTTCAAGCTGTCCATCGACGATTTCGGGACCGGCTACTCGTCGCTGATCCAGCTGAGAAAGATGCCGTTTTCCGAACTGAAGATCGATCTCTCTTTCGTCATACACATGCTGCAAGACAGAGACTGCAAGGTCATTGTCGAGGTGATCGTCGATCTCGCCCGCAAGCTCGGCCTGGAGAGCGTGGCCGAAGGGGTCGAGAGCGAGCAGATTTGGCAGGCGCTCCTCGGCTTGGAATGCGATCGCGGCCAGGGCTATCACCTCGGCCGGCCAATGACTGTGGATAGCATTCCCGTGGCATATGCGGCGAATGCGCAGTCGCGCGCGAGCCGCAAGCCGCCGGATTGAACGCAATGCCGAGGGTTTACGTCGTCGACGACGATGAGCAAATGCGACGGCTGCTGACCCGGCAGCTACAGGCCGATTACGACGTCATGTGCTTTGCGGCAGCAAAACATTTTCTGGATGTGGCGGCGGTGCTGTCGGCGGGTTGTCTCATCCTGGATGTGAACATGCCGGAGATCGACGGGCTGGAGGTGCAGCGCTGTCTCGCCGAGCGCAACCTGCATTTCCCGACCATCATCATCACCGGGCAGGGGGAGGTGAGTATTGCCGTCCAGGCGATGAAGGCGGGCGCCACCGATTTCGTCCAGAAGCCGTTCACCCGCGATACGATCCTCGACAGCGTTCGGCTGGCCCAGCAGCATCTGGGGCCGGCGGGGCCGGGATATGAAAACGCCGAGCTGGCGAAGACGCGCCTTGCACGGCTGTCGCCGCGCGAGACTCAGGTTTTGGCCGGGCTAGTCGCCGGCCTGCCGAACAAGACGATCGCCTACGACCTTGGGATTAGCCCCCGCACGGTCGAGATGCATCGCGCGCATATAATGACGAAGATGGAGGCACGCAGCCTCTCGGCGCTGGTGTGTACCGCTTTGGCGGCCGGCATTGAGGGGACGGCCTAAGCGAGCCGCTCACCCGTCGAAATTCGGTGCTCGCTGAGTAGGGCCGGGAAGCGTCGAAACTTCCCGCCCTATTCAACCAGCCGGCCGCCGGTGAGGCTGACCGAGCGGGTGCCGGTGCCGGTGCAGTTGTTGTTAAAAGTCGAGCTGCCGCTGAACGAGATCGACCACGCGATCAGCTGCGTGCACACCGCGCCGCCGGTCGGACTGCCACCCGAATAGCTGACCGGCTCACGGGGAAAGTAGACCGCGCCGACGATGTTCTGGGTCGAGCCGCCGCCCAGCGAATTGGTCGCGGTGGTGTCGGTGCAGGCGCGATCCTGATAAATGGCGATGCCCGACAACGCACCCGAAGTTGGTGCTGTGATCGAGACCACGGCACCACCGTCGAGCTTGGTGGTGGCACAGCTCTGGGAGGGGTTGCTAGTTGTCAGGATGATCGTGGTGCCGCTCGTCGCGGTTAGGCTCGATCCGCCGCCAATGCTCAGCTGGCCTTGGTCGATGATGAAGGTCCCGGCACCAAGCGTTAGCGACGAACCGCCGCTTAGCGTCACGCCACCGCAGAATACGTAATTCCCTGACGGGTTAGCGTGGACGGTAGCGCTTTTTCCCCCAGCGGCCTTGAAATTGTGCGTGTCACAGCTCGCGTAAGCGGGAACCGCGGCGGTGATATAGGGATCGATCAACGGGTCGACGCCCGTAAAGATGCCGTTAGTCGCTGTCAACCCGCTGGCGCTCGCCGGACCGACGAAATAAGCGATCGCGGCATCAATTGTCGCGCCGCCGGTTATTGTCAACGCGCTCGATGAACTGGAATTCACGTAAAGCGAGCAGCCCGGGAAATTAAGCGCCGCGGAGCCTGAAGTGGTGAGGCTGGTCTCGTTGCCGGGATCGAGCGCGACGACGCAGCCCTGGCCCGCTTTGCTGGTGTCAGCCATGGACACCGCGCGGGCGGACACGGCCGGTGCGGTGGACACGAACAACGCTGACAGCAATGGTTTCTGGATTTGGTTGATGATGACTTCGACCGCCGGGCTGCTCTGGTAACCGCCGGATTTTGGCGGATAGTTAACCGTCACAGTCGTGCCGTTGCGACCGTCGACGAAATTGTAGGTGGCGGCAACGCTCTTGGCTTGCAGTGAAAAGGTCGAACTCGGCTCGCCCGCCGCCAACGCGGACGCGGCAGAGGAGGCCGCAGTATCGGCGACGGCTTGCATTGTGCGCTTCGCAGTGTACCAGCTCGCCGCTTCGGTGCCAAGCCCGGCAGCGCCGGCGATCCCCGATAGGGATAACGCCAACATTACCACCGTCGTCCCCGCACGATCGTCAAGCATCCTGCGGAAAAATCCTAATGGCACTCCCAACTTACGCGATTTCCCGGCTGCACGCAGGCGCCCGTGTGAGCGGTTGAAACTCGCTAGGAGGCGGGACATGTGCATCACCTTTCAAGCTGGATAGCAGGCTTGCGCGTCTAGGGTTATCGAGAGAGTGAGAGTGGGTATCGTGAGTGGCAGCGTATAACGCGCCGAGACTTGATTGCCGCAACTCTGGGCGCTGTACAAAAAGGTGCCACTGGGGAAATCGGCGCCCGACCGATTGGCGGCATAGCTTTCGATGTCGCTCTTCGTGCCGCAAACCGTCGTATTGATGCTGGCGCAACGTGCTGCCTCGGCGACCGAATAATCGAGCGCGTTCTGCTGCCACATCGCCGAGCCGAACCCGATAATCCCGAAAAGGAATATCACTAACACTGGGAGCGTTAGTGCGACTTCGATCGCCGCACTGCCGCGGATATCATTGGTTTGCGCGCGGAGCACCGCACCTGCTCTGACGAGCGCTGCAATCGGCTTCATGGTGCAGATCCCCTACTAGCGGATCCGGACGATCGATTGCGCAGAAAGGATCACTGAGCTACCGAGGAGGGAATACGGCATTGCCGAGGTGTACGGCGCTTGAGCGTTGACGGTGACGTAGTACCCCGCGGATAGCCCGTCGGCGCAGATGCTGCCGCACGAGGTGGCAGCGATCGCGGTGCCGCTCGGGCATCCGCAGGTCTGGCTCGGTGTCGGGGATGCGGTAATCGTGGAGAGGGTGCTCGCCGCGAGCACAGCTTTGGAAATTGCTGTGGCAGACGTGGTGCTCCACGGGTGAAATACGGCATATTGGGCACCGGCCTGGGCCGCCTGCTCCACCCGAATCTGTTCCGAGTAGGCGAGGCCGAGATCGGCCACGGGCACCAGCAATGCCACCAGGAGTGGCGTGGCCAGGGCAAATTCCAGCGCCGCGGTACCTCCGTTGGCGCGCGTTACCGCATATAACTTCCTTGCTGCACGCGATAGCCTCCTACCGGAGCACCGGACGACGTGCGGCTTGACGGCGCCTCCGAAAGCAACGACCGCGGCTATATTTGAGCGCCCTGCCGGAGGTGTTTGTACATTGGACATCGTCAAGCTCCCACCGCCACTAGATCACCCGTTGTGACCCATGCGATGGTCTCTTAGTCCGGCCATCTTCGAAAGACGGTTTGTCCCTACGGTATTATTACGAGGTTTTACATCCCCGAAGTGAGCAGCCTCAGACCACCCTGGCATGTGCAATTACCGACCGACCTATAGTAGTTTTCCTATCGGATAAAACCGGATTCCCGAAGGTCGCAACCAGGACACATGATCGAGCCCGTAGACGCTACTGGCAAAGGCAGGCTCGTCATGACCCAGATCGCAGCAATCGACAATCAGTCCATCTTCAGGATCGCAAGCGCGGGTACGTTCTACCCCACACCAGCGGGTGCCACCGTAACTGGCGCACAAATGGTCGGATCTCTGGTCGCAATCACCAAAGAAAAAGGACCCACCGCGATCAAGTACGCCGCGATCCTGCGCGCCCAGGGCATCGCCGGGCTGCTCGAGACGCTCAACACCAAGGCCAACATGCTCGCTGCGCAAGCATCGTGATCGGCGCCGCGAGGCAGACGCAGATCGTGCAGCCTCAACACGGCCTTCTCGGGGCGCTTTCGTTTGTCGCGCGTTCGGCGGCAAACAGGATGCGAGGCTGCGTCAATCTGGATGAGAAAGTCTCGCCGGATCCGTGGTGGGAGGAGGGCGTAGCCCAACTGACATGTCTAGTCCGGCGAACGGCGCGGCCCTGGAAGGGGGGCGTTGGCTGGCGGTCGCGGTGCGGAACAGCAATTCTTAGACCACCGCTTTGTTCTGGTAGGCGATTGCGCCGATCTCGGCTGGCAGAGTGAAGACGAGGCGGAAGTAGCCGACCAGCAACAGATCGGCCTCGGGGGCGGTGAGCCAGTCCTTTGGCACCACGGCCTGGCACTTGGGGCAGTTGGGATGATGGCGGTCGGGACACGAGTTATACGCGATCCGGCGGTGGCCGGAGCCCTCGCTGCGCTCGACGTGGCCGCCGAGGGCAGCGCTTGCACATGCCGGACGTAGTCCTGACGCGTCTTCTAGATGAAGCTGCGCACCGTCATGTCCTCGATCAAACGCACACGCAGCGGGCTGACGCGTCGGTCGGAAAGATTGGAGGGCATCGGGGGTTCCTCTCTCGAGCCGAAGGGTTGCTAGACCTTCGATGGTCGGGATCAGACGCCCCGATCGTCACGCCCTAATGCTCACCAACTCGTCAACAGCGCACGCGCGGTGACGCGCGCCATGCCGCGAGAGCGGGTTCGTTCATTGGTCCGTCCCCGCCGCTGCCCAGGGCGAACAGCAAGGGCTGCTTAGGTCATAGACTGATTATGGCGCAGCCGGAGATGGGTTGCGGCCAGCTTGAGCATGGCGAGGAAATTGGCGGCGTGCTTTTCAAAACGCGTGGCGAGCCGCCTGAAGTGTTTGATGCGGTTGAAG
>JBARKH010000246.1:0-5711 GCA_049801295.1 Allostellaceae bacterium | reverse complement strand
GCGCTACACCGCCCTCTTATTGGGCCTGATGCGGTGGTTCGACGCAAGCACCTGGCGCGATGGCGAGGCGTCCCGCCGACTGGAGAAGCCGATCGGCGAAATCCTCCCGCCGCTCCTCGACAAATTGCGACGGGCCGCAAAACGGCGTGGCAAAGGCTTCGCCGGACAATCCGCCGAGGATCGGCACAAACTGCGGATCGTGCTCAAAAAGCTGCGCTATACCAGCGAACTGCTTGGCGGGTTCTATGATGCGGCGGCGGTAGAGAGGTTTATCGGAGGGCTGAAACGGCTGCAGGACGATCTGGGCGAAGCCAATGATGTGCGCGTCGCGCAGGACATCGTCGCCAAGCTGGCGCGCGCAAAAGACGGCGCCATCATCGGCCGCGCCGGCAAGATCGTCCTCGCGTGGCACCACCGACGGCTCGCCGCGCGCCAGCGGCAAACCAGAAAGCATCTGCGCCGATTGCTCGACACCGCACCGTTTTGGCGCGGCTGACGCCCGCGACGCGGGCTTGCGGCCTTAGGCGGCGTTCACCTGGGGTCTGAGCACGGCCACCGGCGCGGCGATTGAGAGTTCCGGCGATCTTGCCGCCGCCGAGAGCGTCAAGGTTACGGTTGTGCCGTGCCCCTTCCTGCTGGCGATACGGAATGTGCCGCCGTGCAGTTCCGTCAATCGGGCCGCCAGCGGAAGGCCAAGCCCGGTACCCTCATGGCGGCGGCTGGTGCCGGCATCGACCTGGCCGAACGGCTCCAACGCAACCTTGATCTCCGCTTCGCTCATGCCAATTCCGGTGTCGCTCACTTCAAACGCGATGGTATCGGGCGCGGGCTGGCGCACGGTAATGACCACCGATCCGCCGGGCTCGGTGAACTTGACGGCATTCGACAGCAGATTGAGCAGAATCTGCTTCAGCCGCATTGCGTCGGCGACGATAGACGGCAGAGCCGGATCGACATTGACCGAGAGCCGCAACTCGCCCGCGTTCGCCCGTTCCTTGATGAGCGCGACACAGGCATTGACGATGGCGCGCGGATCGACGCCGCCCTCCGGATTGAGATCAAGCTTTCCGGCATCGACCTTGGCGAGATCAAGAATGTCGTTGATGATGTCATGCAGGTGGCTCCCGCTCTTGTAAATGATGTTGATATATTCTTCCTGTTTCCTCCGCAGAGGCCCGGCAAGGTTTCAGAAAAGCCAAGGATGGCATTGAGCGGCGTGCGTAATTCATGGCTCATGTTAGCCAGGAATTGTGATTTCGCCTGATTAGCTGCCTCGGCCGCGGCTTTTGCTTCGAGGAGGCCGCGTTCGGCGAGAATTTCCTCGGTGACGTCGCGCGCGGTCCCGCGGTAGCCGAGAAAGCGCCCGGACGGATCGAAGACCGGATTGCCGCTGGTCGACACCATGCGTTCGGGGGCTCCTCCGATTTTCCGGCGATAGACGAAATTGCGGAAGGGCTCGTGCCGCTGTAGCGCGGCGTAATGCTCGTCCCATAGGCAGGGATCGCCCTCGGGATCGGCGGCCAACTCCCGGCGCGTTCGATCCAGGCGCTCTCCGGGGTTTTCACCGAGCAAGCGGATGTCATCGGATACGTAGGTAAAGCGGTGCTGCTCGTCGGTCTCCCAAAACCAGTCCGAACTGGTGCGCGCGTAATCCCGAAACCGTGCTTCGCTTTCGCGCAGGGCGTCGGCCGTCGCTGCCAATTCCACGGTCTGCTGCTCGAGCTTACGCGACCGGGCAGCAAGCGCCCTGAATAGGATCGCAAAGCCGATCGCCGCGCACAGCGCGCCAATGGCGATGAGGGTCGACTGATGCCGCCAATCGGCAAGCGCGGCGTCCTGCGAGACCGTCACGGTCACCGCCAGTGGGTAATCTGAGAGCGGGTGCACCGAGACAACGCGCGCCATTTGGTCCACGTAGCCCGGCGTCTGGTAGGTACCGCCGCCGTTAACGATCAATTCGTACCAAGGCGACTGGGATGGCAGTTTCACGCCCATCTTGGCTTCGGCATGAGGATACCGGGCGATCATCGTGCCGTCGGCGCGCCAGATCCCGATCGACCCGCCTCGCGGGTTGATCGCCTTGTAGATATCCTCGAAGTATCGGACCTTAATCACCGCGACCAGGACCCCGAGAAACTCGCCGCGCGGCCCGCTGACGCGGCGCGCGAAGAAGGAGGTCCATGCGCCGGAGAGCCGATTTCGCACGGGTGCGCCGATGAAGACGCCGGCGTCGCTATGGTCGCGAAAATGCGCGAAGTAATCCCTGTCCGCGACCTCGAGGACCGGGACCGGCCAGACCCGCGAACTGTTGACCAGGGCGCCGTCGGCGCCGATCAACCCGACAGCGTCGGTCTGCGGGAGGGTCTCCTGCCGGCCGGCGAGAAAGCGGTGAACCGCTTCGGTCCCCATGACGCGCTTAAACTCTTCGGGGTTGTCGGCGCCCGCCGCCACAAATTTGGCCTGCAACTCGGTCAGGACGAGATCGACCGCTTGCATCGAGCGCGCGGTTTGCTCGGCCAGGACCGTGCCGAGGTTGCTCATCTCACGCCGGTAGCTGGCGATGGTTTCCTCGCGGCGGTCCCAAATCGTCAGCCCGGCGGCAATTACCGTGATCCCGACCAGGACAGCCCCAGCTAGGGAAAGGCGGCGGCTAGGAGCGGACCGGCGCTTGGGCGCGTCGATGTCGTGCATCATCGGTACTTCCGAAGGCGCGGGAATCGAACGGACGGCCACCGCCCGCGCGGTGGGCCTATAGGCCATGAGATAAACCGGGATTCGTAAAGAAATTTATACCGCCTATACCGATTGGCGAATTCTCGCCTTGGGTCGCGCTCGGGTCCGCGGCACTGCTCGCCGCACCCCGTCGCGCTACTGGCGATTACCGTTATGCCGATCGCTCCCAAGTCCCGGGCGCGGTGATGGCGCATCCCCGATGCGGGACATTCCTCCACTCTTATCGGCGCCGATTTCGCTATAGTCGGATGGCAGCGGCGATCGACTGTGACCACGGGAGGACATCGATGAGTCTCACATTGGACGAAGCCAATCGCATCCTCGGCGGCGCGTTGGCGAAGGCGCGCGAGCTCAACATCAAGGTCAGCGCGGCGGTGTGCGATGCCGGCGGGCGCCTGATCGCGCTGCAGCGCATGGACAACGCGATCTGGGCGAGCGCCTATGGCAGCCAGGGGAAGGCCGTCGCCTCGGCGGCATTCGGCCGGGCAAGCGGGGAGTTGGCGCCACGCGCCGACCAGCCGACCCCGCGCGGCATCGCCGCCGCCTCGGGCGGCGAGATGATCATGGGCCAGGGGGCGGTCCCGATCATCCGCAACGGCGTCGTCGAGGGCGCCTGCGGGGTCGGCGGCGGCACCTCGCAGGAGGACGAGGACTGCGCCAAGGCTGGGGTGGCCCTGCTGTAGCGGGCTCCCGATAAATTCTCCCTCTCCCCCGATCGGGGGAGAGCGTTCAAGCCTGCGCCAGCTCGTCGAGCCGTGTTGCCAGGCGGTTGAGGTCCCAGTCCCGCGCCAAGGCGGCGGCCTGGTCCCAGCGAGGGGTCTGGTCGTCGAGGGCGGGAAGCGGGGCCGCGGGGTCCATCGTCGCGATGCGTCGGTAAATCCGTAATTGTTCGGCCTGGGCGGCGATTTGGCCATCGGCAATCGCGTCCTCCAGGGTTGGGTATTTGTGCAGCAACGCGGCCGCCCCCTTCGCGCCGACACCGCGGGCGCCGGGGAGCCCGTCCGACGGGTCGCCGCGTAGCGCGATGAAATCGGGCACCTGGCGCGGCTCGACCCCATAGCGGGCGCGAACTTCCGCCGGGCCGAGACGCGCCAGTTCGCCGCCCTTCACGGGATAAAGGATCGTCGTGCGCTCCGAGGCGAGCTGAAAGGAATCGCGATCGCCGCTGGCAACGAGCGCCACCCCGCCACGCCGCTCCTCGGCGGCGACCGCGGCGGCCAGGAAGTCATCGGCCTCGTAGCCCGCCGCCTTGGCGTTGGCGAAACCGCACGCCGCCACGAACCGGGGCAAGACATCGAGCTGCTCGACCAGTTCGTCGGCGAACTCCCGGCCGGCCTGATAGGCGGGAAACAGCCGCTGCCGATATGTCGGCGCGCCGAACGTATCCCAGCCGACAAGGACGGTGCGCGGCCGCTCGGCTTCGTAGAGCCGCAGCAGAAAGTTCGCAAAACCGACGATTGCTCCCGCGCCGCGATTGTCCTGGCGCCGGAGCGATTTCGGCAAGGCATGGTAGCTGCGATGCGCGAAGGAATCGCCATCGACGACTAGCAGCGGACGGCTCACGGTATCCTCGTTGTTGCGTACGCTTTCTGCACCTCGGGACGTCCCGTCGGCTATTATGAACCGGGTCGTCGGTAATTGGGACAGGAGCACGCGATGAACGACGCATCTGTGGGGCCAGGCAGTATCGAGCGGCCGGTGCTCTCCAACGAGCCGGGCGATCACTGGGGAAGCGATACAGTCGCGCTGATGCTGCGCGAACTCGATCTGCCTTATGTCGCGCTCAATCCCGGCGCCTCCTATCGCGGCCTCCACGACAGCCTCGTCAACCTGCTCGGCAACCGCCAGCCGCAGATGCTCCTGTGCCTCCACGAGGAGCACGCGATCGCGATCGCGCACGGCTTCGCCAAGGTGACCGGCAAGCCAATGGGCGCGATCGTCCACAGCAATGTCGGGCTGATGCACGCGACGATGGCGATCTTCAACGCCTGGTGCGACCGGGTGCCGGTGTTCGTGCTGGGCGCCACCGGGCCGGTCGACGCGGCGAAGCGGCGCCCGTGGATCGACTGGATCCATACCGCCCAGGACCAGGGAGCGCTCGTCCGAAATTTTACGAAGTGGGACGATCAGCCGGCCTCGGTCGCGGCGGCGGCCGAATCGCTGCTGCGCGCCTATCGGATGGCGATGACGCCACCGCGCGGCCCGGTTTACATCTGCCTCGACGCCGCCTTGCAGGAGAGCCGGATCGGCGCCCTACCCCAGTTGCCGAATGCGGCGCGCTTTCGCCCGCCGTCCGCCGCCGCCCCCGACCCCGCGGGCGTTGCCGAGGCGGCTGCTCTGCTCAGTGCCGCTGGGCGGCCGCTGATCCTCATGGGACGGGTCGGGCGCGGCGAGGCAGAGTGGCAGCGCCGGATCAGACTGGCCGACGCATTGGGCGCGATCGTCCTGACCGACGCCAAGACCGGCGCCACCTTTCCGTCAGCTCATCGGCTGCACGGGCCGCCCGCCGGCAACAACCCGAGCGCCGACGCCTGTGCCCTCATTCGCGCCGCCGACGTTGTGCTGAGCCTCGATTGGGTGGATCTTGCCGGCGCCCTGAAGGCGGGCTGGGGCGACGAGCCGGTCGAGAGCAAAATCATCCTCGCCTCTATCGATCACCTCGGGCACAACGGCTGGAGCATGGATTATCAGGGCTTGGCGCCGACCGATCTGCACCTCGCGGTCGAGCCCGATATCGCGGTCGCCGCGCTCCTGCCGCTCTTAAAACTGCGGCAAGCCGGCTGGTCCGACCGCCCGGCACTGACGCCACCCCAGCCAGTTCCCGCGTCCAACGAGACGATCGCCCCCTTGATGCTCGCTGCGGCGTTGCGCGAGGCGCTCGGCACACGCCCCTCCTGCCTCATTCGCGGCCCGCTCGCCTGGGCCAACAACACTTGGGACGTCGCCCACCCGCTCGACGCGCTCGGCGGCGATGGCGG
>JBARKH010000245.1:0-2547 GCA_049801295.1 Allostellaceae bacterium | reverse complement strand
CGGCCGTCGCGCGCCCCGACGAGCGGGCACATGTTGGTGAGCGCGCGCTTGCCCGGCGCCAGCGAATTGGGATGGTCCGGCCGGGGATCGAACCACATCACCCCGTTATTCATCAGGATGCCGGTCTGCGGCAGGACATAGCGGCTGCCGAAGCTCGAAAGGAGCGTCGTCGTCAAGGCGGCGATGCCGCCCTCGCGGTCGATCGCGGTGATGTGGCTCGTGCAGCTCTCGCCGGCGGGCTTCACATCACCCAGTCCCTCGAACCGGGCGTGGTAGGCCTGCTGCAACGCATCGATCAGCGTCTCGAAATAAACCGCGTCGGGCGACTGCGGGAAGCGCTTGCTGGCGAGGCGGTCGAGGACGTCCGCCAGGGTCGGCGCGGCGGTCAGCCCGCGCGCGGCATGCAAACCGTAGCCGCGATATGGGATTTCGAGCGAGGGCACGGTGCGCGCCCGGCATTGCGCGAGATCGGCCGCTGACAGAACGCCGCCGCCGGCCTGGACATCGGCGGCGATCGCCGCGGCGATCTCGCCTTCATAAAAATCGTCGGGGCCGTATTCGGCGAGCCGCCCCAGCGTGTCAGCGAGGTAGCCGAGGCCGAGGGAAGGTGGCTCGCCATTCGCCGGAGCGACCGCAGGCAGCCCGTCGGGGAGCCAGATTTCCCGGCTTTCGTCGTAGCGCCGCAGATCGGCGGCGGCGGTCGCGGTCTTCACCGTCACCCACCAGTCGACCGGTAGGCCCTGACGGGCCAGCGCCACCGCCGGCACCACTAGATCGCGCCACGGCATCCGCCCGAAGCGCTCGACCGCCAGCGCATAGCCGCGTACAGCGCTCGGGATCGCAAAGGACAAGGGGCCGTGCATGTTGCGGTCGCCCTCGACGCGCGGCCAGGTAAAGAGCTCGGTGATCGTCTCGCCGGTCAGCGGATAGGCAGAGGGGTCGAGCCCGGACGGGGCGATCGGGCCGAAATCGACGACCTCGGCGCGCCCGCCGCCCGGCGGCAGAACGACCATGAAGCCGATCCCGCCGAGCCCGCTGTTCCACGGCTCGCGCACACTGAGGGCGAAAGCGGTCGCGACCACCGCATCGACCGCGCTGCCGCCAGCGGCCAGCATTTCGGCGCCGACCGCGGCGGCGACCCCATTCTGCGCCGCGACAACCCCGCCGCGCGAGACGGCAAACGGCTTCCGAACCAGCCAATTCTGCGTCAGCCCCGCCATCTCACGAGACCTCGATGGTGTCTACACGGCTCTTATAGAAGGCATAGTGCGCCGCGAGCCCCTTCGCCTCGTCGTAGGGGGCGCGGTAGCCCCAGACGGCGTTTTCCGAGTGGCGTTTGGCGCCGCCGTCCTCGATCTCGACGCTCCAGTACGAGCAATCGCCCTTGAACGGGCAATAGCTCTTGTGCTCGGTGGCATGCATCAAGTCGAGCCGGACATCCTTCTCGGGCACATAGTAGACCGGCTCGTGGCCGGTTTCCTCGACGCGCAGCGCCGCCCGGCTGTCGGCGATCAGGGTGCCGGCGAAGGTGACGCGCACGCGGCGGGTTTCGGGCACGAGGTCGACCCGGTGTTCGGGCTTTGTGGCATAACCGGGAGCGGGATTGGCCATCGCGGCGCTCTCCTCTAGTTCAGCGGATCGTTTCGGATGGCGGCGGCCTGTTCGAACCCCGCCTCGGCGCGGCACCGCACTCGAATGAGGCAAGGCAGCTTTGATGCAGCTGCGGATCGCTGACCGGCCCGCATTCCTGGGCGATGCGCTTGGCGCGGAACGCCGGGTTGGAACACAAAAGGCTCTCGTATTGCTGGCTGGCGCGGACATTCTGTTCGGCGCCCTGATTCGTCGGCGCCTGCGCCGAGGCGCTTGCGGCCGCGGCGATCAGCCCGGCGGCAGCAAGAGAAACCATCGAAAACCCGCGCATCGCTCTCACTCCTTTCCTGGACCCGTCGCGACGGGTCAGTCGACCATCGTCAGGCCGCCGCTGACACTCAACACCTGACCGGTGATGTAGTCCGAGCGCGGCCCCAAAAAAAACATCACCGCCTCGGCGACCTCACCTGGCTGCGCGATCCGGCGAAACGGGATCGCCCGGGTCAGCGCTTCGCGCATGCGCTCGGGCTGGTTCTGGAACAAGGGCGTGTCGGTCGGGCCGGGGCAGACGCAGTTGACGTTGATGTGGTAGCGCGCCAGCTCGCGCGCCAAGGATTTTGTGAAGGCGATGAGGCCGCCCTTGGCTGCCGCGTAGACGGTCTCGCCGGTGCTGCCGACCCGCCCGGCATCGCTCGAAATATTGACGATCTTTCCCTGCTGCGCCGCGACCATCGGCGTCAAGAGCGCCCGGGTCAACCGGATCGCGCCCATGAGGTTGATCTGGATCAGCTGATCCCACATTTCCGGCGGGTTTTCGAGAAACGGCTGGATCTTGTCCCAGCCGGCGCCGTTGACGAGGCCATCGACGCGCGCGGCCTGGGCGTGCACCGACGCGGCAAACTCGGCGATCGCCGCGCTCCGGGTCAGATCGAGCGGCAGATAGTCGAGCGCCAGCCC
>JBARKH010000244.1:0-12189 GCA_049801295.1 Allostellaceae bacterium | reverse complement strand
CTCCGCGAGGCCGAGCATCTCGCCGTTTTGGCCGGTAACCGGTTCGGCTGCGATCGAATTTCGTTGTCGCGAAGCCCCTGGGGACGGAAGATCGCGTCCAACCGGCCAGGAATCCGGGGAATGTCGGCTGGATCAACGTGACCCGTTCGGTCGGCCCCTACCCTCTTGGGCAAACGGGCGGGACACTCAGGAACGAGAGGGAAGAGCAATGGAATTTGGCATGTTCCACGAATTTCCATGGTCCAAAGCGTGCAGCGAAACGGAAGCGTTCGATCTCTCCTTCGAGCAGGTCGACGCGGCCGAGCGCTGGGGGCTCCTCCGCCGTCGCTGTATCGGGAGGCCGGCGGATGAAGGCCGCGAACGCGCGCACGTCGCGAATATAGTTGCTGCGCGTGTTCTCGTTGAAGCCGCGCACCGTCATGTCTTCGATCATGCGCGCACGCAGCGCGCTGACGGGCCGGGGGGAAGGAGCGGCGGTCATCGGGGGGCCTCTCGAGCTGAAGGTTGCTGGACCTTCCATGCTCGGGAGTGGATGCCCCGATCGTCACCCCTTACCGCTCATCCACTCACCGCCACCGCCAAAAACTCACCACCGTGACGCGCGCCCTCCCGCGAGAGCGGGTTCGTTCGTTGCCCCATTTCCGACTTCGGCCTCGGGCCGGACTTACGACCCTCTCCGTTCGCTTGCGCCGAGCGTCACACCGAGGCGACGCGCGGAAGTAGCGATGCGATCGCAATCATTGCTTCGCGGCCCAGGTGCAGGCCGAGTTTGGAACGGCGCCACATCACATCCTCCAGGGTCAGCGCCCACTCCTCGCCGACGAGCCAAGCGAGTTCGCATTCGTTGAAACCGAACCCGAACCCACGCCCGAGGTCCTCGGCGCGACGTGCGCGGCCTAGGATGCGCCGGGTATCGCCGCCGTAGCTGAAGGCGAGGCGCAACGCGGCGACTGGCTCGAGGAAAGGGTATTCCTGAACAAGCGACGCGGCAAAGGCGACAGGGTCGCGGTTCGGCAGATCGCCGCCGGGCAGGACCGCGCCACCGGTCCACGGCCGCCCCGCGGTTGGCAGAAACGGCGCCAGCTTTTCCAACGCGCGCTCGGCAAGGCGCCGGAAGGTCGTGATCTTGCCCCCGAACACCGATAGCAGCGGCGCCATGCCGGGAGCGGCATCAAGATCGAGCAGGTAATCGCGGGTCACCGCGGACGGGTCCCGCTCCCCATCGTCATGCAAAGGACGTACACCGGCATAGCTCCGGACGACCTCCGACGGCGCGACCGATCGGGCAAACCAGCGCGATACGGCGCGGCAGAGGTAGTCGACTTCCTCCCGATCAATCGTGACCTGCCCGCAATCGCCCGAATAGGGAAGCTCGGTCGTACCGATGAGGGTGAATTTGTGCTCGTACGGCAGCACGAAGACGACACGGCCGTCATCGTGCTGCAGCAGGTAGCCCTGCGCGCCGTCGTAGAGGCGGGGAACGACGATGTGGCTGCCCTTGACCAGTCGGAGCTGGGAGCGGTGCCGGGCGACGCCTGCTCGACACATGACCTCCTCCACCCACGGGCCCGCCGCGTTGACGAGGATGCGGGCAGCGATTTCCGAGGCGGCGCCGCCCTTCTCGACCACGGCCCTCCAGTGGCCGCCGGCGCGCCAGGCCCTGCGCAATTCCGTGCGCGGCGAGATCTGCGCGCCATGTGCCTTGGCGTCGCGGGCGTTGAGCACCACCAGCCGTGCATCCTCGACGCTGCAATCCGAGTAGACAAACCCGGTGTCGAGGCCGTGCCGCAGCGGCGTTCCGTAGGGATGGTCGCGCAGCCGCACAGTTTCGGTGCCGGGGAGGCTGCGCCGGCCGCCCAAATGGTCGTAGAGGAAGAGCCCAAGCCGCAATACCACGCGCGACCGCGGGCCTCGATCATGGGGGAGCACGAAGCGTAACGGACGCACGATGTGCGGCGCGTTTGCCAACAGGATCTCCCGCTCGGCGAGCGCCTCGCGGACCAACCGCAGCGCGCCGTGTTCGGGATACCGCAGCCCGCCGTGAATCAGCTTGCTGGAAGCCGAGGAGGTCGCTGCCGCCAAATCGTCCTTTTCGACGAGCCGCACCGACAATCCACGCCCGGCCGCGTCGCGGGCGATGCCGACCCCGTTTATTCCTCCGCCAACGACCAGCAGATCGAACATTTTGGGCCTTCAGTCAGCGCCGCCGAAACCGACAGCCGCGCCGATCGCCCGCGAGCTCTGCCGTTGCTTGAGAAAGGAACAGGATACCACGTACTCGACATCGGACACGCATTGCCCACGGCGGGTCGCGACCGGGAAAACGTTCAACTATGCCGGTGGACGTCAGGTCGGGACAAGGCCGAAGATGCCCCGAAGAAGCCATCGTCTTCCGGTGAAGCTGGTCCCGGCTTGATCAGCCTTCGGCGGCCAGCGGCGGCGCTCGGTTCGCTGCCCGCTCGTCAGCTTCAGCAGCCATCAATTTATCCATCAGCCGGCGGAACTGGTTGAGCGCGTGGTCAGACGACGTGCCGAGCATGCGCGGCTCCGGCGTCTTCCAAATGACCTGCTGTTGGGCCTCGATCATCGCATTGTCCTCGGCAAAGGCGCGCTCGAAGACCGCGAATTGTGCCAGGGACTGGGCCTCTGTTGCGAAACGCTTTTCGAGGCAGCCAGAGTAGTAATAGACCGTGTGACGCTCGTCGATCGGGGTTACCGCCTGTGAGGTCAGCGTCGTCCACAGCGGCTCGGCGCTCGGCTCTTGCATGGCGCATTGCGCGGCGGTGCCCGAGTGGTACGAGCGGGTTTGCAGCAGGAAGACGCCCGCTGCCATATAGTCGTATGACGTCCACATGTCGGTCATCGCGCCCGGCGGCTGATCGAGGTATTGCGGGGCCGGGTTCTCGACCACCCACCGACTGATCCTCAGCCCCCGATCGATGCAGGTGACCGTCGGCTTGCTGTCGGCCCAGGCCATGCTGTTGCGCCCGAGTGTATTCTCGTGGACGTAGCTGAGATGAGCGAGATCGAGGAGATTGTCGATGATGTATTGATAATTGGCCTGGTAAGCGAGTTCGCCGGTCTGCATCCACCATTCCGGGTCACCGTGGCGGAGCGCGTTCGGGATCAGGGCCGGATCGGTGAGCGCCGGGTCGCCCATCCAAACCCAAACCCAACAGTCCTTTTCGACGACCGGATAGGCGCGCACCCGTGCGTGCGGTGGCACGACATTCTGCCCGGGGATCTCGACACATTGCCCCGACCGGGCGAATTTGAGCCCGTGATACATGCAACGCAGATCGTCGCCCTCGACGCGCCCCTTCGACAAGGGCGCGAGGCGATGACAGCAGCGGTCCTCCAACGCGGCGACGCCACCGTCCCCGCCGCGATAGAGGGCCAAGGGCTCACCGAGGATAGTGCGCGCCACAGCTTGATTTGCCTGAAAATGGTGGCTCCACCCGGCGACGTACCAGCAATTGCTTAGGAACATCGGCGATCCTCCTTTTTGCGAGCGTTGGCACCGGCGCGCGGGGGCGCGATGCTATGCAACACTGCAACACTGATTGCCACGAAGCTTAATCGCATCGGTTGACGCGTCAACCATCGCCCCACCCGCGCACCAGTCCAACGTTTTTGTCGGCGATCGGGCAGCATTTCGGCGTCTGATTGTCGGACCTCACCTCAGGGTCGGATCACCGCAGGCCGCTAGACGATAGATCCCCAGAATTCCAGGGCCGCACGCGAGCAGCGCTCCGGTTGCAGCAGGTTGACGCCGTGGCCGTAGCCCGCAAACAGCTCGACCCGGCCGTTCGGCAGGGTTTCGGCAAGCGCCTTCTGTTGTGCCGAGGCGATCGGGCTGTTGTCGCCGCTGAGCAGCAGAACCGGCGCCGTGATTCCCGGCAATAGCGGGGAGACATCGACGCTTTCGAAGCAATCGTGCATGGCGGCGGCGACCTCAGGCGGCGTGCGGTCCATCTCACGCACCACCCAGTCACACAAGGCGTCACTGGCGTGGGCAAGGTCGAGCCGGTTGCCGAGAGTCTGCCTGCACCATGCCCCGACGCCGGAGGCGCGCATCGCCTCCGATGCGGAGGCATGACCCAACGCGTAGGTGCGTTTGATGTGATCGGGGATGTGCGTCGGCGTGTTGCACAGGACGAGGCTGGCGATGCGGTCGGGATGCGCCGCGCCGAGCAGCAGACCGATAATCCCGCCAGAGGATTCGCCGACCCAGTGGATCTTCGACACGGACAAGCCGTCGAGCACCGCCAGGATCTGCGCCCCGATCGTCTCGGGAGTGTAGCGATACCCGTTCGGCGGTTGATCCGAGAGGCCGCAGCCGAGCAGGTCGGGTCGGTAGACCCGGTGGGTTTCGGCGATCGCCGGCACCCAGCGGGTCCAGAATGTCGCGTTGCGGGCAAACCCATGCATCATCAGTACCGGCGTCGAATCGTCCCACGGCCACAGGAAATCGTCGACGATGCAATGGACGCCGGCGCCTTCCGACAAGGCAATGCGAGGCATCGGGGACTCCTTTGAAACCCAACTCCGGACGTCGAGGCTCATTATCGGACAGAATAATGGAGGGTAGAATATCTTGCCGGAGCATTGTGGCCCGCCGATCGCGGCGTGGCTTTCACCCGTTCGATGAAGAGGAGCGCCGATGACAACCCGGGGAAATTTGCGCCGCGATGGCGCGGACCTGCACAAGCGGCTCTTCGGCCCCAAGGCAGGTAGGCATTTCGTGCCGAACTATGCCGATCTGCGCGCCGAACTGGCGTTCGGTGTGGTGTGGAACCGCCCCGGCCTCGCCCTGCCAGACCGCATGATCGCGGCGCTGGCCGCGTTGTGCTCGGTGCAGCGATTGAACCATCTGCGCCGACACATCGTCGCCGCTCTTGATCTAGGATCAGCGCCGCGGTCGATCGTCGAGGTGTTCATCCAATGCGGGATCTATGCCGGTTTGCCCGCAAGCGAAGACGCGATGGCGGTGGCCGAAGCGGTCTACGCCGAGCGCGGGATTGAACTGCCGCCGGAGCCGCCACGGGACGACCCGATCGAAACGCTCGACCGTCGCGGTCGTGCACTGCTCGAAGCGTTGCACGGCGATCGCGGCTACTCAGGTTACGCCGCGCCTGACAACACCGTAACTCAGGCGCTGTACCCCGTGGCGATCCAATACGGCTACGGGGAGATTTGGGACCGACCGGGCCTCGATCGGCGGCAGCGCGCTCTGGTCGCGGTCGCCGCATTCACCGCCCTGAGGCTCGACGCCCAGGCGGCGAAATTCGCCCAGTCCGCGCTGAACGCTGGGCTCAGCCGCACGGAGATCATCGAAACCGTGATCCAGACCGGCCCCTATAGCGGCCTCGCCCCCGCCCTCAACGCGCTGGCCGCGCTGAGCCAGGCAACACGCTGAATTGTTCCTCGTCAGAGATACTCCCGCGTCTGAGCCATGGCGCGTAACGTCTGGCATGACTTCCAGATCAGATCGGCGAAGCTCTGGTTCAGTCGGCGAACAAGTTTGCGTAGATTGGACGGCGTTGAATTGGGTTTCGCCCATTTATGCGAGGCAGCCTGCGATGAGCCCTGACGACCTTGCGAGAGCGCTGGCACAGCCCGGTCGCGCAAGCATACCTTACCTCGATCGCTACAATCCTGACCGGCCGCTGATGCTGGGATGCTTCCGCCCGCAAGCTCACAATCCTGACAAGCCGGTCGTCATTGTGCAGCATGGGGCGAGCCGCAATGGCGCGGAGTACCGCGAAGCGTGGATCCCGTCTGCCGAGAAGCACGGCTTGCTGATCGTCGCGATCGCTTTTTCGAAGGAAGCCTGGCCCGACGCCGTGACCTACAACAACGGCTTTGTGCTCGACGAGAGCGGCAATCTGCGGCCGCGCGAGTGCTGGTCACAGGCGATCCCCGGCCGCGTCTTTGCGCTGCTGCGCGAAAGAGGCGTCACCCGGCGCGACAAGGCTTATTTGTGGGGTCATTCCGCCGGCGGACAATTCGTCCATCGGCTGTTGGCGACGCAGCCGGCCGGCATTTTCGAGGCGGTCGGAACTGCCAATTCCGGGTGGTATACGTTGCCGACGCTCGACCTTCACTACCCTGACGGGCTCGGTGGCATCGGTCTGACGCGGGACGATGTCGTTCGTCTTCTTGGTTATCCGCTTGTGATCTTTTCCGGCGACCGGGACATCGACAGTACGGCCGAGAACTTTCCCAGGCACGACGCCGCGATGGCGCAGGGGCCAAACCGGTTTCTTCGCGCGCAGTTCTACATCGACCGCGGTCGGGCGGAGGCCGCAAAGCTCGGCGTGCCGTGCCGCTGGAGCCGCGTTGTCGTGCCGGGTGTCGCGCATGAGGGGATGCGGATGTCGGCATTCGCCGGCGATTATTGGTTCGACGGACCGGAATGAAGACAATCCTTTCTCATGCGAACCTAATCGACTGCGTCGAGCCCAAGGTACGGCCGGATAGTGCCGTCTTGATCGAGGATGGCCGCATTCGCGCCATCCTGCCAAACGGACAGGTGGGCAGCGCCGCCGACGCGCTGATCATCGATCTCAAGGGCGGCTACCTGATGCCCGGCCTCTGGGACGTGCACATCCATCCCGATTACCTGTCGCCCGACGAGATGCCGCTCGCCGAGCTGGTGACCCTGTTCGGCCACCAGCTTACGGCCGCGCTCACCGAATCTGGCATCGTCGGAATGCGCTGCGCCGGCACTCATTCCTTCATGGACGTCGCATGGAAGCGGGCCTTCGACTCCGGACAGCATGTCGGCCCGCGGCTGTTCGCCAGCGGTTATTTCCTCACCACCACCGGCGGCCACTTCCTGACCTCGGGTCATGCGCTGGAGGTCGACGGCCCCTATGGCTGGGTAAAAGCGATCCGCGAGCAGATCAAGAACGGCGTCGACCACATCAAGCTCAACCTCTCCGGCGGCATCTGGGGCCGGCGTGGGACCTCCACACCCACTCATTCCTGCTCGACGACGAGATCCGCGCCGCCTTCGAGATCTGCCGCAAGCGCGGCTTCAAGGTCATGGCACACGCCACCAACCCCGATGCAGTGAAGAATGCAATCCGGCTAGGCGCCCATAGCGTCGAGCATGGCTACATCATGGATGACGAGTGCATCGCGCTCCTCCTCGAGCACGACACCTGGTACGTGCCGACGCTCGCCATCAGCCATCTTACCGCCAGCCAGGCCACCAACCCGTTCGAAGCTGGCTGGGTTGCCGAGCGCGCGCTTCCACATGCGCTGTGTTGCCGTGCCGAGGCGGCCTCGGAAGTGCACGCCACGTGGTTCCGCAAGGCCCTCGATGCCGGGGTCCGAATGGCAGTGGGCTCCGACATCCGCCCTCTCAACGACGCCGCATTGCTCGAAATGGGGCTGTGGGTTCGCGATGGCGCGACGCCGTGGCAGACGCTGCTGGCGGCGACGCACCATGGCGCCGAGGTGTGCGGCGTCGGCGCCGAACTGGGCACAGTGGAGGTGGGTAAGCTCGCCGACCTGATTGTGGTGGACGCCAATCCGCTCGATGACATCACCAATGTGCGGCGTCTGCAGCTGGTCCTGAAAGAAGGCCGAGTAGTCTCCGATAAGCGACACTCGAGCGGTGCGGGTTCCTGACCGGACAGAGTGCCCATTTGTGAATGGCGAAGAGCGGTGAGCCGTTTGGTATCGGAGTATAAAGCGCGCGGCAGCACGCCTGTACCACCCCACGAGAGCAAAGTGCCGGCGTGTGGCGCGCCACGGGCTGGGAGATCGTGCAGCACTTCCTGGCACAGCAACCGGAAAGCGCGGCGACTGCCGCTCTATAGTTGGGCCAGCCCGAACCTGCCGAGTGCCGGCAGTTTCAATGCTGGCCTCGCCGGGTCGACCCCGAAACTGAGGCCCAGAAGGTTCACCTCGAGACCCTCGCGCGCGGCGAGCATGATGCCGGCAAGGCCATAAAGCGACACCTGAAAGCCGGATCCGCTGGGCGCAGCAGCGAACAGCCCCCCGCCCGGCAGGAAATCTTTGCCGACCGCATTCGAGGGAAGCTGGATCGCCAACCCGGGAACCTCCCGGGCGATCTGGGCGAGGAACGTGTTGCTGTTTGGGCCGGGCCAGGCACGGTAGGTGTTGGGATAGGGGTAGCTCGCAACGGCGGTACGAACCTGCTCGATCATCGCGTCGACCCCCGCGCCGCGCCGGTCGAATACGATCCAAGGCCGTGCGCCGAACCAGTAATTGTCCGGCCCCATCCGGTCGATGCGCACCGCCGGAGCGCCGTTGGCGACACCAAACCCGAGGACCTCGTAGCGCGTGAAGCGCGGTGCCCCGGACGGCTTCACCGCGATCCAGGTGTGGACCGAGAAGATGCCGCGCCACGACACCGCCGGGGCGGCAAATACCTCGATCACCGCCTCCTGCGTCGCCGCGGGATCGGGACACAGGCCCGTCGGATCGCGCCGCGCCTGGTGACACGGCACGCCGCCCCGCGGGTCAGGCAGGCAGAAGCTGACCAGCACGGGGGCAAGATACAAGACGAGCAGAAACACCGCGGCGCCCCACACGCGATAGACACCTCTTCGGGAAGTGGGATCGTAGAGCAGCATAGCCGGATCACCCGGAGGTGCCGAGGATGGCGATGCAATTCCGGGCCGCCGCGCTCGACCGGGTACGAACTACAACAAGAGAACCTGCCGGGCGGGAAGGGCGGTTTAGGAATTGAGCAGCGGGGGCGTCCCGAGCCGGTCCGCACCGGTGCCGAGCGCCCGCTCGGCCGCAAGCGTGATCGTCAGCAGCTTTTCTTCGGCATGGGCCGGCGCGGTCAACTGGAGGCCGACCGGCATGCCGGCCCTGTCGCGCCCGACTGGCATCGTGATCGCGCAGAGACCGAGGTAATTGACCCAAGCCGTGTTGCGGACAATGCGGCGGTTGACCCGCAGATGGCTGTCGGCGTCGGCCACGTCCGACATCAGCGGCGGCGTCAGGCACAGTGTAGGCGAGGCAATGACATCAACGGCATCGAGCCGCGGCGCTGCCGCTCGCGCAAGACTGCCGAGCCGGGCGACACGCGCCAGGTATTCCCGTGCGGTCAGGCTTTCGGCATTGCGCACCGCCGGCGCGATTACCGGGTCGAGTTGATCGAGCCACTCCGGGAGTTCCCGATCCAGAAAACTGCGCAGCTCAATCGCGCTGAGCCCGCCATCGAGAAATTCGCCGTAGGCCCCCTCCGCCTCCGGCAACCTGAAGTCGCGCGCAATCGCGCCAGCGCGAACGAGCGCATCGACGGCTTCCTGCGCGGCTTCGGCGATCCCGGCATCGCAGTCGCGCCACAGGAAGGGATCGCCGAGCCGATGCGAACCCCGGTGAGATCGCGTGCGCCACCGCGCGCGGCCAACGCGAATGGATCGATCCCGGCGGGATCGAGCGCGGCGAACGCAAAGGCGAGGTCGCTGACGCTGCGCGCCAACAGTCCCGGCGTGTCGAAGGTGAAGGATAGTGGCACAACGCCTGTGGTGGACCAGCGCTCGATCGTGACTTTCAAGCCGGCATTGCCGGTCATGCAGGCCGGGATGCGCACTGAGCCCGCTGTGTCGCTGCCGAACGCGAGCAAAGCGGAGCCTTCCAGCAGGCTGACGCCAGCGCCGCTCGACGATCCGCCGACCGAACGATGTGCTGCCGGATCCCAAGGGTTGTACGGCGCTCCGTGATGACTGTTCCGGCCGGTGCCGCCGAACGCGAACTCGACCATGTGGGTCTTTCCCATGATCACGCCGAGCTGGCGCCGCAGCGCCGCCACCAGTGGCCCGTCCCGTTCCCAAGGTTCGGCCGGCAGGCGCCGGCTCGATCCGGCAAAGCAGGGATACCCGTCAGCGGCGAACAGATCCTTGAGCGAGACCGGCATCCCCTGGAGAGCGCCTGCCGATACGCCGACAGCGAATGCAGCGTCGGCCGCGTCGGCGACCGCGCGGGCCTCTTCCGGCGCCCAGAACGAATAGGCGCGCAGGCGCTCGTCGAAGCGCTCGTGCCGTTCAATCGCCATTTCGACCAATTCGCGTGCTGTTGCCCGCCTCTCGCGCAGGTCGCGCGCAATCTCGACCAGCGGGCGGGAGAGCAGATCACCTGGCATCGTCATCTCCCGCAGCACGGCACCAATGGGCCGAAGAGTCTAATATGGCCGGCGGTCGAGTGGCGCATGCGGCTGCTCGAGACCATCCACCGGGATGTTGCGACCGTTGATCCAATGGGCACGCGGCGATGCGACGAAAGCGATCACATCCGCCACCTCCTCGGCGGTGCCCAGTCGGCCCATCGGAAAACCGTGCCGCACGTAGTCCGCGAAATAATCCGGATTGGCGCCACGGTAGCGGTCCCAGCCGTTGCTTTCGACCAGCATAGAGCCCGGGGACACGGTGTTGACACGAATCCCGTACGGCACGAACTCCAGCGCCCAGCGCTCGGTGTCGAAAATCAGCGCTGCTTTGGCCGCGCCGTATTGTCCGACATCGCGAGCTGCGGCGTCCAGCCGGAAATCGATGCGATATTGATCACCGCGGCGCCCGGCCGGCCCTTCATATGCGGCAACGCAAGCCGCATCATTCGCACGGTCTGGACCAGGTTGCGTTCGAGTGCGCCGCGCCAGTCGTCATTGCTGCTGTCGGCAATGCGTGCACCGCCCCCGCCACCGCCGACATTGTTGACGAGGACGTCGATACCGCCATACACGGCGACCGCGGTGTCGAGCAGTCGGGCCGCATCGGCAGGATCCCCAACATCGGCGGCGTGAGCGGCCACTGCGGCGCCGATGTCGCGCAATGCCGTCTCCGCGGCGCGCAGCTACTCGGCCGAGCGCGCCGACAGCATGATCCGACAGCCCTCGCCGGCAAAGGCCTTGGCCGCCGCCAACCCGATGCCCCGGCTCGACCCGGTGATCAGCACGACCTTGTCAGCGAGTTTCAGATCCATGCCGCCTCTCTCCCGCAAACCCTCTAATCCGGCTGCGGCGGGCGATCACTTCGCCGCGAACCGCTACTCTTCCGCCCCGGCAAGAGAAAAGCCCTCGTAACCATTGCCGGCAACTTCATCGCATTTCTTCTTGTACGCAGCGACGCCGCCGACATACGGCATGAAAACGCGCGGCTTCCCTGGGATGTTGGCGCCAACGTACCACGAGTTCGCCAGCGGATAGAGCGTGCGATCGGTCACCTCGTTGTTGTGCCGAACCCAAGCGTCCTCGGCCGTCTGCTCCGCTTCGATGCGCGAAAACTCGTGCTCGCGCAGGTACCCGAGGCAATCGGCGATCCAGTTCACATGCTGTTCGCAAGCCAAGATCATCTGGCTTTTGACCCCGGGGCTCTGCGGTCCGGTGATCATGAACAAGTTCGGGAACCCCGCTATCATGATCCCCACCGACCGGGCAGTACGTTGCGCCTTGGGAGTTCGGAGAGGCTTCGCCATGACCGGGATCACCTTCGGCGGCTCGTTCACCCTCGGCATCTCGCTCAGCAATGCGGCGACGCAGAACCCGGCAACGATCGCCTCGGGCGCTTATGTCGGCAACACTGGTACCGCGGCGGCTCACAACGGAGACGCGATCTATGGCACAGCCGGCATCGCCTGGAATGTGTTCAATTACGGCACAATCGTCGCCAACACCGGCACCAGCTCCAGCGTCGGCATCGACCTAAAATCCGGCGGCCTCGTCACCAACGGTTCGGCGGGGTCGATCACCGGCCAATACGCCGGGATAAGGATCGTAGGCGCCGCCGGCACCGTCGCCAATTTTGGCACGATCACCGCCACCGCGCCCATCGGCATCGGCGTCGGCGTCGTGCTGTTCGCGGGCGGCAGCGTGACCAACGGCCAGAGCGGGTCGTCCAGCGGGCTGATCTCCGGGCATCTCAACGGCGTAGAGGTCGCCGGCGCGGCCGGCACGGTCGCCAATTTCGGTACGATCACTGCGTCCACCGGCATCGGCGTAGTGCTGTTCGCGGGCGGCAGCGTTACCAACGGCCAGAGCGGGTCGTCCAGCGGGCTGATCTCCGGGCAATTCGTCGGCGTCGCGATCGAGGGCTCCGCCAGCACGCTCGCCAATTTCGGCACGATCACCGGCTCCGGCAGATACGGCGTCTACCTGGGCCTCGGCGGCAGCGTGACCAACGGCCAGAGCGGGTCGTCCAGCGGGCT
>JBARKH010000243.1:0-11772 GCA_049801295.1 Allostellaceae bacterium | reverse complement strand
CATTGATAGATGCCGGCAACGATGAGGACGCTGCCGGCCAGCACCGTACTGGCAAGCGCCATCGTCTCGGAGAGCTGCTCGGCCGCGTCGAGCCGCCATTGCAGCAGCGTCGCCGCGGCGGCGAAGGCGAACCACACCGCGAGATACCCGACGACGAACGGCGCCGTGCTGAGGCCCGGGGCAGCGCCGGCCTCGCGGCGTTTCCTGGCGAGGCTGGCGATCAGCAGCGTCACCGGCGCGGCGCTCGGCAGCATCATCGCCACCATCATCACCGCCCACATCAGGAAGACGACGAGGCCGTACGCGAGCGTCCATTCCGGCCGCATCACCATCATCCGGCCGCCGCCCATGTCCATCACCTCCATCGGCATGCCGGCGCCGATGAGGAGATAGACCCAGGCGAGGACGGTCGCGACGGCGAGCCCGCCGAGCACGATCGCGCGGTCGTGGCGCAGAGCGGAAAGCAGGAAATGGGCGGCCATCTGAGCGCCAAGGATAGACGGCAGCGCCGAGAGCTGGCAATCCAATCGCGGCCGGGCCACGGGACCACCATGCGAAAGGCGGTTCTCGGAAGCGATGGAAGCGGTATAACCTGCCCCGGTCACGCCGGCGGAACGGCCCGCGCGGCAGGAAGCGCCAGAGAGGCGAGGGAGCACCAGATGAAATTATTGTATTTCGATGACTTTAAGCTCGGCGTGCTGAAGGGCGACAATACCGTGGTCGATGTCTCGGCCGTGGTGCGCGACATTCCGCATACCGGGCCGGGCGATCTGATGAATGGCCTCATCGAGCGCTTTGCCGCCTATCGCGCAAAGCTCGAAGACGCCGCGGCAAAGGGCCACGGCGTGCCGGTGGCGAGCGTGCGCATCCGGCCACCCTTGCCAAAGCCGGTCAACATCGACTGCATGGCCGTCAACTACATGGAAGACGGCACCCGCAAGGAGCCGGCGCTGATCAACGCCTTCCACAAATCGCCGGGCGCGATCATCGGCCATGGCGACACGATGGTATTGCCTGATGCGCCGGCGACGATCTTCGAGGGTGAGGCCGAGCTCGCGCTGATCATCGGCAAGCGCGCCAGCCATGTCAGCGCCGCCAATGCGATGGACTACATCTTTGGCTACACCAATTTCATCGACGGCTCGGCGCGCGGCTTGCCGGCCGGCGGGTTTTTTCACATGAAATCGCGCGACACGTTCGCGCCGATCGGCCCCTACATCGTCACCAAGGACGAGATTCCCGACCCGCAGAAACTGCAGATCCGGTTGTGGAATAACGGCACGCTCTATCAGAACTTCAATACCAGCGATATGGCGCACAAGATCCCGCGCTGTATCGAATGGCTGACCTCGATCCACACGCTGGAGCCGGGCGACATCGTCGCCAGCGGCACAAACCACCGCGGTCTCAACCCGTTCATGGACGGCGACAAGGTCGAGATCGAGATCGACGGCCTCGGGCGGCTCGGCTTCAACATCAAGGACGAGCTGAAGCGCAAATGGGACCGCAAGACGCGGCTGCAGTGCCACGAGGCGGCGGCGCAGAAGACAGCCGGCGCCTACCCCGACTACACGCCGCAAACCGCCGGCAAATACACCAAGGCGGCCTGAGGCGATTCACCCTCTCCCGCGCCAGCGGGAGAGGGCACCTCGGGTGGGAGAAATTAGAGCGCAATCCGATTGCAATGAGTCGTCGTTCCCGCGAAAGCGGGAACCCGGGAGAAGCGACGGCGCGGTCGCCGCTGGACCCCCGCTTGCGCGGGGGCGACGGGAGGACGCCTCGATCGACGCGGATCAGGGTCAGGCCGGCGCGGGAACCGCGAGACGCAGCCGGCCGCGCCGCTGGATCGCGATCAGCGCGGCGAGGCTGAGTACAGCGGTGAAAACGAGATAATAGCTCGGCGACAGCGGATCGCCGGTGAGCGCGATCAGCGAGGTCGCGACGAGCGGCGCCAAACCGCCAAAGATCGACACCGCGGTGCTGAAGCCGAGCGCCACGCCGATCGCCCGGGTCTCGACCGGGAACAGCTCCGACATCAGCGACGGCAAGACGCCGCTGTAGCCGGACTTGAGCAGTTGCAGCCAGCAGACGGCGATGATGCAAGCCACTAGCGAGGGCAGGGCGGCCATCAGCCAGAACGCCGGGTATGAGGTCAGCACGAACAGCCAGCAGGCGACCACCATGATCAGCGGCCGTGAGATCTTGTCCGACCAGTTGCCGAAGAGCGGGGAGCCGATCGCCAGGATCACACCGCCGACCAGCGTCGCGGTGAACCCGGTCGATTGGGGCAGGTGCAGCGTCTTGACCGCGTAGGTCGGGATATAGGCCAGGATGTAAAACGAGCTGTTGGAGATGATCGAGACCCCGAGAGCCAGCAGCACCTCCAGCGGATTGCGCCGCAGCAGGTCCATGATCGGCATGCTCTCTGGAGTCTCGGCTGCGAGAAACTCCGGGGTCTCAAGCATCTTGCCGCGGATATAAAGGCCCGCCGGGCCGATCAGCATTCCGAAGAAATAGGGGAGCCGCCATCCCCAATCGACCAGCTGCTGGTGCGTCAAGAGCGTCGTCAGGGCGACCCCAAACAGTGAGGCGAGGACGGTGATAAAGCCGGCGGTGGCAAACTGCCAGCTCGCGGCGAACCCGCGACGCCCGCCGGCATGCTCGGCCAGGAAGCTGACCGCGCTGCCGAATTCGCCGCCGACTGAAAATCCCTGCAAGAGGCGGGCAAGGGTAATCAGGATCGGGGCGGCGATGCCGATTGTCGCATAACCCGGCGTCAGCGCCATCAGCGTCGTGCCGATCATCATCAAGAGGATCGACAGCATCAGCCCGGCCTTGCGCCCCGCGCGGTCGGTATAGCCACCGACGACGATCGCCCCTAATGGCCGTACGAAATAGGCGAGGCCGAAGGCGCCGAACGTGATCAACAGCGACACGGTGGGGCTCTTGACCGGGAAAAACACTTCGGCGATCGTCACGGCGAAAAAGCCGTAGACGACAAAATCAAACCACTCCAATACGTTGCCGATCGTCGCTGCGACGATCATCCGGCGCATCGATGGCGGTGCCGCGCCCGGCGTCTGGGCGGCGATTGCGTCCGTGGTCATCTTCCCCCTCTTTTCGTCGTGTCGTGCGGGTTATTGTTCCCTCAAGAATGCCACGAAATCGGCGCGCACGCATTATTAGGATAGATCAATGAGAAAGTTGCGGTCGGAGATCACCAAACGGGGGCTGACGCGCACCCCGCACCGCGCCTTCATGCGGGCGATGGGGCTCGACGACGAGGCGATCGGAAAGCCGATGGTCGGGGTCGTCAGCATGAAGGGCGAGCAGACCCCGTGCAACATGACGCACGGATTTCAGGTCGAGGCAGCGAAGGAGGGGATCGCCGGTGCCGGCGGAACGGCGCGCGAGTTCACCACGATCTCGATGTCGGACGGGATCGGGATGAACCACGAGGGCATGAAATTTTCCCTCGTCACCCGCGAAGTCATCGCCGACTCGATCGAGGCGGTGGTCCATGGCCTCGCCTATGACGGGCTCGTCGGGTTTGGCGGCTGCGACAAGACGCTGCCCGGCGTGATGATGGGGATGGTCCGCTGCAACGTGCCCTCGGTTTTTCTTTATGGCGGCAGCGCGCTGCCGGGGCGCTTCGCCGGCCGCGACGTGACGATCCTCGATTCCTACGAGGCCGTCGGCGCGGTGATGACCGGTGAGATGGACGAGGTCACGCTCGCGCTTCTCGAACGCGCGTGTCTGCCGAGCGTGGGCGCCTGCGCCGGCCAGTTCACCGCGAACACGATGGCGATGGTGTCGGAGGCGCTAGGGCTTAGCGTACCGAACGTTTCGATGGTGCCGGGCGTCTATGCCGAGCGCGCGGCTCATGCCCGGCAGGGCGGCGCCCTGGTTATGGCGGCGATCGAGCGTGGCGGCCCCTTGCCGCGCGATATCGTCACGAAAAAGGCGCTGGAAAACGCCTGCGCGATCGTCGCCGCGACCGGCGGCTCGACCAATGCGGCCTTGCACATTCCGGCGATCGCGCACGAGGCCGGCATCTCCTTCGATGTGGACGATTTCGCGCGGGTCTGCGAACGCACCCCGGTCATTGCCGATCTGCGCCCCGGCGGCCGCTTCACCGCCAAGGATGTCTACGATATCGGCGGCACCGCGGTCATCCTGCGCGCGCTCATCGATGGCGGCTACGTCGATGGCGAGTGTCTGACCGTGACCGGAGAGACCCTAGCGCAGGCTTATGGCGCGGCCGCGATGCCGGATGGCGCGGTGGTGCGCGAAGCCGCCCTGCCGCTGATGCCGGATGGCGGCCTCGCCGTGCTCAAGGGCAATTTGTGCCCCGACGGCGCGTTACTCAAAGTCGCCGGGCTGAAGACGTTGCATCACGAGGGGCCGGCGCGGGTCTTCGAGTGCGAGGAGGATTGTGCCGCGGTGGTCGAGGCGCGCGCCTACCGGGCGGGCGAAGTTTTGATCATCCGCAACGAAGGCCCGGTCGGCGGGCCGGGCATGCGCGAGATGCTGGGGGTGACCGCGCTTATCTACGGCCAGCAGATGGGCGAGAAGGTCGCGCTCGTCACCGATGGGCGGTTTTCCGGCGCGACGCACGGGATCTGCGTCGGCTATGTCGCGCCCGAGGCGGCGATCGGCGGCCCGCTGGCGCTGGTGCATGACGGCGACATCGTCCGCGTCGACGCCGTGAACCGGCGCATGGATGTGCTCGTCGATGACCATATCCTCGCCGAGCGCCGCGCCCAATGGCGCCCGTCCGCGCCGCGCCATAAGGCCGGCTTGCTGGCGAAATACGCCCGGCTCGTCGGCCAGGCGAACAAGGGCGCCGTCACCCACGAAGGCGGCGCCGAATGGCCGTGGTTCGACCACTGAGCGTGCGATCGGTATTGCGTAATTTGGATCGTCATTCCCGCAATAAGCGGGAACCCAGGGAAGGCGACGTGCGGTTGCTCTGGACCCCCGCTTCCGCGGGGGTGACGAACCGAGATTTCAATCTGACGAGATCTCGCTCATCGGCTATTCCCGCCGGAAGGTGACGACGAGCACATCGCGGTGCCCCGGGCGTGCGGGATCGAGCGGTACGACCGGCGTCACCCCGTGATGGACGCGGTTGTCGTCGGTCACCGCGGAATCCAAGGCGTCGGTCAGCGTGAAGCTGCCGAGCGGGCGCTTGGCGAGGTCGCCGATGCTGGTCTCGCCCTCGGAGATGTTGACCCGGCTGACGAGGAGCACGAGCACCCAGTCGACCCCGTCGCGATGCATCCCTTCCGGGGTCGGCCGTCCTTCCTGGCCGGAGCGCGCCTCGATCCGGAACTGGTGGATCTCGACATGCCAGGAGGCCGGGCGCAGCGGCGCCGGGGTCAGCCCATTGAACAGCGTATGGCAGGTGGCGAGGATCGCGCGCAGCGCAGGATGATCGCCGACCCTATCGGTGACCGGCTCGAACCAGCGCTGGATCCCGCCATTCATGGGATTGTAGTCGCGGCTCTGGTAATGCGGCTGGTGCGGCTTCCTGACAATCCCGGCAGGTCCGGCGCGAAAACAGGCGAAGCGGCGGCGCCGGTAGCGCCCGCCATCGGCCATATAGGCATCGACACCGAGATCGTCCCAGCTACGGGCGAGGCAATCCCAATCGGCGAACCCGGCCTCTTCCAGCACCGCGCGCATCTGCGGCGCGCGCACCAGCGCAAACCCCTCGCGCGCGACGGTTTTGGCGATTGAGGCGAGCCGATCGGTCATCCTGTCTAGATATATGCTCAAGACTCGTAGGGTAGGCGAGCATCGCGTAACCCACCCTGTTTGGCGCACAAATGTGGCGGATTGCTCATCCGCCCTACGAAGACGGGGTCAGTCGAGGGTCGAGGCGGGCTTTTCGTTGATGCAGCGCAACAGCCGCCAGTAGCCGAACAGGTTGCTCGGGCGGATTTCGCGAACCGCCAGCCTACTGTCGCGCAGAAAGGCCTCGAGCGGGAAATCGGCATGAAACCCGATATGGCGGGCGAGGTGCGCCAGCCACTTTTCTTCCATGAAGCGGAGCGCCCAGTTGTCGCTGGTGAAGTGGTTGACCAGAACAATCGTGCCGCCGGGGATGCACACCCGGCGCATCTCGGCGGCGAAGCGCGCCGGGCTCGGCACCACCGAGGCGACATAGAGCGCCAGCACCGCATCGAACGAGTTGTCCTCGAAATCGAGGTGCTCGGCGTCCATGACATGCAGCTCATCGACATGGGCGAGTTGCTTCTGCTCGACCCGGCGGCGCGCCTTGGCGAGCATTTCCTCGGAGATGTCGATCCCCGTCACATGCGAATCGGCACGGAAATAAGGCAGCGACAGACCGGTGCCAACCCCCACTTCGAGGATGCGCTGACCCGGCCGGTCATTGGCGACGCGCACGGCTTCCTTGCGCCCGGGGTGAAAGACCGGGCCAAAAACAATGTCGTAAGAACCGGAAAACAGCCGATAAGTACGGACCGTGTCGCGCAGATCCATCGGATCGCTTCTCGTGGTTATGGACGGCGTCGCAATGGCCAGCGCCTGCAACCGCCACGGTGCCCCTTGCGGCCGGCTTTGTAAACCTCTAGTACCCCCCGCCCCGCCATTTCGCCACGCCGCGACCGGAGCGGCCGGCCCTCCGGCCCCGCACGATCCGGCCGCGCGAGGGTTTACGACATGACGGTAATGCGGTCCGCTTCCAGCCCTTTCTTGCCGTCGACGACGTCGACCCGCACCCGCTGGCCGGGCCCCAGCGTGTCGACGCCGCTGCGGCGCAGGGCGGTGATATGGATGAAGACATCCTTGCCGCCGCCATCGGGGGCAATGAACCCATAGCCTTTATCGGGTTCAAACCATTTCACCGCGCCTTCGACCGGGGTCGACGGGCGGGGCGGGCGATCGGCGGCGCCGTATTGCGGCGAGACGACGGTGCTGGTGTCGACGTTCAATACATTGGTGACGAGCGGCCCCTTGGCGCCGGCGCCGATTTCGCAGGTAATAAGGGCACCCTCGCGGACGTTCTCATAGCCGGCGCGGCGCAGGGTCGCCATCGGCAGAAAGGCGTCCTGCGTGCCGTCAGAGAGGGTGACGAAACCAAATCCCTTGCTGGCGTTGAACCATTTGACCGTCGCATCGACGCGGCGGCCGGGGTGCATCTCTTCTTCGCTGAAGAAGTCGGGGCGACGGTCGTACATGGGGCCTCTAAACGTCTGATTGAGTGGGGCGAGCGCGTTGAACGCCGAAACATAGCGTAAAAGAGTCGCATCGCGCTAGGGTTGACATTGCGCGTTCGCCCGGCGGCGGTGCGCGGGCGAAAGACGCAATGGCTGGCGCTTAGCCCCGGTAGGCGACGAGCCGCGAGTTCTGCTCGCCCAGGCCCTCGACGGCGACGCGCATCGTATCGCCCGCCTTCAGGAAGCGCGGCGGCTTGAAGCCCATCGCGACCCCCGACGGCGTGCCGGTCGGGATGACGTCGCCCGGCAACAGCGTCATGAACTGGCTGACATAGCTGACGATCTCCTCGACGCCGAAGATCAGGTCGGCGGTGTTGCTGTTCTGCCGCCGCTCGCCATTGACGTCGGTCGTGACCTGCAGCTTGCCGGCGTCGCTTACCTCATCGGCGGTGACCACCCAGGGCCCAAGCGGGCAGAAGGTGTCGCAGCTCTTGCCCTTGGTCCACTGCCCGCCGCGCTCCATCTGGTATTCCCGCTCGGAGACGTCGTTGACGACGCAATACCCGGCGATGTGCTTTTTCACATCCTTGATGTCGACATAGCTGGCGCGGGTGCCGATGACGATGCCGAGCTCGACTTCGTAATCGGTCTTCTGCGAGCCCTTGGGGATGATCACGTCGTCATTGGGGCCGCAAATGCTGCTGGTCGCCTTCATGAAGAAGATCGGCTCGGTCGGGATCGCCATCCCGGCCTCTTGCGCGTGCAGCCGGTAGTTGAGCCCGATCGCTACGATCTTGGGCACATTGCCGACGCAGGGCCCGATCCGCGGCGTGCCGCCGACGAGCGGCAGGGTGGCCGGATCGAGCCGGCGCAGGCGGTCGAGCGAGGCGGGCGCCAGGGCCGCGCCATCGATGTCGCGAACCACCCCGGACAGATCGCGGATCTGCCCATTCTTATCGAGAATGCCGGGTTTTTCCTGGCCCGCCGGGCCATAGCGCAGAAGCTTCATCGAGGGTTCCTCCTGGGAGCGGATGACGCGAAATCTAGCAGAAGGCAGCGCCCCGGCAAGCTCGTGCTGCGTCCCGCGCCGCTAGCTTGCGCCGAATAGTGCTGCCGCGCCGAGCATGTGACCGTCGAGCGCCTGGACGAGGATTGCGAGGCCTTCGCCGGTGGTGGGCGGGTCGATCGGGAATTCCTGCTTCGATCCGTCCCAGGCACCGAGCCTCGTCACACTCTCAACCCCGTTGGTGTCGTTGAGCGCGCGCCCGGCATTCTCGCCGGCGTCGACCTCGGTGGTGCGATGCCGAAGAAAACGCACCAGAACGACCTCGCCCATGCCAGTGCCGGCGCCGATCGCCACCGCGCGCCGGTCGGCGGCGAAGCTGACCGGGGCGATCGCCTCCGGCCGCTCCGCGGGCAAGGCCGCCAACACCGCCGCGCGGTCGGAGCCGACCATCTCGTCCTTGCCGTCGATGACCATCTGCGGCGTATAGACCTGGCCGCCGCTGAAGCGGCGCGCGTAGGCTTTCTGCCGGTCGGTCGAGCTTTGGCTCGACAGCGGGTCCTTCCAGCCGAGCCGATCCCAGTAGCTGATGTGAAACCCGAGGGTGAGGACGTCGTCGCGTCGGGCGAGCTCGGCGAGGAAGGCATCGGCCGGCGGGCAGGACGAACAGCCTTGCGAAGTGAACAATTCGACGACCACCGGCCGCGGATCGGCGCTCGCCGGCGTCGCCGCAACGACGAGACCGACGACGAGGGCGGCAAGGTGCACGGGCGAGCGGTTTGCCATCGCGGTCTCCACCGATTGCGCGCTGCCGCATTTATGCACGACGCTGCGGAAAACCAGCGGCGATGCCGATCACGGTTGCGCGACCGGCCGGCCGAGCCGGGCCAGGAGGGAAGCGGCGTTGGCGTAGAAGACCCGCTCCAGCACTGCATCGTCGTAGCCGAGCGCCCGCCAATCGGCAAACAGGCGCTCGTAAGCGAACAGCGGATAGTCGGCGGCGAACATCACCCGCTCGGCGAGGCGGCGCGGGATCTCGCGCTTCAGTTCGTCGGTGAAATAGCGCGGCGACCAGCCGTGCAGTTCGCACCAGACGTTGGGCTTGTGGAGGAGGATCGCGATCATCTCGCTCTGCCACGGCCAGGCCGGCCGCGCCGCGATGATCGTCAGATCGGCAAAGCGCGCGGCGACCGCATCGAGATGGCGCGGGTGGCAGGAATCGAGCGTGATCCCCATGCCGCCCGGGAGCCCCGCGCCAAGCCCGGTGGTGCCGACAAAAATGAGGGCCGGCGCCCTCGCCTCGATGCACAGCTCGTAAAACGGGTCCCAGGCCGGGTCGCTCGCCGGCAACCCGCCCGAGCCCGATACGGCAAGCCCGACAAACCCGCCGCCCGCCGCGCCCAGATCGAGACAGCGGCGGAACTCGGCGAGTGCGGGCGCACCGCGCTCGGCCTGGAAATGCACCCATTGACCGATCATCACACTGCCGTGCGCACGCTGTGTCGCGAACCCGTAATCGTGGAGCGGCGCCGCCATCTCGGGCGCGAGATACTTGGTGAAGCCGAAATCGAGGATGGCGCGCACCCCGGCGGCCCGGAAATCGTCGGCCATTTCGGTTTCGGTGCGGTAATTGGGGCGCGAGCGCCAGGTGCGTTCCTGTTGCGCCAGCTCGGCTTCGCTCTGCAACGGATAGCCGCGCCGCGTCGCCCAATGCGAGTGCATGTCGATCGTTGGCATCGGCTCCCTCACGAGCCCGGCGCGCGTGCGCGCATGCGTTCGAGGACGAGATCGCGCAAGGGGCCCTTCTGCGCCTTGCCGGTCGGCGTGCGGGGCAGCGCGTCGAGCAGTTCGAGGAACTCCGGCAGCTTGTAGGTGGCGATCTTGTCGCGGAGAAAGGCGGTCAGCTCGGCGAAGGACAAGGTCTCGCCCGGCCGCAGCACGATCGCTGCGCAGACCCGCTCGCCGAGCCTCGGGTCGGGGATGCCGATGGCGGCGGCCTCCAGCACCTTGGGATGCTGGTAGAGCACCTCCTCGATCTCGCGCGGATAGATGTTGGCGCCACCGCGGATGATCAGCTCCTTCTTGCGGTCGACGATCTTCAAATAGCCGTTCTGGTCGAGGACGCCGATGTCGCCGGTGGCGAACCAGCCGTCCCGGCTGAAGCTCTTCGCGTTGGCTTGCGGGTTGTTGTAGTAGCCGATCGTCACCGAGGGGCCGTAGGTCAGGATCTCTCCTGGGGTACCGCGCGCGCAATCCTGGCCGTCATCGTCGACGATGCGGATCCCCATTTGCGGCAGCGGGCGCCCCACCAGCCCGCACACCGCTTCCGGGTCGTCCTCGAGCCGAGTGTGCGACTGGAAACCGCATTCGAGCATGCCGTAGAGCTCCAGGAGATGCCCCGGCAACCGCGCCCGCACGGCGCGGATGATCTCGATCGGGCAGGACGCCCCGCCCGTCGTGATGACCTCTAATGAGGAGAGATCGTAATCCGCCGGACCGGGCACGCCGAGCAGCGACACCAGATGGGCGGGCGCGCAGCAGAAATGCGTCACCCGCTGGTTTTCGATCAGCCGGAGCGCGGCTGCGGGCTCGAACACCTCCTGCAAGATGACCGCGCAGCCGGCGAATATCCCCTGGAGGACGTTGAGGAGGCCCCAATTGAGCCCGACCGGCAGAAACGCGAGGAGCACACTCTCCGGCCCGATGCGATGGGTCTCGTTGACGAAGCGCGCGGCGCAATTGGTTGTGTTGTGGAGATGCAGCACCGCCTTTGGGTCACCCGTGGTGCCCGAGGTGAAGGCGGTGCGGCAGAGATCGTTGGCCGAGGGACGCCGGCGGCGCAGCGCATGGTCATCGATCGCCGGGCCGTCGCGCGTGTCGAGCATGGCGCGCAGGTTGAAATAGGGCTCCGGTACATCCTCGCCGACCACCATCACATGCTTCAAATGCGGCAATTTCGGGCGCAACCCGGCCAGCATTTCAAGATAGTCGAAGCGGCGAAACCGCCGCGGCAGGATCAGCGCCGAGGCCTCGGTGAAGCCCAGGATGAACTCGACCTCGCGGGCGCGGAAATCGCTGTGGAACTGGCAGAACGGGATCCCGGCCAGCATCGCCGCGTTGAGCGCGACGGCGAACTCGCTCCAGTTCGGCAACTGGATCGCGACGACATCCTCGGCGCCCAGCCCGAGCCCGATCAAATGGGCCGCGAGCCGCTCGGCCCGGCGAAAGTACTCGGCAAAATTCAGCCGCACCCGCCCATCGGCGATCGCCAGCCGCTGCGGCGCCATGTGGGCCCAGGCCTCCAGCGCATCGTTGCTGGTGGTGTCGAGCCAGTACCCGTTGGCCGTAAACTCAGCGATGCGAGCCGGATCGAGCGGTGGATCGGGGATATGCATCAGCCGACCAGCCGTTTCTGCGCGGGCAAATCATCTTCGATGAAGGCGGCGATGACCTCGTCTATGTTGCGGTCGCGGCCGAAGCCGAGGGCTTCGGCGCGCGGCGTCGTCAAACCGCGCGGCCAGCCCGAGACGATCGCCTGGATCTCGTGGTCGGGCTGCCAGCGGATCCGGGCATGGGCAGCCT
>JBARKH010000242.1:0-2338 GCA_049801295.1 Allostellaceae bacterium | reverse complement strand
GCGCGCGGGCCTTTCGCTCGTTGAGCACGGTGCGCATGCGCAGCAAGAGGAGCCAGCCGAAGAGGAGCGCAAACCCCGCCGCCATGACGAGGAGCGGGATCAGGAGCGATTTATCGATGCTCGGGCCGCCGAGGCGCAGCACGCTCGCCGGCTGATGCAGCGTGTTCCACCAATCGACCGAGAATTTGATGATCGGCAGGTTGACCACCCCGACCAGCGCCAAGAGCGACCCGGCGCGCGCGCCGCGGCTCGAATCGTCAAACGCGTTCACCAACGCGATATAGCCGAGATAGAGGAAAAACAGCACCAGGACCGAGGTCAGCCGGGCGTCCCACACCCACCACGCGCCCCACATCGGCCGGCCCCATAGGGAGCCCGTCGCGAGGCAGATGAGCGTAAAGCCGGCGCCGATGGGCGCGGCGGCCTGGGCCGCGATCTCCGCCAGCGGATGGCGCGAAACGAGCGCGACCCCGCTGGCGACGGCGATGAACAGATAGACCGAGAGCGCCATCCACGCGGAGGGGACATGGATGAACATGATCCGCACGCTTTCGCCCTGCTGATAGTCGGGCGGCGCGAGCAAGAGCGACCAAACGAGGCCGACCGCCAGCACAACCACGCTCGCCCAGCCGCACCACGGCAGCATCACGCCGCTCACGCGCATGAAGCGCGCCGGGTTGGCAAGGCGGGTCAGCATCGTGGCGCCTTTCTCGGTTCGCGGCCTCGCATTTTAGCGCAACCCCGGCCCGGCGCCAGCGTGGGTCAGGGTCGCAGTCGGGGACGCGGTCAATCAAGCGCCTGGCGCAGCGCCGCGGCGGCGGCAACGGGCGCGAGCGGCAGTGCGGCCACAGTCATCGCGCCGAGCAGCAAAAGGTGCGCGCGGGCACCCTCCGCGGCGAGAACGGCCTCGACCGCCCCGGTCCCAAAGATCAGCACCGGCAGATAAAGCGGCAGCACCAGCAACGAGACAAGGACGCCGGGACGCCGGGCGCCGAGGGTCAGCGCGGCGGCGATCGCGCCGAGGAGGCTGAGGGCCGGGGTCCCGATCAACAGCCCAAGCGTCAGAACCGGGATCGCCCTCGGGTCGAGATCGACAAAAATCGCGAGGACCGGGCTCATTATCACGAGCGGCAATCCGGTCGTCACCCAATGCGCCGCGCCCTTGGCGAGGACCACGAGTTCGAGCGGCGCCGGCGACAGCGCCATCAGATCGAGCCCGCCATCGGCATGGTCGGTGGCGAACAGGCGCTCCAGGCTCAGCACCGAAGCGAGGAGCGCCGCCACCCAGATGATCCCGCCAGCGATCCGGCCGAGGAGTTCCGGCTCCGGCCCGACGCCGAACGGGAACATCAGCACGGCCAGCACAAAAAACCCGAGGACGAGCCCGAAATCGCCGCCTTGCCGCACGGAGAGCCGCAGGTCGCACCAGAAGAGGCCGAGTAGCGGCGTCATTGCCAGGAAGCGAGTGCCGTCTCGGCCGATGCCGCGAAATCGTCGAGCACGATGACCGTGGCATCGTCGACCCCAATCGGCTGGTGGGTCGCGACCGCCACCCTGCCGCCCGCTCTGCGGTGTTCGGCGATGAGGCGCGTCAGGCGCGCTTCGCCATTGCCATCGAGCGCCGCGGCCGGCTCATCGAGCAGCCAGATCGGCGCCGGGGCGGCGATGAGGCGGGCGAGCGCGAGGCGCCGGCGCTGTCCGGCCGACAGCCAACGGCACGGCCGATCGGCAACCGCGTGAAGTGCGAAGGCGGCCAGCGCCGTCTCGATGTCGGGCGCCACGATCCCACGCAGCGCCGCCCAAACCCGCAGCATCTCGCGCGGGGTCAGCGCCGGCTTCGCCGCATCCTGATGGCCGACATAGTGGACGAGCGCGCGATATCCGGCCACATCGCGCGTGACTGGTGCGCCGCCCCAGGAGAGACGGCCGGCAGCGGGGGACAAGAGCGTTGCAATCAGGCGCAGCAGGCTCGATTTGCCGCTGCCGTTGCTGCCGAGCAGGACGAGCGCCCCGCCGGCGGGCAGCCGGCAATCGAGCCCGGTGAACACCAGCCGCTCGCCACGCCGGCAGGCAAGGCCCTCGCCGACAAGCTCACCCGTATCGACGTAGCCGCTTTCCACTCGACCATTCCCTTAAGTATCTTCCCGGCGAAGGAGCTTGTTCATAAATCTCCGCGATCCAGATGCAGATTGTCCGCATCCCGATCCGGCGTCCTTCGAGACGGCGCTTCGCGCCTCCTCAGGATGAGGATAAATCTTTGATGGCGTTAGGAAAATACCTCATCCTGAGGAGCCCGCTCAGCGGGCGTCTCGAAGGACGCACAACCACCGGCCCGGAC
>JBARKH010000241.1:0-3447 GCA_049801295.1 Allostellaceae bacterium | reverse complement strand
CGCCTGGCCAGGGGCGGGGAGGGTGAGGATCGCATCGAACCCGCCGGCCCATTCATATGCAGCCGCGCGCGCCCGCTCGGCGCCGCGCCAGGCGGTGCGGAAATCATCGAGGCTCAGCTTGCGCCCGGCGGCGATGCGGCCCTGGGCGAGGAGATCATCGCTGAGCAGCGCCGCGTGGCGATGGAGTTCCGGAGCATGGTTGCGCGGCGCCTCATAGGCGCTGTGGCGGCGCTGGATCTCGGAGGTGTCGGCGCACTCTTGCGGCAGCTCGCTATCGACGATCTGCGCGCCGGCGGCGCCGAGCCGCGCCGCTGCGGCTTCAAGGACGGTCTTCCCCTCGGATTGCGCGCGGTCCCAATGCATCGTGCGGCAGAGCGCGAGGCGCTGCGGGCGCTCGGGGCGAACCGGCTTCTCGTAGGGGATCGCCATCAGCGCGGCGCGGAAGAGGGCGATGTCCTCGACCGAGCGCGCCATCGCGCCGACCGTGTCGAGGCTCTCGGTGTTGGGGTGCATCCCGGCCGGCGGGAAGAGGCCGTAGCTCGGCTTGAACCCGACCACTCCACAAAACGCCGCCGGACGGATGACCGAGCCGCCCGTTTGCGTGCCGAGCGCCAAGGGCACCATGAAATCGGCGACCGCGGCGGCAGACCCGCTCGACGAGCCGCCAGGGGTGAACGCCCGGTTGTGCGGGTTTGAGGTCGGTCCAGGATGGCGGTTGGCGAATTCGGTCGTCACCGTCTTGCCGAGGAGGATCGCGCCGGCGGCGCGCGGCAGCGCTACCGCGCTCGCATCAAAGCTCGGCCGGCAGCCGGTATAGATCGGCGAGCCGTAGCCCGACGGCATGTCCGCGGTGTCGAAGATGTCCTTGATGCCGAACGGCACACCCTTCAGCAGACCGCTTTTGCTGCTCCGGTCGCATTCGCGCGCGGCGGCCAGCGCCTGTCCGCGGTCGAGATGGGCCCAGGCCCGCACCACCGGCTCGCGCTCGCCGATGCGCTCAAGGCAGCTCGCGACGATAGTCTCGGCGGTCAATTCGCCGCTGTCGACGAGGCGGGCGAGCGTTGTCGCCGAGAGGCGATACGGTTCGGCATTCGGCATGGCGGACACTCGCTCGGGCCGCGGGTGCCGCTATCTAAGCAGGCTTGGCCGGCCGGTGCTACCCGCTCTTCGGCATGATTCCGGCGAAGGCCTACGCGACATCGAGCCCGAGATCGAGGATCGGGGCGCTGTGGGTGATCCAGCCCGAGGAAATCAGGTCGACCCCCGATGCGGCGATCGCCGGCACGCTCTCGCGGGTGATCCGGCCCGAGGCTTCGGTCACCGCGCGTCCCGCGACCATCGCGACGGCGCGGCGCAGCGTGTCGGGGTCCATATTGTCGAGCAGTACCGCATCAACCCCGTGCTCCAATGCCTCGGCGAGCTGGTCGAGCGTATCGACCTCCAATTCAATCTTGACCAGATGCCCGGCATAGGCGCGCGCCCGCTCGAGCGCCGGCCCGACCCCGCCGGCGAGCGCCACATGGTTGTCCTTGATCAGCATCGCATCATCGAGGCCGAAGCGGTGATTGGCGCCGCCGCCCAGCCGCACCGCCTCCTTTTCGAGGATGCGCAGCCCCGGGGTCGTCTTCCTCGTGCAGACGATCCGCGCCTTGTGAGTGCCGATCGCATCGACCAGCGAGCGGGTCGCGGTGGCGACGCCGGAGAGCCGGCAAATCAGGTTGAGCGCGGTCCGCTCGGCCGCCAGCACCGGCCGCGCCCTACCGCTGATGCGGGCGACCGCCTGGCCGCGCTCGACACGGCTCCCTTCGGCGCAGAGCCTCTCGATTTTGAGGCTGGGGTCGAGCAATTCGAACGCGAGAAGGCCCGCTTCGAGCCCCCCGAGCACGCCCGGCTGGCGCGCCGCGATCACCGCATCGATCGGCGCATCGACGGGAACGATCGCGTCCGTTGTGATGTCGCCGGCGCGCCCCAGATCTTCGAGGAGCGCGGCGCGGACGATCGGCTCGATCAACAGACGAAGCATCGGTTCTCCCCACCTACGGCAATGGCGGTTTTCGGTTGCAGGGCGTCGTGCGTCCTTCGAGACGCACCCCTCCGGGGTGCTCCTCAGGATGAGGTAGATTTGTATGTGGCATTAACCACTTACCTCATCCTGAGGAGGGCGCGCAGCGGCCGTCTCGAAGGACGCACCCGAGCGTGTCCGCGGCGGTGTCCGGGCCTGCAAGACCTCGCTCAGCCGATTTCCAGCATGCGCTCGACGGCGCGGCGCGCTCGCCCGGCGATCTCGGGGGCGATCGTCACTTCGTGGGTCATGGTTTCGAGCGCGTGGCGGATGTTTTTGAGGGTGATCCGCTTCATATGCGGGCACAGATTGCACGGCCGGATGAAATCGAGATCGGGGTATTGCAGCGCGACATTGTCGCTCATCGAGCATTCGGTCAGGAGCACGACCCGCGCCGGCCGCTGTATCCCTACATAATCGGCCATCGCCGCGGTCGAGCCGGCAAAGTCGCATTCGGCGACGACCTCGGGAGGGCATTCGGGATGGGCGAGGACGGTGACGCCGGGATGGCTCTCGCGCAGCGCGCGGATATCCTCCGGCGTGAACCTCTCATGGACCTCGCAATGGCCTTTCCAGGCGATGATCTCGACCTTGGTTTGGGCCGCGATGTTGCGGGCGAGGTATTCGTCCGGGAGCATAATTACCTTGGGCGCTCCCAGCGCCTCGATGATCTTCTTGGCGTTTCCCGAGGTGCAGCAGATGTCCGATTCCGCCTTCACCGCGGCCGAGGTGTTGACATAGGTGACGATCGGCACGCCGGGGTGCCGCGCCCGCATCAGGCGGACATCCGGCGCGGTGATCGAGGCGGCGAGCGAGCAGCCGGCGCGGGTATCGGGGATCAGCACGGTCTTTTCGGGGTTCAACAGCTTCGCCGTCTCGGCCATGAAGTGGACGCCGGCCAGGACGATGACCGCGGCGTCGGTGCGCGCCGCCTCGCGCGCAAGCGCGAGCGAGTCTCCGGTGATGTCGCCGACCGTGTGGAAGATGTCGGGGGTCTGATAGTTGTGCGCCAGGATGACCGCGTTCCGCTCGCGCTTCAGCTTCAAAATCGCGGCGATGTCCTCGGCGAGGAGCGGCCATTCGACGGGCGGCACATGGCGCTCGACCCGGCTATAGAGCTCGGGCAGCGGCATCGCGGGAGCGGGACGCGGGGTGATGGTCTCAGGTAAGCGTGGCTGCATCAGTTATACTCTCTATGAGCATTTAGAAGACCCGGAAAAGCCGGGCGGCATCCCGTCCGGCCAGCGCCCCCTCCAGAGGGCTTATACTGGATATGAGTATAAGGGTGAAACCGGCCGCGTCAACCCCTCGCGCGCCACGACCGCGCATGGCAGACCGTCGCGGCGATCAACTTGCCGCCCGCCTGCCGGCGCGCAGGCGCAGGC
>JBARKH010000240.1:0-2736 GCA_049801295.1 Allostellaceae bacterium | reverse complement strand
ATCCATCTGCAAGCCTATGCCGGCCAGACGCTCCTCGCCACCGGCCCGCCGGCCGCGCCGGGCGGCGCCAACCACGATCCGCTGGTGCCGGGGCGATCCTGACGCCGGTTGATCGGCCAGGCGCTGTATCGCCTATTTGACCCGTTATTCCCAAGAATCCGAACGTCCGGAATCGGGTCGAACTCGCCAGCCGCTGGCCACCTCGCGGAATGGCCGGTGTCGGCGCCTTGCCACCTATCCCGGCGGGGGTCTGCTTACTGAACCCACAGCCGGCGCTCGGCCTCAGCGGCAGGAACTGGTCTTCATGCCCGTCTACGGACCTTCGCGGCAGCCCGCGGGACTGGCCGAGTAGGGTGGATTCCGGTTCTTCGTGCCCTTCCCGGCCTGCGACGCTGATGAAGATCATGGGTGCGACGCAGCGCATGAGTGAGTGTTGAACGCAGATCGAGGGATCGACTGTGACCTACATCGTGGAGGTGCGCTACATCGGGAGCGATTGGGCCGACTTGATGGCTGACATGCGCTCGTGGCTCGACCGCCGACAGATCGGCGCCGAGGAGTTTGACCATTCCTTGGCGGGTCTTGGCATTGCCTTTCGTGTCGGCTTTCACGGCGAGGATCAAGCGGCGGCGTTTGCCGAAGCGTTTGGAGGTCGGCTGCATTCGACCGACCCTTGGAGAGCCGCCGCGTAACGGACAATGGCAGGTGATGAGGTCGATCCATCCTTGCCACGGGGTTCAACGCCTTCGGACGATGCGACTCCGGAACGGGTGCAGCCCATCTCCAGAGTACCCAGGCTTGCGTCTCGTTGATGATCACTCATCAGCAAAAGGCGGGCTTGCGCGCGAGGTTACAGCGATGACCAAATCCGGGCCATGAAACCCGAGGAGGCGCACAAGATACTTGGTCTTATCAAGTAACGACGCTCGATTGCGCTGACGAGATAACCGCCGATCAGAATGACCATTTCTGCGACTTAGCATTTAGGCCGACCGGGTTTCGCTCAAAGGAGTGATCGAGCATGCTGAAGGTACTTGGCATGGTGGCATCGATCGGCGTCTTGCTGATCTCGACAACCATCTACGCCCAGGATTCCGCGGTTGAACGCGGACGGGTTTTTGCACAAGCGAATTGCGCCCGATGTCACGCGATTGGCCCGGTCAGAGACAGCCCGCTCCCGAAAGCACCGCCATTCCGCACGCTTCACCTCCGCTATCCGGTCGAGGATATCGTCGAGTCGCTCGCCGAGGGTATCCGGACCGCGCACCCGGCTATGCCAGAGTTTCAATTGGACGGTGCTCAGATTGCAGACCTGATCGCGTATCTCAAGTCTCTAGAGCGATGATCCGGTCGTCCGAATGCTTCGCAGTCTTGATCCGCGAGATCGAGCTTTTTATCACTTCGCAAATCGAGGCCAAATCAGGAGAACCAGAACAACCATCCAAACAATACCCCAGCCGATCCAGGTGATGTTAGGGTGAGCCGCCTGCCATTCGAGAATTTTCTTATGAATAGCCATCGAAGAATTACCAGGTCTCTGTTTAAGACTAAATCAACGGAGTCCCATCGTGCGCTGATTTGTGTGCGGGAGGATCCGATCAGATTGCGGCTCGGTCTCGCCGGTCATGGCCCGATGATACGGTCTCGGGCCAATCGGCGAACACCCGCTCCGGTCGGCCAATACCTGAGCACGCTCTCGGCGCAGTTCCTCTATTCGTCCTCGGATGGTCGCGAAATCATCAGCGGCGCGGGGTTGCGGCACGTTCCCTCTGTTTGGTTGTCCTCCGGGTTGCCACCATTATAACCGATGCGGCCGCGATGACTGCGGCCTGACAGTCGAAAAGGGGAGCGGCAAATCGTCGTGTTGTTGCGTCGCCCGCCCCCCAGCGGCAACGGAGCGGGCCGCCTGATGTAGGTTTTCCCTACGCGACTGCATGCGTTCTGGCTGATCGCCTGGATTTCCCTGTTCGGGATCCTGTTCGTGGCAGTGTTGCATCCGCCGCCCCCGAACCCGCTGACCCCTCCGTTGCCCGGGTCCTGAACGTCGTGCGGTGTTCGGACGGTCGTTCACAAACGAATGGCGAAAACGGGTGGATTTGAGGCTCGGGGATTCGCTGTCGACTTTGACAAAAAAGGATGGCGCATCGTCGAAAATCCAGGGTTTCTGCCTGGGCGATCGCGAGGACGGCGGACGATCCCTGCTCGTGCCGACACCCGCGCTGATTTTTCCTGGATGCGATAAAGATAATCGATGACGGCAAGAAGGCGTGCCCTGATTATCGGTTCGCGATCGTAGAGCGGATCAACAAAGTACGGTATGACGGGATTAGTCCCTGGAATTGGCGCTGGCGAATACCGGTAGCCCCAAACCGGCATAGTACGATCGCCGTGAGCCTTGACTTCTTGTGGGCCATCGATGACATCGTAGAGGCGGCCAAACGGGAACACCCCATTATTCTTCTTGGCGATTATCGTCAGATCGGCCGGCTTGGTTAGCAATGCAACCGCAGCCGGTCCGTTGCCTTTTGCGTCAGCGCCGTGGCAGGCGGCGCAGCCGGCTTGGTATTCCGACCGGCCGATGTCAGGCTGTTGCGTCGCGGGCTGTTGGGCTAGAGCATTTTCAGAATGAGTCGCTATAGCCGGCGGCTCGGAGATAGTTGGCGCATTCGTCAGGAGTGAACTGGTCGAGCAAGACGCCGATACGTCGCCAGAGGCCATCGCGGGTTCGTTCCGGCG
>JBARKH010000239.1:0-16067 GCA_049801295.1 Allostellaceae bacterium | reverse complement strand
CGATCCCGTGCCACGAGAGGAAAGCGGCCGCCGCCGCCAGCGGCAGCGAGAGCCCGAACACTGCCCACCACGGCGCCGCCGCGCCGCTGAAATAGACGACGCACTGCTCGATCGGCCAGCCATAGATGTAGAGGCCGTAGGAGAGATCGCCGAACCTCGCGGCCGGCACCGGCGGCAGCTTCCGATTGAGCGCGAGGCGGATCACCAGATAGCTGCCGAACAGCGGAAAGGCGACGAGAATGAGGTGCGCCGGGATGCTGAGCAGGAGCCCGAGCGCCGCGACGAGAGCCCAGCGCCCGGCCCACGGCCCAACGAACAACCCCGCTGTGCGCAATCGGTAGAGGCAGATCCCGGCGGCGAAGAAGCCGAGCAGCCAAAAGGCGCCGCCCAAGATTTCAGTGACCTCGAACCACAGGCAGCCGACGCCGATGGCGAGGAGCGCGAGCCCAACGCGCAGCGTCAGAAGGCGGCATAGCCCAAGCGCGAAGAGCATCAGGTACATCAGGACTTCGCAAGGTAGGCTCCACAGCGGCCCATTGACGATGCCGCCGATATTGCCCGGCCCGAACACGACCCCGGGCAGCCGGTTGTAATCGGTGTCGAGGACGGCATTGTGGACGAGGAAGAGGTAGGGCTCGCGGCGCCCGAAATACTCGGCGAGCGGCAACCCGGTCACCAACGGCCCGATGACGAAAACGCAGACCGCGAGGCAGAGGAAAAGGCCGGGGAAGACCCGCAGCGCCCGCTTGGCGAGGAATACCAAGGGCGAGGCTGTGGTGTCGAAGCTCTGGGTGACCAGATAGCCGCTGATCGTGAAAAACACGAAAACGCCAACGACGCCGAGAATCGTCTGGCCGCCGGTGAGGATCATCAGCGGCTCGTGATCCTGCGAGTTCTCTGCGAGGAGAAAGGCATGGCTGAAGATCACTGAAACCGCCGCAATGAGGCGCAGCAGGTCGAAATTGTTGTGCCTGTCCACCTGGGCTCCGCTGGCCGCTCTCCTGTTGGCCCGGATGATAACGGCCGAGGCCGAGCTTCATTCTGCGCGTTCGCCGCCCCGGTTCAACCGGCATTCAACCGCGGCGCTTGCCCTCTGGCGCCGAATCGGGAATAGAGACAGGGCTTGACCCACGGAGATCCAGCCCGATGCGCGCGCTCGCTCTCTTCTGCCTCCTCTCGCTCGCTGGTTGCGTCGGCTCGGCTCGCATCGAAGGCTTCGCCGCGAGCGGTCCCTCCTCGTTCCTTTACAGCGCGCGGACCAACACGGTGATGAGCGAAAACGACGACGGCACCGCCGAACGGTTGCGCCGCGACTGGATCGCCGACGCACTCCAGGCCCATGCGATGTGCCCCGATGGCTATGTCGTCGACACCAGGCGCTATGTCCCCGATGCCGAAGGCGTGTTCGGCAATGGCGGCGAGATCCTTTACGCCGGCCGTTGCCTGCAAAGAACGCCGCCTGCCCCGCCCCCGGAAGCGTACCCGCGGGGCGCGAGAGGATAAGCCGCGTCGACACACTTGCTGCGCTGACGCCATCGCTGTCGCGGCTGCGCTTGCAGGGCGGGGTTGCGAAGACGATGTTTCGGTAATGAACCGGCCCGGAATCCTCCCCACGGACCTGATCGACCGCGTGCTTTATCGCGACGGGCTGGTGCTGGTCATCGACAAGCCGGCCGGCATTCCGGTCCATGCCGGGCCGGGCGGCGGCGCCAATCTCGAGCATTGGTTTACGCTCTTGCGCTTTGGGCTGCCGCGGCCGCCGGCGTTGGCCCACCGGCTCGACCGCGACACCAGCGGGTGCCTGGTGCTCGGGCGCCACCCGAAGGCGCTGCGCCGGCTTGGAAAGCTCTTCGCCGAGGGCAGGGTCGAGAAGGTTTATTGGGCGGTGGTGCAGGGCGTGCCGGCCGCGCCCGAGGGGCGGATCGAGGCGGCGGTCTCGAAGCAGCCGCGCGGCATCGTCGGATGGCGCATGGTGATCGATCCGGAAGGGCAGCGCGCGATCACCGATTATCGCGTGCTCGGGACGGCGAACGGCCGGGCCTGGCTTGAATTGCGGCCATTGACCGGGCGCACCCACCAGATCCGGGTGCATTGCGCTGCGCTCGGCTGTCCGGTGGTCGGCGATCCGGCCTATGGCGGCCCACGTCTTGGTCCGGCTGACGATTCGCCGCTCCTGCTCCATGCTCGCGCTATCGCGCTGCCGCTCTATCCCGCCCGGCCGCCGATCAGGGTCAGCGCGCCGGTGCCGCCGCATATGCTCGCCGCGCTCGTCGGGTTCGGCTACGATCCGGCAATCGACGCGGCGCCGATAGGGGAGGCCGTCCCGGCATGATCCCGCGCTACAGCCGGCCGCAGATGGCGGCGATCTGGGAGCCCGAGAACTACTTTCGCATCCAGCTCCAGATCGAGACCTATGCCTGCGAGGCACAGGAAGAGCTCGGAATCATCCCGGCCGGCGTGGCGCAGGCGGTGCGCGAGAAGGGCGCCTTCGACGTCGAGCGGATCCGCGAGATCGAGCGCGAGGTCCACCACGAGACGATCGCGTTTCTGACCAACCTCGCCGAGCATGTCGGTCCCCAATCGCGCTTTGTCCACCAGGGGATGACATCGAGCGACGTCCTCGACACCTGCCTGGCGGTACAGCTGACGGAAGCGGCCGATATCCTGCTCGCCGATCTTGACGCGGTGCTGGCGGCGCTCAAGCGCCGCGCGGTCGAGCACAAATACACGCCGATGGTGGCGCGCAGCCACGGCGTCCATGCCGAGCCGACGACGTTTGGTCTGAAGCTCGCCGGACACTGGGCCGAGTTCGCCCGCAATCGCGAGCGTCTCGTCCTCGCCCGCGAGGAAATCGCCACCTGCCAGATCTCCGGCGCGGTCGGCACCTTCGCGAATATCGACCCGCGCGTTGAGGAATATGTCGCAAAGAAGCTCGGCCTGGTTCCGGAGCCGATCTCGACCCAGATCGTCCCGCGCGACCGCCATGCCGCGTTCTTCATGACGCTGGCGCTGATCGCCGCCGCGGTCGAACGGTTCGCCACCGAGCTGCGGCATTTGCAACGGACCGAGCTGCGCGAAGCCTCCGAATTTTTCGCCGAGGGCCAGAAGGGTTCCTCGGCCATGCCGCACAAACGCAACCCGGTGCTGTCGGAAAACCTGACCGGGTTGGCGCGGGTGATCCGCTCGGCGGTGATCCCGGCCCTGGAAGACGTCGTGACCTGGCACGAGCGCGATATTTCGCATTCATCGGTCGAGCGTTTCATCGCGCCCGACGTGACGACAACCCTCGATTTCGCGCTCGCTCGGCTGGCTGGGGTGATCGACCGTATGATCGTCGACCCCGAGCGCATGCGAGCGAACCTCGATTCACTGGGGGGGCTGGTCGACTCTCAGCGGTTTCTGTTGGCCCTGACCCAGGCCGGGATGAGCCGCGAGGATGCCTATCGCCTGGTGCAGAAGCACGCGATGGCGGCGTGGCATGGCGAGAGCCGTTTTGCCGACCGGCTCAAGGCCGACCCCGAAATCGGCCGCTACCTGAGCGGCGAGGCAATCGACGCCTCGTTCGATACGGCCTATCATCTGAAGCATGTCGACACGATCTTTCGCCGGGTGTTCGGCGACTAGCGTCGTCACACAATACTCGCCGATTTCAGTCGAGAGCGAGATCCGCCGGCAGGTGCACAAAGAGGATCCTCGCGGGACCGCCGATCGTGCGGGTCTTGTGACCGCGGCTTCCACAATCGTCGGCAAGGAACATGTCGCCCGGTCCCAGTCGCCGCTTCTGCCCATCGCTGACCTCGATCTCGACGGTGCCCGAGAGAATGGCGAGAATTTGCCGGCGCGACGCCGGGTGCCAATCTTGCTCCACGCCCGCCGGCAACTCGCCGAGCACCGTGCTCTGTGCCGGGATGACCTGTGAGCGGTGCCCCCAGCCGCCGCTCTGGGCGAGGTCGATGGCGAACTCGAGGTCGACGAACTGGGAGCCGCCGTCGGGCGCGGGTACGAAGCGGGTGATTTTCATCCAATCCTCCGGTTTCCCCGTGGTTCCCCCGACTATACCGCGCAGCAGCCATAGTTGAGCGGCGCTTTACCGGGGTACAAGCTCGGGCTACGGTCGAACATCGGCAGCGCCGCGCGGAAGGACAAAGCCATGACACTGTTTCGCGACCGAAGTGGACCCCGCATCAGGCATACCCCGGACGAGTCGGCGCCTTACGAGACAATCGCCGTCGACAAGCTGACCCCGATCATCGGCGGCGAGATCGACGGCGTCGACCTCTCGGCTCCGCTCAGCAACCGGCAGATGGACGAGATCCATCGCGCGCTCGCCGAGAACCTGGTGATTTTCTTTCGCGACCAGCACCTCTCGCCGGAGCAGCACCTCGATTTCGGCCGCAAGTTCGGTGATCTCCATCTTCACCCGGCCGCCCCCGCGGAGCCCGGCCATCCCGAGCTGATGGTCATCCATGCCGACAAGGATTCCCCGCGCGCCAACGGCGAGGGCTGGCACACCGACGTCTCGTGCGACCCCGAGCCGCCGATGGGCAGCATCCTCTATATCCGGAAATGCCCGCCCAAGGGCGGCGACACCCTCTTCGCCAGCATGTACGCCGCTTATGACGCGCTGTCGGACCGCATGAAGACTTATCTCGAGGGCCTGACCGCCCGCCACAACGGCGAGCATTACCGCGGCCAGTACGCCAATTACGGGGTCAAGGACAAAGAGAGCTACCCCTATGCCGACCACCTGGTGGTGCGCACCCATCCGGTGACCGGCAAGAAGGCGCTTTACGTCAACGAGGGCTTCACCCGGTACATCAACGGCATCCCGCGCGACGAGAGCGCCGGTATCCTGCAGTACCTCTACAAGCACATGGCCAACCCGCTGTTCCAGTGTCGCTTCCGCTGGCAGGAGAACTCGATCGCCTTCTGGGACAACCGCTGCGTCCAGCACCACGCAATGTGGGACTATTGGCCGCACACTCGCTCCGGCAACCGGGTCACGGTGAAGGGCGACCGGCCGGTTTGAGGGGCGCCCTGTCGTAATAGCCCCTCTCCCGCACTGCGGGAGAGGGAGGGACCCACGCCGCAGGCGCGGGAGGGTGAGGGTCTAGTCCGATGAAAGCTTTCGGAGAATGGCCAGAATTACGCCCTCCGTATTGCCCGGAATGTCATTGTTCCAGAAGCGCAATACCCGCCAGCCTTGGCTTTCGAGCCAGGCAGTGCGGCGGCGGTCATCCTCGCTATCCGCATGTTGGCCGCCATCTGCCTGAACGATGAGCCAATCTCGGGTGCAGGCAAAATCGACGATGAACTCGCCGATGGGATGCTGCCTGCGGAAGCGATAGCCGCGCAGCCGTCGGTCGCGCAGTGCCGACCATAACCGCCGCTCGGCGTCCGTGGCGTCTTGCCGCAGGCGGCGGGCACGCTCGTTCGGGCTTTCGGTCATGTGAAGACCCTCACCCGCCCATCGCAGCGCGATGGGCACCCTCTCCCGCAATGCGGGAGAAGGGCTCGCTTGCCTTACTCCTGCATGATCTGCTGCTTGGCTTGCTCGGCGAAGTGGTCGAGTTCGAACTGGATCTGCGCCGCGGTGACGGTGTGACCCTTGGCGGCGAGGTCGGCGACGATTTTGTCGACGACGTGGCGGTCGCCGCCCTTGAATTCGGCGTCGACCACCTCCCTGGCGTAGGAATCGGCGGGCGGCCCGCTCAGCCCCATGCGCTCGGCCGCCCACAGCCCCAACAGCCGGTTGCGGCGCGCGGTGACCTTGAACTGCAGTTCCTGGTCGTGCTTGAAGCGGGCCTCGAAATCTTTTTCGCGTCCGTCAAAGGTTGTCATGTGTCCGATTCCCGTATCCTGCGGCGCCGGCGGCTGGCCGCCACCATATCACAGCCGCATGCGGGGCGGTTGAGCAAGAGGTTGGCGGGGACGTGAATGTGCACGCTGGTGATTCTGCGCCGGCCCGAGCACGCCTGGCCGGTGGTGATCGGGGCGAACCGCGACGAAATGATCGAGCGCCCCGCGCTGCCGCCCGGTCGCCATTGGCCGGACCGGGCCGAGGTCGTCGCCGGTCTCGACCTGGAAGCGGGAGGGTCGTGGCTCGGGGTCAATGATTGGGGCGTCGCCGCCGCCATCCTCAACCGCCATGGCTCGCTCGGTCCGGCGTCCGGTCTGCGCTCGCGCGGCGAACTTGTCCTCGAGGCGCTCGACCACGCCGATGCGGTCGCTGCGGCAGCGGCACTCAGTTATCTCGACCCGTCCGCCTACCGCACCTTCAACCTGATCGTCGCCGATAACCGCGATGCGTTCTGGCTGCGCCATACCGGTCCCGGCCCGATCGTGGCGCGCCCGCTCGACGAAGGGATCTCGCTGATCGCCGCCGGCGACCTCAACGAGATAGCGACGCCGCGCCTTGCCCTCGCCGGACCGCGTTTTCGCGCCGCGCCGGCGCCCGATCCCGATCGCGACGAGTGGTCCGCCTGGCAGGATCTGCTCAGTGACGACACGGCGCCCTCTGGCGCGCCGGCGGAAGCGGCCTTGCGGTTCCGCACCGCGCGCGGATTTGCCACGGTGTCGAGCGCGCTGATCGCGCTGCCGGCGGCGCCCTCGCCGGAGCGGCGGCCCATATTTCGCTTTGCCGGTTGGCTGCCCGAGCCCTCGCCGTGGCGCAACGTCACCGGGTAGTGAGGGGATGTTATTAACCTTGCCGCGATACCATATCTCGCTAGCACTTCACGATTTTAGTAGAACCATAATGTCGCCATCGCGACGCCGCCCGATTTTCGAAGGCAAGGCCAAGGTCCTGTTCGAGGGCCCGGAGCCCGGCACCCTCGTCCAGCATTTCAAGGACGAGGCGATCACGTCCAACAGGCAGAAGCGCGGTGTCATCACCGGCAAGGGCGTCCTCAACAACCGCATCAGCGAGTTCCTGATGCTGCATCTTGCCGAAATCGGCATCCCGACGCATCTGGTGCGTCGGCTCAACATGCGCGAGCAGCTGGTGCGGGAGGTTGAGATCATCCCGATCGGGGTCGTCGTGCGCAACATCGCGGCCGGGTCGCTGACGCGACGTCTCGGCATTCCGGAAGGTACGGCATTACCGCGCTCGATCATCGAATACTTTTACAAGAAGGAGGAACTCGGCGATCCGCCGGTTTCCGAAGAGCACATCACCGCCTTCGGCTGGGCGAGCACCCACGATCTCGACGAGATCGGGCACATCGCCCTCAGGGTCAACGATTTCCTGACTGGGCTGTTTCTCGGGATCAACATAAAGCTGGTTGATTTTCGGCTGGAATTCGGCCGCTTGTATAGCGATGACGAGATGCGCATCGTGATTGCCGACGAGATCAGCCCGGATAGTTGCCGGTTGTGGGATTCGCGCACCAACGAGAAGATGGACATGGACCGCTTCCGCGAGGATCTCGGGCGGGTCGAGGAGGGTTATCAGGAGGTGGCGCGCCGGCTCGGCATCCTGCCGGAGGGCGGCCCGAGCGATTTCCAGGCGCCGAAGACAATGCAATAATAGCCTCGGCAATGAAGGCACGCATTCATATCAGCCTCAAACCCGGAGTGCTCGATCCGCAGGGCCAGGCGATCGGCAACGCCCTGAAGGGCCTCGGCTTTGCCGGGGTGGGCGAAGTTCGCCAAGGCAAGCTGATCGAAGTGGAGCTCGCCGACACCGACCCCGCCGCGGCGCACGCGCGGGTCGAAGAGATGTGCCGGCAATTGCTCGCCAACCCGGTGATCGAGAATTACGCGATCGAGATTGGATGAGGAAACCGAGTTGTTATTGCGAGCGTAGGCGAGGCAATCTCCTCATGGTTTTGCCTCGCGCCGATCGGATTGCGTCGTCGCTCCGCTCCTCGCAATGGCATTAATATACTTGACACAGTAAACCGACGGTATCATATTGATTGGTATGAAAACCGCCGCACCGCTCTCTGAGCCGCAAACCCTTCTCGAAGCCATCCGGTATTTCGCGGACCCAGATATTTCGCTGCGCACGATGGTCGAACTGCGCTGGCCGCAAGGTGTCCATTGCCCGACCTGTGGCCGCGCCGATGTCCGGTTCATTGCAACCCGACGCCTTTGGGAATGCAAGGAAAAGCACCCGAAGCGCCAGTTCTCGGCCAAGGTCGGCACGATCTTTGAGGACAGCCCCGTCGACCTGGGCAAATGGTTCGCCGCGATCTGGATGGTCGCCAACTGCAAAAACGGGATCAGCAGCTACGAAATGCACCGGGCGCTTGGCGTCACGCAAAAAACCGCATGGTTCATGGATCATCGCATCCGGCTCGCCATGCAGACCGGCTCGGTTGAGAAGATGTCCGGCTCGGTCGAAGCGGACGAAAGTTTTGTGGGTGGACTGTCGAAGAACATGCACGCCAGCCGGCGCAAGCGGGTTATCGGCGACGCTCGCGGCCACGCCGGCAAAGAGGTGGTCATGGGCGTCCTGCGGCGCACTGACAAGGCCAGCGGTAGCAAGAGCAAAGTGCGCGCCGAACATATCCCCGACGTAAGGGGTGACACACTGCATGCGCAGATACGCAGCACCATCGAACCGGGCTCCCGCCTCTACACCGATAGCTGGGTTGGATATCGCGGGCTTGATGCCGACTACGAGCAGTTCGTTATCAACCATGCAGTTGCCTATGTCGAAGGTCATGTTCACACCAACGGCATCGAAAACTTCTGGTCGCTGCTGAAGCGGACGATCAAGGGAACTTACGTATCCGTCGAGCCGTTCCACCTTGGCCGATATCTCGACGAGCAAACTTTCCGCTTTAACGAGCGCGATGATACCGATGGGGGGAGGTTCCGTAAGGTGATATCGTCGATCGCCGGACGACGGCTGACATATGACGAGCTTATCGGACATGCCATCCCCACGAAAGACCCCCCTCCGTTCTGAAGGCCCCGACAAGGACGCGGGCGACGCTCGGGTTGCGCCAGATCAACGCGTCGCGCCCGGATCGATGAGAAGATTTAACGAACTGGCGCGTAAAATCGTCAATGTGCCGCGCGAGGAGTTGCGTCAAGAGCAGAACATATACGATGCTGCGAACGCCGCGCGACGTGCGAAACAGCGGAAGGGAAAGGACCTGACCATGCCCGAGCGCAAAGTCGAGGTTACCCTCCCGACGGGCGAGAAGGGGCAAGGCACCGAGGTGCAGGTTGAGGAGTCCTCCGAGCGGTGGAGCGAATTCACCATGGCGGACGGCACAGTGATCCGTGCGAAGGTGACCTTGCTATCGGCAGTGCGAGTTGATGGGCAGTATGATCCGGCTGGTAACCCGCTGTATCTGTCGAACGTTCAACCTGTTATAACGATCTCAAGCGTCCCGCAAGAATTGAAGAAAAAGGTGCAGTGATGATGCAAATTGCCACCCCAAAAGAGAGATTCATCGTTAATGCGATGCTTCTCCGGGATTGGCCTCCAGTGCCTAGCAATTCTACTGCCAAGCTTGTGCTCCACGTTGATAACACCGGATGGGACTGCGGTCTGTTTGCGTCGCGGCGGCCTGAGACGGCTTGCATTATCCCAGACGGCGCATCGTTCGAGATGCTGGCCGATCAATGGGGCAGAGAGCGTGGCGCTACATCGTCGATCACCAGCATGATGCTATCACCCTCGTATCAGCGGATTATCGGGATGGGTGACCGCGTGATTCCCCATATTCTGAGGAGGTTAGAGCGAGAGGGTGATAACCCCGATCACTGGGGTTGGGCGCTACATGCGATAACCGGCGAGGACCCAGTTCCAGAAGCAGCGGCGGGCGATACGGTGCAAATCGCACGTGCTTGGCTGGATTGGGGCCACCGCCGTTATGCATGGTAGTTGGCAAAGTTGGGAAATCCCGCACCTCGATGATCTGAACGGGCGAATTACAAGCCCGGCCTCCAACCGCTACAATTGCATAGCGTGGGCCGCGGAGGACGCTACCCGATGGTGGTGGCCGGATGCCGTTCTGCTTGCTCGCAAGCTGTGTTACTGGCCACCCAACGTGCCGATCGCGGTCACCTTCGACGCGTTTTTCCAAGCATACGGGACGCTAGGGTACCTGCGCTGCTCAGACGGTAACTTGGAATTCGGCTTTCAAAAGATCGCAATTTATGGCCAGCGGAATATGTTCGGCGTGATTGAGCCGACGCACGCCGCATTCCAACTGCCAGATGGTAGGTGGACAAGCAAACTCGGGCCGCACGAGGATGTCGAGCACGACACGCTCGCTGCCGTGAGCGGTCCTACCTACGGTTACGTCGCATTTTTCTTGCGCCGCCCGACTGTCTTTTGAGGGCACTGAGCCAACTATATTAATGCCCTCGCAATGACACGATACCTTGTGATCGCTTCCGCGATCGTCACCCGGTTGTTGCAGATAACGGCTCAGGCGGCGGAGCGGCAGCACTGCGTCCCGGCCGACATCGTGCTGTGGGGCGACGGCAGGCATGACGACAGCGCCGCGCTCAACGCCTAGTTCGCCGGCGACACGGCGATTTGGGCTGAGAGCGGAGAGCCGGTCGGCGCGGCGATCGCCGGGCACAGCTTTCGTCTTTCGGCAGCCGTTTACGTCCGTGGCGGGACCGGGCGGCGGCTCGACGACTTTCGCATGCTGTGGCCAGAGCGCGGCGAAATCGTATCCGGCGGCTCGATCGTATCGGGCAGCGATTCCACGAAGGCGCCGATCGTCTCCGGGGTCGAGATCTCGGGCGGCGACCCCGGCGAGGGCGCTCCCTTCGACGCGCCCGATCCCGCTCCCACCGCGCGCGACGACCAGGCGAGCTGCGCCACCTCGTGAGGCGGCCGGGTGTGGCATTTTCTCCAGGGCGATTAACCAAGAATTTTATAGCACCGGCCGCCGTATTGGTGGCCAAGTGCCATCCCACAACAGAGACGAGAGGCACGACGCCATGTTCGATGCCATGATGCTGCAAGTCGCGCTCTCGACCGCCTCGACGATCTTCGGGAGTCTCGGCGTGTTCTGCACCTATTTCAGCTATTGCCAGCCGTACTTGGCGGCACAGGCGCTGGTGTTTCTCGGTACCGCGACCGCGATCGCCTGGTCGACGACCGAAACCTGACGGCAGGCGCCGGCGCGAGCGTAGATCGAGGCGAGTGCGGCCCGGCTTGAACGGCTAGGCGGTGCGGCGTATGTGACGGTGATCCGCGCCATCAGAAGCGGCCGCCGATGCAAGCCGTCGTCATCATATTTCCGGGCTCCAACCGCGAGCACGATGTGTGCCTGGCCTGGAAGCTCGCTACCGGAAAGGAGCCGCTGCGCATTTGGCACGGCGAGGCGAGCCTGCCCGAGTGCGACCTCATCATCCTCCCCGGCGGGTTTGCCCATGGCGATTATCTGCGCTGCGGCGCGATGGCCGCGCACGCCCCGATCATGCGCGAAGTCAAGGCCCGCGCCCAGCGCGGCACCCCGGTCCTCGGCATCTGCAACGGCTTCCAGATCCTCACCGAGGCCGGCATGCTGCCGGGCGCGCTATTGCCCAATCGAACGCTGAGCTTTGTCTGCCGCGACGTCCATTTGCGCGTCGAAAACCCGCAGACGATCTTTACCTGCGGCTATGCGGCCGGCCAGACGATCCGGGTGCCGGTCGCGCACCACGATGGCGGCTATACCGCCGATCCCGATACGCTCGACCGATTGGAGGATAAGGGCCTCGTCGGGTTCCGCTATTGCGGGGCCTCGGGCGCCCTCACCGAAGAAGATAATTTCAACGGCTCGGCCCGCGCCATCGCCGGCATCTTCAACGACAGCCGCACGATCCTCGGGCTGATGCCGCATCCCGAGAACGCGACCGATCCGTTGCTCGGCGGGACCGACGGCCGCGCGTTTTTCGATGGCCTCGTCGGCGCCTTGCAGTAATAACGTGGTCTCGGAAAGCGAGTCGTGCGTCCTTCGAGACGCCGGCTGCGCCGGCGCCTCAGGATGAGGTGAGCCTTTAATGCAACACATAAATTTGCCTCATCCTGAGGAGCGCTTCGCAGGAGCGCGTCTCGAAGGACGCACGACGGCCGTGCAGCCGTGACCGGCTCCAACGTCACTGCCGAACTCGCCGCCGAGATGGGGCTGAGCGGCGAGGAATTCGAGCGCGCTTGCGCGATCCTCGGGCGCACCCCGAACCTGACCGAACTCGGCATCTTTTCGGCGATGTGGAGCGAGCACTGCTCGTACAAATCGTCGAAGATCTGGCTGAAGACGCTGCCGACCACGGGGCCACGGGTGATTTGCGGCCCCGGAGAGAACGCCGGGGTCATAGATATCGGCGATGGCGACGCCATTGTCTTCAAGATCGAATCGCACAACCATCCCTCGTTCATCGAGCCTCACCAGGGCGCGGCGACCGGGGTCGGCGGGATTCTGCGCGACGTCTTCACGATGGGCGCGCGCCCGATTGCAATGCTCAATTCGCTGCGCTTCGGCAGCCCCGACCATCCGCTGACCCGGCACCTCGTGTCGGGGGTCGTCGGCGGGATCGGCGGCTACGGCAATTGCGTCGGGGTGCCGACGGTCGGCGGCGAGTGCCAGTTCCACGCCGCCTATAACGGCAACATCCTCGTCAACGCGATGTGCGTCGGGCTCGGGCGCGCCGACCGCATCTTCTATTCGGCCGCGGCGGGGCCGGGAAACCTCGTCATCTATGTCGGCGCCAAGACCGGGCGCGACGGCATCCACGGCGCGACGATGGCCTCGGCCGAGTTCGGCGGCGATGCCGGCGAGAAGCGGCCGACCGTGCAGGTTGGCGACCCGTTCACCGAGAAGCTCCTCATCGAAGCGTGCCTTGAATTGATGGAAGGCGACGCGATCGTCGCGATCCAGGACATGGGCGCGGCGGGTCTCACCTCCTCTTCGGTCGAGATGGCCGGCAAGGGCGGGCTCGGCATCGCCCTCGACCTCGACCGCGTGCCGGTGCGCGAAGTTGCCATGAGCGCCTATGAGATCATGCTCAGCGAAAGCCAGGAGCGGATGCTGATGATCCTGGCGCCAGGGAGCGAGGCTGAGGCGCGCCGCGTCTTCGACAAATGGGAGCTCGACTTCGCGGTCATCGGCCGGGTCACCGAGACCGGCCGGCTGGTGCTAACCATGCACGGCGAGATCGCCGCCGAGATCCCGATCGGGCCGCTGGTCAGCGAGGCGCCGCTTTACGAGCGCCCCTGGGTGGCGCGCGCGCGCGAGCCCGAGATCGACGCTGCCAGCCTCTCTGAGCGCGACCCGCTCGAATGCCTGAAGCGCCTCCTCGCCTGCCCCGATCTCGCCTCGAAACGCTGGATCTGGGAGCAGTACGATCACCTCGTCCAGGGCAACACCGTCAAGCGTCCAGGCGGCGACGCCGCGGTCATCCGCATCGGCGACACCGGCAAGGCGCTAGCGCTCAAGACCGACTCGACGCCGCGCTATTGCCGCGCCGACCCCGTTCGCGGCGGCGCTCAGGCGGTGGCGGAAAGCTGGCGCAACCTGACCGCGGTCGGCGCGCTGCCGCTCGCGCTCACCGACAACATGAATTTCGGCAACCCCGAAAAGCCCGAGATCATGGGCGAGTTCGTCGGCGCGACCCAGGGGATGCGCGAAGCCTGCCTCGCGCTCGATTACCCGGTCGTCTCGGGTAATGTCTCGCTCTACAACGAAACCAGCGGCAGCGCGATCCTCCCCACCCCGGTCATCGGCGGCGTTGGGCTCCTCACGGATGTGCGCCGCGCGGTCGACCTCGCGCTCAAGCACGACGGCGATGCACTGATCCTTGTGGGCGAAACAAAAGGCCATCTCGGCGCCTCCTTGTACCTGCGCGAGATCGAGGGGCGCGAAGCGGGGCCGCCGCCGCCGGTGGATCTCGTCGCCGAGCGCAGGAACGGTGATTTCGTGCGCGGGCAGATCGCCGAGGGCCACGTCGCCGCCTGTCACGACCTCGGCGATGGCGGCCTCCTCGTCGCGCTGGCCGAGATGGCGATGGCCGGGGCAAGCGGCGTCGCGCTCGAGGCGTTGCCAACCGAGCTGCCGCCGCATGCCTGGCTGTTCGGCGAGGACCAGGCGCGCTACCTCGTTGAGACCGCGGATCCCGACAAACTGCTGAGCGCGGCCGCCTCCGCCGGCGTTCCGGCACAGCGCATCGGCGTGGTTGTCGGCCAGGGGGCCGGCGCCGCGTTGACACTCCCCGGCGCCGGTGCCATATCGGTCGCGGAACTGAAGGCCGCAAACGAGGCTTGGCTGCCGGCCTATATGGCGCAAAGCTGACCGGGTTAGCTTGTCGGGGACCGAAGCGATGGCGATGGACGCGGCGACGATCGAGCGGCTGATCAAGGAGAGCCTGCCCGACGCGCAGGTCTCGATCGAGGATCTGCGGGGCGACGGCGATCACTACGCCGCCCAGATCGTCTCCAGCGCGTTCCGCGGCAAAAGCCGGGTTCAGCAACACCAATTGGTGTATCAGGCGTTGCGCGGCCGGATGGGCACCGAACTGCACGCGCTCGCGCTGCAGACCAGCGCCCCGGAGGATTGACAGAAAACCCGATCAACGATCGCGCTCCAGCCTTCGCTGCGGCGCCATTGAAACGAGGACCGACAGAATGGACATCACGCTACAAGATCGCATCCGCACCCAGATCAGCGAGGCGCCGGTCGTGCTCTTCATGAAGGGGACGCCAGTCTTCCCGCAATGCGGCTTCTCGGCGGCGGTCGTACAGATCCTCAGCCATCTCGGGGTCAAGTTCAAAGGCATCGACGTCCTCGCCGACCCCTCGGTGCGTCAGGGCATCAAGGAGTTCTCGAACTGGCCGACAGTCCCGCAGCTTTACGTCCAGGGCGAGTTCATCGGCGGCTGCGACATCGTCCGCGAGATGTTCGAGACGGGCGAACTGCAGCAGGTGCTCGAAGAAAAGGGCGTGCCGATCCGGGCATAAGCCCGCGGAGCCGTATCCGTAGGGTGGGTTAGCGCAGCGTAACCCACCAAAATCCGCGCGAAGATTGCGCCGGCGACGCGGTTCGCTATAGTGCGGCCCTTCCCCTTGCCGGTACGAGGTCGATGACCTGGGCCGGCTCGACCCGGCCGGCGATTGCGCTCCGGGTCACCACAGCCATAAGGGATCGAGTTACAAATGCCGCTGTACGAAAATGTGTTCATCGCCCGCCAGGATATTTCCGGCGCGCAGGCCGAGGCGCTGGCCGACAGCTTTATCCAGCTGATCGCCGAGCAGGGGGGCGAGGTCAAGAAGCGCGAGAGTTGGGGCCTTCGCAATCTCGCCTACCGGATGAACAAGAACCGCAAGGGCCATTACGTGCTCTTCAATATCGAGGCGCCCGCGGCGGCGATCGCCGAACTCGAGCGAACAATGCGCATCAATGAGGACGTGATCCGCTATCTGACGCTCAGGGTCGACGCGCTCGAAGAGGGTCCCTCGCCGATCATGCAGAACCGCGGCGGCCGCGAGGACCGGCCGCGCCGCAGCGACCGCGACCGCTATGGCGAAGGCCGCGACGGCGGCGATCGCCAGATGAGCGACGCACCTCCGGTTGCGCCGGCCGAGCCGGCCGAAAAGGTGGACGCGTAGATGGAAAGCCAAGACGCAGCAGGGGCGGGTCGCGCCGCCGCAGCGGCACGCCGGCCGTTTTTCCGCCGGCGCAAATCCTGCCCGTTCTCCGGCCCCAACGCGCCCAAGATCGATTACAAGGACGTGCGGTTGCTGCAACGCTTCGTCTCGGAGCGCGGCAAGATCGTGCCGAGCCGCATCACCGCGGTATCGACCCAGAAGCAGCGCGAGCTGGCGCGGGCGATCAAGCGGGCGCGCTTTCTCGGCCTCCTTCCTTACATGGTGAAGTAGGCGCGCCGCGCGTAATTGAAGAGGCTGAGATGCGTCGAGTGGGAACCGCTTCGGTCGCGGTCGCTTGCGGCAGCCTCGGCGCGTGCCTTTATCTCGCGGTGATGCTCGGGACGCCGGGCGGGCTGGTTCTCGTTTATCTGGCCCAGCTGCCGCTGTTTATCGCCGGGCTATGGCTCGGCGCCGGCGCCGCGGCGCTCGCCGGGCTGACCGGGGCGCTGGTGTTGTTGGCCGCGAG
>JBARKH010000238.1:0-11215 GCA_049801295.1 Allostellaceae bacterium | reverse complement strand
GAGGTCTTGCAGTAATGTTTGACAAGCTGGCGAACATCTTTCGGATTCCCGATCTGCGCAAGCGGATCATCTTCACGCTCGCAATGCTTTTTGTATACCGGTTGGGCGGACACTTGCCGACGCCGGGAATCGATACCGCCAAGCTGGAACAGTTCTTCAATCAGAGCAGTACCGGCGGCTCTCTGCTCGGGTTTGTCGATCTATTCTCCGGGGGCCAGCTGCGCCGGATGACGATTTTCGCCTTGGGCATCATGCCCTACATCACGGCGTCCATCATTCTGCAGTTGTTGACCGTTGTGTATGAGCCTCTCGCGAAGCTGCAGAAGGAAGGCGAACTCGGGCGCAAGAAGATCACCCAGTGGACGCGCTATATCACGGTCATTCTCAGCGCGGTGCAGTCGTTCGGCATTGCCATCGGACTCGAAAAAGGCGGCTTCTCCCTCGCTCCTGGATGGAGTTTCCGTTTCATGACGATGCTCACCCTGACCGCGGGCAGCGTGTTCATCATGTGGCTGGGTGAACAGATTACCGAGCGCGGGGTCGGCAACGGCATGTCGCTGCTGATTTTTGCAGGCATTGTCGTCGGCCTGCCTCGAGGCGTCGTGGACTTGATCGATAAGGCGAAAAACTCGGCTTGGGGCGCGATGACGTTCCCGCTGATGGTGGGCCTGATCGTATTCATGCTGGCCGTGGTTGCGTTCATTGTCTACGTAGAGCGCAGCGAACGGCGCATTCCAGTGCAGTATGCCAAACGCGTCGTTGGGCGCAAAGTGATGGGCGGGCAATCAACGCACCTGCCCCTGCGCGTTAACGCGGGCGGCGTCATGCCTGTCATCTTTGCATCATCGATCCTGACTCTGCCGCAGACAGTCGGCTACGGATTGAAGAATACCCGCTACTTCGGAGATCTGATCCGGTTGCTGGGATGGGGCGAGCCGCTTTACACGCTGCTGTATGCGATCGGCATTATTTTCTTCGCCTATTTCTATGTCTCGATCGTATTCAACCCCAGCGAAGTCGCCGATAACATGCGCAAGTATGGCGGATTCATTCCCGGCATCCGCCCGGGAAGGCGTACCGCAGATTTCATCAACGAGGTGTTGACGCGGATCACGCTGGTCGGCGCGTTATACCTGATTATCATTTCGTTCATTCCGGAGTGGATGATCGCCGGCATTCACCTGAACCATTTGCCCGGCGCTTTGGGGCGTTTCTTTGAAACTTTGCCGAACTGGGTGACGAACGGCTTGGGCGTGAGTTTCTATTTTGGTGGTACGTCATTGCTGATTGTGGTCGGCGTCGCAATGGATACGGTGACGCAAATCGAGGCGCAATTGATCATGCGCCACTATGACGGGTTTTCGCCGCGCAGCGGACGGGTGCGTGGCCGCAGGATTTGGTAGCGCGTAGTGGGGGTTGCTGCACCTCGGCTGGGTTGGGGCGCCGATCGGCTGCTCGAAATCGACCTGGACGAACCCTGATTCGCCCGGCGCAATGGCGCGGGCGCCGAGGACGGCGAGCCGCCCGACCCGGTCCTCGGTGCCGAGATGAAAATGCACCGGCAACCCGTCGCGCAAGGGAGAGGGCGCCGCGCGCGAGACGGTGATCCTGAGATCGAGGCGATTGACCGGCTTGTGCAATGCCGGGTCGACGACCCAGTCGCCGCGGCCGGGCTCGGCGCCTTCGGGAAAATTGCCGGCGAGATTGAGGGCGCAGCGCTCGCCGGCCCGGGCGCGCTCGATCGGGCGGTTATGGGCGTGGATGCCGCGCACGCGAGCCTCGATCCCGCGCGGGCTGAGGGTGAGCCGGTCGCCGATCGCGACTTCGCCGGCGGATGCGGTGCCGGTCACCACTAGCCCGATGCCGGGGAGCGAGAACGCGCGGTCGATCGCCAAGCGGAAACGGCCCGTGGCCCTCCGGGCGGCGCGCGCCTCATCGGCGGCGCGGGCGCGCTCGCGCAGATGTTCGGCAAGCGCCGGGATACCCTCGCCGGTGACGCTGGAGACCGGATAGATCGGGCCCCCGTCATAGCCCGCTTCGCTAAGGAGCGCGGCGATTTCGGCTTCGACCGCGGCGCGGCGCTCGGGTGGCACCCGGTCGATCTTGGTCATGACCGCGGTTATCTCGGGGATCCCGATCAGTTCGAGGACGTCAAGATGTTCGAGGGTTTGCGGGCGCGGCCCGTCATCGGCGGCGACGATCAGGAGGACACGGTCGATCGAGAGGACCCCGGCCAGCATGTTCGGCAGAAACCGCTCATGCCCGGGCACATCGACAAAGCCGAGCTCGGTCCCGTCCGGCAGCGTCGTATAGGCGAAGCCCAGATCGATCGTCAGCCCGCGGCGCTTTTCCTCAGGCAGCCGGTCGGCGTCGACCCCGGTCAACGCGCGCACCAGCGCGGTCTTGCCGTGGTCGATATGGCCGGCGGTCGCCAGGATCATGAAACTGGCCGCCCCTCATTCCTCGTCCTTCCCGCGGAAGCGGGAATCTAGGGCCCCAAAATTCAGCCGCTTGCCCTGGACCCCCGCTTTTGCGGGGGTGACGATAACCGCGAGCTAAGCGGGGGTGAACATCGGCACTGGCGGTCCGCCCTCGCTCGGCTTGAAGACGAGGCGGACGGCCTGGCCGATCTTGATCGCGTCGAGGTCGCAATCGACGAGGTTGGTCATCATCGTCGGGCCCTCGGCCAAGGTCACATAGGCGATAGCGTAGGGAACGGGCGCGCGCCGCATGACGCTGTAGGTATAGACCGTGCCCTTCCCCGAGGCCTCGGCCCATTCGGTCTTGTCGCTGAAGCAGAACGGGCAATGGGTGCGCGGGTAGAAATGCGGTTCGCCACAGGCGGTGCACTTCTTGTAAAGGAGCTTGCCCTCGGCCGCGGCATCCCAGAAATGCTGGGTTTCGAGGTTGACCGCCGGCGCCGAGATCTTGCGGTCTTGCGCTTGCGCCATGGCGCTTACTCCCTTTCCATGATGACGGTGGCGGCGGCATGGCGCGTCCCCAGCGAGCCGCCGGTGCCGTGCGCCAGCGCGACGTCGCAGTTGTTGACCTGAACCTTGGGGTGCGCCTCGCCGCGCAATTGCCGCACCGCTTCCAAAACCTTGGTGAGCCCGCCGCGGTTCGACGGGTGGTTATTGCAGAGGCCTCCACCATCGGTGTTGAACGGCAGTTTGCCGACCCCGGATATGAGGTTGCCGTCGCTGACAAAGTGGCCGCCCTGGCCTTTCTCGCAAAAGCCCAGATCCTCCAACTGCATAAGGACCGTGATCGTGAAGCTGTCGTAGATCGAGGCGTATTTGATGTCGGCGGGCTTGACCCCGGCCTCGGCGAAGGCGAGCGGCCCCGACCACACCGCGCCCGAATAGGTCAGGTCGACCTTGCCGCCCATCTGGTGCTTGGGGGCTTCGCCGGCGCCGATCACCTTGACGAGCGGGCGTTTGAGGCTCTTGGCGATCTCCGGCGTCGTCAGGATGATCGCGCCGCCGCCGTCGCTGATGACGCAGCAATCGAGGCGATGGAGCGGATCGGCGATCATCGGCGAATTGACGACGTCTTCGACGGTGACGACGTCCCTCAGCATCGCGTGCGGATTGTATTGCGCGTGGTGCGAGGCGGCGACCTTGACCCAGGCCATCTGCTCGCTCGTCGTGCCGTACTGGTGCATGTGGCGCATCGCCGCCATCGCGTACATGTTGGCGGTCGCCGGCGCGTAGGGCGATTCGAACCCCGATTCCGGCATCGGCACCGCCGGGGTGCGCGCCTGCGTGCCGGTCGCCATCCCCTCGGCGCGCGGCCGGCCGGCCAGCGTAATCAGCGCGATCGAGCATTTGCCGAGCGCGATCGCCTCGGCGGCGTGGCCGACCTGCAGGAGATAGGACGAGCCGCCGACATCGGTCGAATCGATGTGCCGCGTCTTCAATCCGAGATAATCGGCCGCCGACAATTGGCCGAGGCCCGGGGTGTCGCCGGCGGCGCAGAAATAGCCGTCGATGTCGTTCTTGGTGAGCCCGGCATCGGCGAGTGCGCCGGCCGCCACCTCGGCATGGAGCTGCATCACCGTCTTGTCGGTCGCCAGGCGCGTCGGATGCTCGTAGATCCCGACGATGTAGGCCTTGTCCTTGATGCTCATCGTGAGCCGATCCTCTCGACTATGTTCCGGCGCGGATCATAGAGCGTAGGATGGGTTGAGCAACGCGAAACCCATCGATGCGGTCAACCCCGCGATGGGTTTCGCTCCGCTCGGCGGATCCCGCAAATCTCGCTGATCTCCCGGGCGTCGTAGCCGATTTCGCCGAGGATCTCGGCATTGTGTTCGCCGAGGCGCGGCGGCGGCAATCGAACCTCGCCTGGTGAGCGGGAGAAGGAGGTCGGGATCGCCATCGTCACCAGCTTCCCTTCGGAGGGGTGGTCGAGCGGCTGGAAAAACCCGGTGTCGCGCAGATAGGGGTCGGCAAGGAGCCCCTTGAGATCGTTGACCCCGCCATTGGGCACGTCGAACCGGTCGAGCCGCGCCCGCCACTCTTCGGTCGTGCGGCCGCGCATCTCCGCCGCGAGGAGCGTGTAGAGCTCGTCGATATTGGCGGTGCGCTGCGCGATCGTCGAAAAGCGCGGGTCGTCGGCCAATTCGGCGCGCTCGATCGCGGCAAAGAGGTTGCGCCACTGTCGGTCGGTCGTCGCGAGAAGGCAGACATGGCCGTCCTTCGTCGCATACGGCCGGCGGTAAGGCGTCAGCATGCGCGGATAGCCGAGCCCCTTTTCCGGTTCGCCAAAGACGCCGTGCCAGAGATGGTCGACGAGGGTGAAGGCGCTCATCGTCTCCATCATCGGGACGTGGACCTCTTGCCCCTTGCCGCTGCGCTCGCGCTCGAAAAGGGCCATGCCGACCGCGCCCGCGAGGACGTGCCCGCACACCTTGTCGCACACCACCATCGGGACATAGCGCGGCTCCCCATCCGGGCCTTTGTTAAGCGCGGCGAGGCCGCTTTCGCCCTGGATCACATCGTCGAAGGCGGCGCGGTCGCGGGCGGCGCTATCCGGCCGAAAGCCGCTCGCCCAGGCATAGACGAGGCGCGGGTTGGCGGCGGCGAGCGTCGGGTAATCGATGCCGAGCCGGGTCGCCGCACCGGGCCGCAGATTGTGCACGAATACGTCGGCCGTCCCAGCGAGGCGCAGCATCGCGGCCCGCGCCACGGGGCGCGTCAGGTCGAGGACGAGGCTCTTCTTGTTGCGGTTGACGTTGAGGAAATAGGCGGCCATGCCGGGGTGGCGCGCCGGGCCCAGATAGCGCGTCGGATCGCCGTCCGCCGTCTCGACCTTGATGACCTCGGCGCCCATGTCGCCGAGGACCTGGGTCGCCACCGGTCCCAGGACCGCGATCGTCACATCGATAACGCGGATCCCCGCCAGCGGCCCGGACATCATGTTCTCCCGATAGACACGCGCCCGACCCGGGCGGTGCCGCCATTTCTCTCCGCATCGTCATGCCCGCGCAAGCGGGCATCCAGGGCCAGCGACCCATCTGTGCCCCTGGGTTCCCGCTTTCGCGGGAATGACGGAAGGGGAGCGGGTTTGGCGGTTGCCGCCGGGCTCGGCAGCGCTTAGCTTTTGTGGGGACGTTGCAGCGGGAGACGAGAGATGGGCGAGAGGGTTCAGATCCGCGAAGTTGGAATGCGCGACGGCTTACAGAGCATCGCCGACATCCTGCCGACCGAAGTGAAGCTCGCCTGGCTCGACGCCGAATATGCCGCCGGGGTGCGCGAGATCGAGGTCAGCTCGTTCGTGCCGCCGAAGCTCCTGCCGCAGCTCGCCGACGCGGAAGCGGTGGTGCGCCATGCCATGACGCTTCCGGGGCTCATCGTCTCCGCGCTCATCCCCAATTCGCGCGGGGCCGAGCGGGGTCTCGCGCTCGGCGTCCCGGAGATGAATTTCGTGCTCTCGGTCAGCGAGGGTCACAACCTGTCGAACGTCCGCCGCAGCACCGAGGATTCGGTCGAGGATTTCCGCCGCGTTGTCCAGCTCTGCCGCGACAGCGGCAAGACCGTCAAAATCAATTGCGGGCTCGCCACCGCCTTCGGTTGCACGATCGAGGGCGATGTCGACGAAGAGCGGGTGCGCCGCATCGCGGGCGAAGTTGCCGCGGCCGGTGCGGACGGGATCATCCTCGCCGACACGGTCGGCTACGGTCAGCCGGCGGCGATCGGCCGCGTCTTCCGCAAGGTCATGGCGGATGTCGCGCCCTTGCCGGTCTCGGCCCATTTTCACGACACCCGCGGGCTGGGCCTAGCCAATGTTCTGGCCGCCTACGAAGCGGGCTGCCGCGCCTTCGACGCGTCGCTGGGCGGGCTCGGCGGCTGCCCGTATGCGCCGGGCGCCACCGGCAACATCGTCCTTGAAGACACCGTCTTCATGTTCGAGGCGATGGGATGCGAAACGGGCATCGACATCGCCAGGCTCGCGCGCGTGCGCGAGATCCTCGCCGGCGCCCTTCCCGAGGTCACGCTCCATGGCGCCATCGCCAAAGCCGGGCTGCCGCGCAACTTCCATCCCGTGGCGCACGCCGCCTAGCAAATCCGGGCTGCGCTCGGGGGGACGGCATGGCTCGACACGATCGGCCAACTCGCGCATGCTTCGCGACTTTTAATTAGGCGGATGATGTTAACGTGGCGCATTACCGCGGGCGGTGGCTTATCGGTTTGACGGCAGTGTTGCTCGGCGCCCTGGCGCCCGGCGTCGCATCGGCGCAGCGCATCACCAGCGACGGCAGCCTTGGCACGCGAGTAACGCTGGCCGGTCAGAATTACGCGATCACGGCGGGCACCCTGGCCGGCAGCAATCTGTTCCACAGTTTCGGTGTTTTCGGACTGTCTTCGAGCGAGACGGCGACCTTCAGCAATACGGTCACGGCGCCCAACAGTGTTAGTAACGTAATCGGCCGGGTGACCGGAGGCCTCCCCTCGAAGATCGACGGCGCCATCAAAACCGATCCGGCGACGCTGAACGGCGCCAACCTCTACCTGATCAACCCGTTCGGCATGGTCTTTGGGCCGCACGCGACGGTCAACGTTTCGGGCAGCTTTCATGCCTCGACCGCCGACTATATCCGCGCCTCGGACGGGACATTTCAGACGACCACCACTGGCGGCAGCACGTTCAAGGCGGCGCCGGCGGCGTTCGGGTTTCTTAAGGCGGCCCCGCCGGCGATCACGGTCAACGGCAGCCGGCTCGGGGTGACGGCCCCCGGGGCGACGCTCGGCCTCGTCGGCGGGCCGGTCACGATCCGAGCCGACCCCGTGTCTGGAACCGCTGCGAGATTGACGGCTCCCGCGGGCACAATCAGGGTGGCAGCCGTCGCCGGCTCGGGCGAAATCCCGGTCGATCCGACCGACAGCGCGGGCGTGACGGCGACGAAGTTTGCTCCGGTCAAGATCACCGGCGGCTCGGTGCTCCGCGTCAGCGACCAGACCAATCACCGGAGCGGCGGCGGGATATTCATTCGCGCCGGTTCCTTGACGATCAGCGCCAGCGAACTCGACGGCGACAATTACGGCACGCGATCGGGCGGCGAGCTCGCGCTCGATGCCAGCGGCCTGATCGACCTCAGCAACCTCGCCTATGTCCATTCGATCGCGCAATCGAGTGGCGCGGGCGCACCGATCGCGATCGGCGCGGGGGCGCTTACCGTCGAGAGCGGCGCGGCAGTCTGGACCGGCACCAACGCCTCCGGTTCGGGCGGCCCGTTAAATCTCACGCTCAGCGGCGGATTGACGGTGTCAAGAGGCGGCCGGGTGGTCAGCGATACCGAGGGAACCGGCAGCGGGGGCGCGATCACCGTCCTCGCCGGCAGCGTGGCGATCGACGGCACTGGCGCGCCAACGAATGCCGAGACCGGCGTCATCTCGCAGACCTTCGGATCCTCTGCGGCGGCGCCGATTTCGGTTACAATCTTCGGGACGCTATCGATCAAAGGCGATCCCGCCGTCCCCTGCTTCGATTGCACGGTGATCGGGTCGCAGACTTTCAAGACGGGCGCCACCGGCAACATCGCGGTCGCGGCCCAGCAGATCTCGATCACCAATGGCGGCGCCATAGACTCCGATACTTTTGGCGGCGACGCCGGCTCGGTGACGGTCGATGCCGCGCAGGCGATCAGCCTGATTGGCGGTTCAAAAACCAAATCGCACATTTCCGCCGATGCGGACGGCGGCGCGGCGGGGAAGGTCGCCGTCAACGCCGGCGGCAATTTGACACTCTCGGGCGCATCGTACATCTCCGCCGACACGCTCGCGAGCGGCGCTGCCGGAAACCTTCAGGTCAGCGCCGGCGGCAACCTGACCCTCTTATCGGCCTCTTCCATCTCGGCCGACAGCGATTCCGGTGTCGACGCCGGCAGCGTCACCGTTAGCGCTGGCGGCAATCTCACATTGGCGCAGGCCTCGCGCCTTTCCGCTGACGCAAACTCGACCGGCAACGCCGGGAAGATGACGGTCACCGTCGCCGGCGATTTGTCACTCTCGGACGCGACGAAGTCCGGGGGATCGTTTATCGAGGCGAATAGCTCTGGCGGCGGGACGGGGGGCGGCGTCAGCGTGACGGTCGGCGGCAATCTCGCGGTGGCAGACGAATCGTCGATTTCCGCCGAAGCGTTTTCGGGTGGAAACGCGGGCACGGTGATGGTCAGTGTCGGCGGCGATCTATCGCTGTCGAATGTCACGAACTCGTTCGGATCGTCGATTTCGGCCGACACCTTCGCGGGGGGCACCGCCGGCAGCGTGAATGTGGCGGTCGGCGGCAATCTGATGCAGTCGGGCGGGTCATTCATTTCCGCCGACGCGCTCAAGAACAAGGGTGACAAGTCGGGAGACGGCGGGACGGTTCAGGTCGCCGTTCAGGGCGATGCGACGCTCTTAAGCGGCGCCTATGTTTCCGCAGACAGTTTCTCCAGCGGCACCGCCGGATCGGTCACGCTGAGCGCGCAAAATCTGACGCTGGCCGGGATCCGCGACAAAATTCCCTCGGAGATCGCGGCGGACAGCTTCGAGGGTGGCACCGCCGGCAGCGTCGCGGTCACCGTCAACGGCAACCTCGCTCTCTCGAACGGCACGTATATTACGGCGGATGCGCTTCAGAACACCGGCAACGGCGGGACCGTCCAGGCAACGATCGGGGGCGATGCGATACTCGGGAACGGCTCGCATTTCTCGGCCGACAGCTTCGGAGGCGGCAACGCCGGGGTGGTCAATATCGGGGTTTCCGGCAATCTCTCGCTCCTGACGACGGCGTTCATCTCGACCGATTCGATGGAGGGGGGCGGCAACGCCGGCAAGGTGACGGTGGCGGTCGGCGGCAATCTGTTGCTCTCGGATACATCGCGATCGGGCGGATCGTACATCTCGGCGGATGCGCTATTCACCCAGACGGCCGGGACGCGCTGCCCGACACCGGCGACCTGCCCCACGGGGAATGCTGGACAGGTCATGGTGGCCGCGCAAGGCGATACCGCGCTGTCGGATGGGTCCTACATTTCCGCCGATGCCTTTGTCGGCGGGCTCGGCGGCGCGGTGACGGTCGCGGCGCACAATCTGACGCTCGACACGGGCGCGGCGATCTCGGCCAATTCGCTGCAAAGCGCCGGGCAGGCGGGCGATGTGACGGTCACCGTCGGCGGCAACCTCTCATTGCTGAATTCGGCATCGATTTCGACCCAGTCGGATGGCGCGGGAAATGCCGGCAACGTCGTTGTCACGGTTGCCGGGAACGCGGCGGTCAGCTTCTCCAATATCTCGTCGGACACGCTCGGCGGGTCGGGCAATGGCGGGAGCGTCATCGTCACCGCCGGTACGCTGACGATCGCGGATGACGGCATCGTCAGCAGCAGCACCTCGGGCGCCGGCAATGGCGGCGATATCGTCGTCACCGCGCCCAAATTCACCCTCGCCGATGGCGGCGTGATATTCGCCGACACGCTCGGCGCCGGAAAGGGTGGTAACGTTACCGTCCAATCGGTGTCCGTGGGGGCGGGGGCGCTTACCATCGACGGCGCCTCCATCCTGGGCTCGCCGCCCACCGGGATCCTCGCGCGGGCGCGGCTGGGAAGTAGTGGTGATGCCGGGACGATCACCGTCCAGGCGGATGCGTTGAGCATCGTCAACGGCGGGGTCATCAGCACCAACACCCAGGGATTGGGCAACGCCGGCCAGGTCGTCGTCAATGCCGGGGCGGTGAGCCTGGCCAGCGGCGGCACGATCTCCAGCGACACGCTGGGCGCCGGGGCGGGGAATGCCGGGGAGGTTGTCGTCGATGCGGCGGGCGCGGTGTCGCTCGACGGCGCGGCGACCGCGATCTCGTCAAAGTCGACGACCGACGTGGACGGCAGCCAGAGCAACGGCAATGCCGGGACCGTCACGGTCGCCGCCGGCGCGCTGTCGCTGACCAATGGCGGGGCGATTTCGACTAGTACCGGCGGGCGAGGTGCAGGCGGCGATGTTGTGCTCGATGTCAGCGGCGGCGCGACCCTCGCCGGTGCGGGCAGTGCGATCACCGCCTCGGCGACACCGGGGTCGATCGGGAATGCCGGCGATGTAACGCTGAGTGCGGGCAGCCTCGTGATCCAAGGCGGGGCGGATATCGCCAGTTCGAGCGCCGGACAGGGCAGGGGCGGCGACGTCATGCTCAAGGTCGCCTCCGACATCCTCCTGTCCGATCCCGGAACCCAGATCGGCGCCGGTTCGACCGGGACGGGCGATGCCGGATCGATCACGATCGCCGCGCGCGACCTGCGGATGAATAATCACGCCGCGATCTCGACCGCGAGCGCCACGGCGAATGGCGGCAACATCACCCTCCACGTCCAGGATCTGATGTTCCTGACCGACAGCAAGATCACGACGTCAGTCGCCCTGGGGATCGGCAACGGCGGCAACATCACGATCGACCCGATCATCCTCGTCCTCTTGCGCAGCGAGATCATCGCCCAGGCGCAACAAGGCAATGGCGGCAACATCACGATTGTGGCCGATGAGTTCCTCTCCTCCCCGGACAGCATCGTATCGGCTTCATCGCAACTGGGAATTTCGGGGACGATCGACATCGTTGGGCCGCGAACCGATCTCAATGGCAGCCTCGTGGTGCTGTCGAGCGAACTGCGGAGCGCCGCCGAGGTACTGCGCAACAGCTGTGCCGCGCGCAGCGCCCTGCCGCGCTCGACCCTCACCGAGGC
>JBARKH010000237.1:0-3623 GCA_049801295.1 Allostellaceae bacterium | reverse complement strand
CATAGCGCACCGCGGACATGCGCTCGTTCGCCACCTCGAAGCTGAGGACGAGGTTGCCGATCGCATTGTCATCGAGCTTGGGCAGCTTCGCCGGGGTGGTGCCGCCGGACTGGCGGGCGGCGATCGCGGCGAGGGCGCGGCGCTGACCGTCGATGCGAGCCATGTCGCGGGCCTTGGCGACGGTGTCTGCGGTGGCGTCGACCGCGACCGTCGCGGAAAACGGATCGGCATCCTCGGCCCGGCCCGGCCGGCTCATCACCCCAAGCGCCAGCACAACGACGAGAGCCAAACCGGCAAACCGCCCGCGGCGTTGACCGCCGGTCCCCGCCGGCATCAGCGGCAAGGTCATCGCAAACTCATTGCAAGATGGCCCCGATCCCGTATCTTCGCGGCTCCCCGGACCGCACCTCATTGGTGATAGCGCAGTTTTGGCGGGGACGCCATCGACAGCAGGCCCGAGCGGCGTTTGGGATGGCAGATCGCGGCCATCGATGCGGAGGCGCCATGGCACGGTCTACGGCACGGCTGAGAGTGGGCGTTCTGATTTCGGGCCGCGGATCGAACCTGCAGGCGTTGATCGAGGCCGTCGCCGACCCGGCCTATCCGGCAGAAATCGTGCTGGTTATCAGCAACCGACCCGAGGCGCCGGGTCTCGCGCATGCCGCCCGCGCCGGCATCCCCTGTCGCACTCTGACGCAGCCGAGCCGAGCGGATTTCGCGAGCGAGGCTGATCGGGCGTTGCGGCAAAGCGGCGCGGAGCTCGTCGTCCTGGCGGGCTTCATGCGCATCCTCGACACTGATTTCGTCGAATCGTGGGCTGACCGGCTGGTCAACATCCACCCGTCGCTATTGCCGGCCTTCCCGGGGCTCCACCCGCAGCGCCAGGCGCTCGCCGCCGGGGTACGATTTTCCGGATGCACCGTCCATTTCGTCCGCGCGGCGGTCGATTCCGGGCCGATCATCGCCCAGGCGGTGGTGCCGGTGCATGCAGAGGATGACGAGGCGAGGCTCTCCGAGCGCATCCTCGCCGCCGAGCATCGGCTCTACCCGTTTGCCGTGCGCCTCTACGCCGAGGGCCGCCTCAGCATCGAGGGCGACCGGGTGATGATCAAGGGCGGAGCGTCGCCGGAAATCGCGCTGTTCAATCCGTCGCAGGCGCTTGCCTCGACGAGCGGTTAGGCTATACCTCGTTCCAGGGGCTCCTCATTGGACGAGGCGGAGATGGCGGCAATAGATCCAGAACTCGAACGGCATCGCCACACCTGGATCGGGTTCACCTGGTTCATCAAGATCTCGATCGTGGTGATCGTCCTGATCCTCGCCGGGATGGCGATCTTCCTGCTCTGAGCCGCCCCGCGCGTCGCCTTAGGGGCAGATCTCGATATCGGCGAAGAAAAAGGCGATCTCCTGCGCCGCGTTCTCCGGCGAATCGGAGCCGTGCACCGAATTGGCCTCGATCGACTCCGCGAAATCCTTGCGGATCGTGGCCGCGGCGGCCTTGGCGGGATCGGTCGCACCCATCACCGTGCGGTTTTTCGCCACCGCATCCTCGCCTTCGAGCACCTGGACGACGACCGGCCCCGAACTCATGAAGGCAACGAGGCTCTTGAAAAACGGGCGCTCGGCGTGGACGGCGTAAAACCGCTGCGCCACCCCCTCGGTCAGATGCATCCGCTTCTGCGCGACGATCCTGAGACCGTTTCCCTCGAAGCGCTGGTTGATCGCGCCCGTTAGGTTGCGCCGGGTCGCGTCCGGCTTGATGATCGACAGGGTGCGTTCGATCGCCATGGTCTCTCTCGGTCGGTGAGGAAGGGGGGTTATAGCGGCGCCCCGAGCGAGCGGCAATCCGCGCCTCACGCCTTCTTCTCCCAGCCCGCCTTGCCCTGCTGCCAATAGGTCAGCGTATGCCCGGCGGCGGCGGCGCGGCGCCACCGCTCCCGCGCCCCTTCGACCGCGGTCGGGTCGTTGCCGTCGAAGAGATCGGCGATGCGCGCGAAGGCGGCGAGATCCTCGGCCTCGACCCCGTCAACGAGGACCAGCATCGCCGCCTCGTTGGGGTTCTCGGCGCGCTCGCTGAGCCAGATCGGCTGGTTGGCGGCGTTGCCGTCCTTCGCGGAGCCATGCGGCAGAAAGCTCGCCTCGTCATAGGTCCACAGCAGCGCGCTCAGATGCTCGATCCGCTCGGCCGAAGCGGCGCGCACGACGATGCGGTAGCCTCCGGCCCGGGCCCGCTCGAGGAGGCGCGGCAGGGCGCGTTCGAGCGGTGTCGCCAGCAGGTGATAAAAGCCGATCTCGGCCACGGCAGATTTTCGCCCCGGTCAGCCTTTCTCGTAATGCTCGGCGACGAAGCGGTCGAGGAGGCGGACGCCAAAGGCGGTGGCGCCCTTCGGCACGGTCGGTGCGTCCTTTTTCGACCAGGCGACGCCGGCGATGTCGAGATGCGCCCATGGCACGTTGTTGACGAAACGCTTCAAAAATTGCGCGCCGATAATGCTGCCGGCGGCGCGGTCGCCGGCGATATTCTTGACGTCGGCCGCGTCGCTGTCGATCGCGCGGTCGTAGCTGTCGTCGAGCGGCAACCGCCATACCGGCTCGCCGACGGCCTTGCCGGCCGCGATCAGGCGGTCGGCGAGCTGGTCGTCGTTGGCGAAGAGCCCGGCATTGACGTGGCCGAGCGCGACGATGACAGCGCCGGTCAAGGTCGCGAGGTCGATCATCAGCTTCGGCTTGAAGCGGTCCTGGCAGTACCACAAGACATCGGCGAGGACGAGCCGGCCTTCGGCATCGGTGTTCAAGACTTCGATCGTCTGGCCCGACAGCGAGCGCACGATGTCGCCCGGGCGCTGCGCCGTGCCCGACGGCATGTTTTCGGTGAGGCCGACGATACCGACCGCGTTGACCTTGGCGTGGCGCGTGGCCAAGAGGCGCATCAGCCCGATTACGACGCCAGCCCCGGCCATGTCCCATTTCATCTCACCCATGCCGGCGGCGGGCTTGATCGAGATCCCACCGGTGTCGAAGGTGACGCCTTTGCCGATGAAGCCGAGGGGCGCGCTGCCCGCGGCGCCGCCCTTATGCTCGATGACGACGACCCGGGACGGCCGGACGCTGCCTTGGCCGACCCCGAGCAATGCCCCCATGCCGAGTTCGCGCATGCGCTCTTCGTCGAGGATCTCGACCGAGAGGCCGAATTGGGTCAGCCCGGCGGCGGCTTCGGCGAGCGTCTCCGGGTAGATCGTGTTGGCGGGCTCCGACACCAGATCGCGGGTGAAGAAGACCGCCTGCGCGGTCGCGCCAAGCGCGCGATACGCTTCCTTCGCCGCGCCCGCCGCCGCGGTGGCGACGGTGATGTGGGTGAGCGAGGGCTTCTGCTCGGGTTTCTGCGTGGTGCGGTACTTGTCGAAGCGATAGGAGCGCAGTTCGGCGCCGAAGGCGAGATTGGCGGCGGCATCGCCCGGCTTCACCGATGCCCCGTCGCCGAGATCGAGCGCGAAGGTGGCTTCGCTCTCCCCGGCGCCGTTGAGATGGGCGAGGAGGGTGCCGCCCAAATCCTGGAGCAGCCGGGGATCGACCGCATCGGGTTTGCCGAGGCCGGCGACGACGATGCGGCTCAAGGGCAGCTT
>JBARKH010000236.1:0-5866 GCA_049801295.1 Allostellaceae bacterium | reverse complement strand
TGTCGCGCTGCGCGAGATCGCCGACGACACGGTGGCGGTCGACCGGCTGCAGGACTCGTTGATCCGCGGCATGCAGAAGCATGTCGAGATCGACGAGCCCGAGGAGGCACCTGAGCTCGAACCGAGCCTCTTCGGCGTCGCTGAGGCCGCCCTCGGGCTCCCGGGCGACGATGTCGAGGAGATCGGAGAGGAAGCAGCCAACGAGGAGGAGGAGCTCGCCGAAGACATGCTCTCGGTCGAGGGCAATGGCGAGTTGCCGGAATTGCCCGAAGGCGAGGCCGAGAGCTTTGAGGAGAATCCTTGACGCGCGGCCACCCAAGCCGGGCGCGCCGCGCCGCATCGATCATCGCCGCGCAGATCGATACGCCTCGGACGAACAGCCAACAAGGATAGCCGCCGGATGATGCGGCAGCCGGACCTCGTCGAACTGGTCAGATCCTACGATCCGCATACGGACGAGGCGGCGCTCAACCGCGCCTATGTCTATTCGATGAAGGCGCATGGCGCGCAGAAGCGCGCCTCGGGCGACCCGTATTTTTCGCATCCGGTCGAGGTCGCCGGGCTGCTGGCGGGGATGCGCCTCGACACCGCCTCCATCGTCACCGGCCTCCTGCACGATACGGTCGAAGACACCGGCGCCACGCTGGACGATATCGACAAGCTGTTCGGTCCCGAGATCGCCCGCCTGGTCGACGGCGTCACCAAACTGTCGCGACTCGAACTGCATTCGGACCAGACCAAGCAGGCGGAAAACTTCCGCAAGCTGGTCCTGGCGATGTCGGAAGACATCAGGGTGCTGCTGGTCAAGCTCGCGGACCGGCTGCACAACATGCAGACGCTGCGCTTCATCGAGAGCGCCGACAAGCGCCGCCAGATCGCCCGCGAGACGATGGACATCTATGCCCCGCTCGCCGAGCGGATCGGCATGCACCGGATGAAGGACCAGCTCGAAGACCTGGCCTTCGCCGAGCTCTATCCCGATGCCCGCGCCAGCGTCACCGCGCGGCTGGGTTTCCTGCGCGACCGCGGCGGCAACGTCGTCGCCCGCATCACCGACGAGCTGACCCGCAAGCTGGCCGAAGGCGGGCTCAACGCCACGGTGTCCGGCCGCGAGAAATCGGCCTACTCGATCTGGCGCAAAATGCAGCGCAAGGATGTGCCGTTCGAGCAGCTGTCGGACGTCATGGCGTTTCGCGTGCTGGTCGACGACATCGGCCAATGCTACCACGCGCTGGGGATCATCCACTCGGCCTATCACGTCGTGCCGGGCCGTTTTAAGGACTTCATCTCGACCCCGAAGCCCAATAATTACCGCTCGCTGCACACCGGCGTGATCGGGCCCGAGCGGCAGCGGATCGAGGTTCAAATCCGCACCCGCGATATGCACGAGGTGGCCGAGCTCGGCGTCGCGGCGCACTGGATCTACAAGCAGGAATCGGGGCGCACCGACGGCCCGCAATATCGCTGGCTGCGCGAGCTGGTCGACATTCTCGAGCACTCCTCGCCCGAGGAGTTCGTCGAGCACACCAAGCTTGAGATGTTCCAGGACCAGGTGTTCGTCTTCACGCCGAAGGGCGAGGTGATCGCGCTGCCGCGTGGCGCGACCCCGGTCGACTTCGCCTATGCGGTGCACTCGCAGATTGGCGACACTTGCGTCGGCGCCAAGATCAATGGCCGGCTCCTCCCGCTGCGCACCGAGCTCAACAACGGCGACCAGGTCGAGATCGTCACCTCGAAGGCGCAGACCCCATCGCCGACCTGGGAGCGCTTTGTCGTCACCGGCAAGGCGCGCGCCCGCATCCGCCGCTTCGTCCGCACCCAGCAGCGCGCCCAATATCTCGATCTCGGCCGCGCGATTCTGCAGAAGGCGTTCCGCCAGCAGGGCCAGGGATTTACCGAGCGGCCATTGGAAGCGGTGCTCGGACAGTTCCATTGCGCCTCGGTCGAGGATCTTTATGTCGCCGTCGGCGAAGGGCTCGCCACCGGCCGCGAAGTGGTCAACGCCGCCTTCCCGGTGCCGCCCGAGTCGCGCGGCAAGGTGGTCCCGCTCGCGCGCACGCGCAAGAACGGACGCGCCAACGGGACCGCGGTGCCGATCCGCGGCCTCATTCCCGGGATGGCGCTGCATTTCGCCGGCTGCTGCCACGCGCTGCCCGGCGACCGCATCGTCGGCATCGTCACGACCGGCAAGGGGGTGACGATCCACACCATCGATTGCGACACGCTCGAAAGCTTCGCCGCCGAGCCCGAACGCTGGCTCGACGTCGCCTGGTCGAGCGAGGAGGCCGATGCCGCCCATACCGGCCGGATCAACGTCACGATCGCCAACGAGCCCGGCAATCTCGGCAGCCTCACCACCACGATCGGCAAGGAAGGCGGCAATATCAGCAATCTCAAGATCACCAACCGCTCGACCGATTTCTTCGAGATCATGGTCGATATCCAGGTGACCGACGTGAAGCAGCTCTCCGCGATCATCGCGGCGCTGCGCGCCACTCCGGTCATCAACTCGGTCGAGCGCGCGCACGGCTAGCGCCGCAAATGTCCGCATTGGCAACCAATCATCGTCACCCCCGCGAAAGCGGGGGTCGAGGGCGGGCGTCAGTCCGCGGGGCACTGGATTCCCGCTTTCGCGGGAATGCCGGAACTAGCGCGCGATGATCCTCGGCGTCGGCAGCGATCTGATCGACATCCGCCGGATCGAGCGGGCGATCGAGCGATTTGGCGATCGCTTTCTCGACCGCGTCTTTACCGAGAATGAGCGCCGCCGCTGCGATCGCCGCGCGATGACCCGCGCGGCCAGCTACGCCCGCCGCTTCGCCGCGAAGGAGGCCGCCGCCAAGGCGCTCGGCACCGGCTTTCGCAAGGGCGTCTTCTGGCGCGACCTCGGCGTCGTCAACCAGCCCTCGGGCCAGCCGGGCATGCGGCTGACCGGCGGCGCCCTGGCGCGGCTCGAGGCAATCACCCCGAGGGGGATGCAGGCGCGCCTCGATGTCAGCCTCACCGACGAGCCGCCGCTCGCCCAGGCGGTTGTGATCATCACCGCGTTACCCGCAGAAGCGGCGGCGGGCCAGTGACCGCTCGCGCGCGCCGCTTGACTCGGCCCCGCCGCAATTGGCCTGATCGCGCGCCCCTGATGCCACCCAATCGGTCATGAAATCCGACTCGAGCGATCGCGTGATTTCCAAAAAAAAGGCGGCGGGAGGAATTCTCGAAACCGTCAAAACCGTTGTTTACGCGATCCTGATCGCGCTCGTTGTCCGCAGCGTCGCCTACGAGCCGTTCAACATACCGTCGGGGTCGATGGTGCCGACCCTGCTCGTCGGCGATTACCTGTTCGTCTCGAAATTCTCGTTCGGCTACAGCCGCTATTCGCTGCCGTTCGGCCTGAGGCTGTTTTCCGGGCGGATCTACCTGCCCTTCTCGCACAAGCCCGAACGCGGCGATGTCACGGTGTTCAAGCTGCCGACCGACCCGTCGGTCGATTACATCAAGCGTATCGTCGGACTGCCGGGCGACCACATCCAGATGCGCCACGGAAATCTCTATATCAACGACCAGCTGGTGCCGCGCCGGGCGGTCGACGATTACGTCTATGAGGAGGGCAGCACGACGGTCGTGCTTCACGAATACATCGAAGCGCTGCCGCGCGGGCCGGGCAAGGCGCCGCTCGAACACCCGATCATCAAGGTCGGCAACAATGGGCCCCTCGACAACACACCGGTCTACGAGGTGCCGCCGGGCCATTATTTCGGGATGGGCGACAATCGTGACAATTCGCAAGACAGCCGCGTCCTCTCGGCGGTCGGCTACATCCCGGCCGAGAACCTGGTCGGCAAGGCGCAATTCCTGTTCTTCTCGACAGACGGCTCGGCGGGCTGGTGGGAATTCTGGAGATGGCCGTTTGCGGTCCGCTATCGCCGGCTCTTCAATGGCGTCGGCTGACCGCCGCGCCCAGCTCCCAGAGAGCCCGACAACCCCACTGGCCGGCGAGGATCCGGCCCAGCGGATCGGTTACGTGTTCGCCCGACCCGAACTTCTGGCCGAGGCACTGACGCACCCGAGCGCGCTGCCGCCATCGCGCCGGCGAGGACCGCGGCAGCGACGGACGGGACCCAATGGTGCTGCCGCGGGCGCGTCCCGGGGCGGCTACGAACGGCTCGAATTCCTCGGCGACCGGGTGCTTGGCCTCGTCATCGCCGATCTGTTGTGGCGGGGCTTCGAACATGAGCAGGAGGGGCCGCTCACGCGACGGTTTACCCATCTGGTGCGCCGCGACGCGCTGGCGCGGGTTGCCGCCGCGATCGGTCTCGACCGTCATCTGCTGTTCTCTCCCGCCGAGGCGGCCGCCGGCGCCGCGCGCAACCCGGCGATCCTCGCCGATGTCATGGAGGCGGTGATCGCCGCGATCTACCTCGACGGTGGGCTGGCGGCGGCAACGGCCTTCATCGAGCGGTTCTGGGAACCGCTGATCGCCGAGATGGAGGCCCCGCCGAGCGACGCGAAAACGAGCTTGCAGGAATGGGCGCAGGCGCGCGGGCTGCCGCTGCCCGCCTATCAGCTGATCGCGACGAGCGGCCCCGATCACGCGCTCCACTTCACCGTTTCCGTGCAGGTCGCCGGGCACGAGGAGGCGAGCGCCACAGCCTCCTCGAAACGCGCCGCCGAGACCGGCGCGGCCGCAGCGCTCTTGGAACGAATGAACGATGCCGCGAAGGAATAGCCCGGCACCGCCGCGGATACCCTCTCCGGCCGATACCTCCACCCTTCCCTCCCCCGCAAGCCGGAAAGGGTCACGGAGGGGGCGGGAGAGCGACGAGACGCGGTGCGGCTATGTCGCGTTGATCGGTGCGCCGAATGCCGGAAAGTCGACGCTCTTGAACCAGCTGGTCGGCCAGAAGCTGGCGATCGTCACCCCCAAGGTGCAAACGACGCGCAGCCGGCTCCTCGGCATCGCGATGATCGGGCCGGCGCAGCTGATCCTTGTCGACACGCCGGGAATTTTCGCGCCGCGCCGCCGGCTCGACCGCGCGATGGTCGCCGCCGCCTGGGCCGGTGCGGCCGACGCCGATGAGGTCGTGCTGCTGGTCGACGCCGCACGCCCGGCGGAACCCGATACGCTCGGCATCATCGACCGGCTCCGGGCGAGCGGGCGCGATGCCATCCTCGCGCTCAACAAGATCGACCTGGTGCGCCGCGACCACCTCCTGGGGATCGCCGACACCCTCTTCCGCGGCGGCGGCTTTGACCGTGTCTTCATGATCTCAAGCCTGACCGGTGACGGGGTCGATGATTTGAAACAGCATCTCGCGTCGCTCGCGCCGCCGGGGCCGTGGCTCTTTCCGGAGGACCAGCTCTCCGACGCACATGAGCGCTGGCTGGCCGCGGAAGTCACCCGCGAGCAGATTTTCCTGCAACTGCATGACGAACTCCCCTATGCGGCGGCGGTCGAGACCGAGAGTTGGGACGAGCGCGGCGACGGCAGCGTGCGCATTGACCAGGTGATCTATGTCCGCCGCGACGGGCAGAAGGCGATCGTGCTCGGCGAGAAGGGCCAGCGCATCAAGGCGATCGGCGCGCGCGCCCGCGCCGAGCTCGAGGCCATGCTCGAGCGCCGCGTTCACCTCTTCCTCTTCGTCAAGGTGCGCGACAACTGGATCGAGGACCCCGAACGCTACGCCGCGCTCGGCCTCGACTACAATGTCTAGATGGAATGGCGCGACACCGGGTTTGTGCTGAGTGCGCGGCGGCATGGCGAGAGCGCGCTGATCGTCGAATTGTTGACATCCGAGCACGGCCGCCATGGCGGGCTGGTGCGCGGCGGGCAATCGCCGCGCCGGCGCGCGTTGCTGCAGCCCGGCAACCG
>JBARKH010000235.1:0-1991 GCA_049801295.1 Allostellaceae bacterium | reverse complement strand
CCCCGGCGGACGCCAGGATCCCGAGGGCGCTAGAGATCCATACCGGGGAGTTCGGCGCCCACAGGACCACTCTCGCGCCTCCGTCGAGCCCGTTCTCCCGCAGGCTGCGCGCCAATCTCAGCGAGTTTCGGGCAAGGGTCTCGCTATCCCAGGTCAGGGTTTTGCCTTCGCCATAAGAGATCACGGCCGGGTGGCGCCCGCGTGCCGAGAGGGCCCGCAGCAGTCCGCAGATCTCCCAAGGCGCGGTCATGAGCCCGGTTCCTCTTTCAACCGGGTGCGCGTCGGCCTGACAAGGGCCGCCGCACCGGGGCCGCCGCGATGCCGAGGTGCAGCCGATCGCCAAGGGTGATCGTCACGAAAGTGCCTCCCTGGGCTATGTCTTCCTAGCCCGAACGGCGAGAAACGCAGCGCCGAAGGTGATCAGCTCGCCGAGCAACGGATCCAGCGGCGCCATCAGCCGCGCTATCAGTCGACAGCGCGGATAATAGACCGCGCCCGAGACATGCTCGACCCGAAGCTGCGCCGCCTGCACCAGAGACCGCAGCTCGCCGGCCGTCCTGAACCGGGCCGCGTTCCACATCGGGGCCAGGCCCAGCCAGCCGCGGATGCGGCGGGAGGCGGCCCATAGGCTCCATTTCCCGAGATCGCCAATCACCAGCCGGCCTCCCGGTTTCAGCACGCGCGCGATTTCCCCAATGGCGACATCAGGTTCCGGCATGAACGCCAGCACCGTGATGATGCTGACAATGTCGAAACTCTGGTCCCGAAACGGCATGTGCTCGGCATTCGCGAGCACATAATCGATCTCCGCTTTGTGCCGCACCGCTTCAGAGGCGGCGCGCGCGATCATCTGCGAATCGAAGTCGCTGCCGACGACAGAGGCTGCGCCGTCCCGCCAGAATGCCAAGGCCAGTTCGCCATCGCCGCATCCGACATCGAGCACGTCGCAGCCGTTGACCTCGCCCGCCAGGTGCAGGATCAGGCGCCGCTCGATTGCTTCGCTGATCGCCCCCAATCCCGTTGCGCGCCACTCGGTATAGGCACCGGGTCCAAACCGGCCGGAAGGCGCGGGCACGCCGCCGTCGCGAGGCACGGGCATGCTCCGGTCACTTCGCGACAGGGCAGGCATTCGAGACGGTAATTGTCATAACGACCGCACCGAGCTCCGCCGCCGTCGCGAACGCCTCCTTCAACGCGGCAAAGATCACGGCATCCTCGCCGACGACAATGGTGCTCATCGGACCGACCTCCGCGGTGAGGCCGTGAGCCTCAAGCGATGCGCGCACCGCCTCGATGGCGGGGCCGAGACGGTCCTGTCGCAACGGATAGACGCTGACCTGTGCGCTCGCGATCATCGCAGTTGTCATTCCTGGCCCTTAAATCTCAGGTACATAAGAGCCAGATAAACTCCCGGCACTGTTTTCGATCTCGGCCTCGACCCGGCGACGCAGGCTTGCGCCAGCGATTGGGGTGCCGTCACTCTGTCCCGCCAGGTGTCGGCGGGCGGCCGTGCATGCAAGCGCTGGAACTGCCGCACCGGAGCCGCTATGTGGCGATTTTCCGCGTCGACGATGTTAACGAACGGCCGCACCGGCCCGAAGCGTTCGATCACCTTGCGATAGGGCGCGCGCGCTCGATACTCGTCATCGAGCGCCTCCGATAAGGCTTCGAGGGTTTGCTCGGTCGACATGAGGCCCTCCTGGCTTGGTCGGCCGAGATATTTCCCCAGTCCGAGGCGTCCCGCCTTGACGTGGATCAAGCCTAAGTCCGGGTTTGATGCTCCTTTGCCGCTCGACGCCCATTTCGACGAAGACGGCTATTTCGTGCGGGTAAACTGGACGCCGGCGGCCTGAACTGCCGCTCAGTCGATCTTCGACCAAAGCCTTTGACCTGAATCAAGGTGCTTCGCCGGAAAACCGGACGATCATGTCGGCCGGTCGAAGTCGTCTGATGGGAGGCGATGATGCCAGTTCAATCCGACCCGGGAAAAG
>JBARKH010000234.1:0-1680 GCA_049801295.1 Allostellaceae bacterium | reverse complement strand
ACCAATCCGATGGGACGGGTCGGCCGCATCGAGGAGCTGCAAAATCTTGCGACGTTCCTCATCTCCGACGGCTGCGACTGGTTGACGGGACAGACCATCACCCTTGACGGCGGCCAGAGCCACGCGACCGGCTCCAATTTCTACGAGTTGCGGCACTGGACCGACGCGCAATGGCGGGCGGCGCGCGACGCCATCAAGGCCCAGAACGAGAAGGACCGGGCGCAGCGCACGGTGTAGGGGCTGGCACAACGCCGCCCGCCATTGCGGCGGTGGCAGGTATCGCGCCTCCGCTCCCACCGGGGCCCGCTTTGACTTAACGCAAATACATTTTTTCCCCATTTGCCAATGATGGGCTGCAGGCGACAGACCTGTCGCATGGAGGGAGGCATTGCGCCCGCTGGGGGAACCTTTCGGACTGCCGGCCGGCGCTGTTGCGAGCGCTCGCCCGCTCACCGGCAACGAAGCGATTGCGCGGGGGGCCTGGGAAGCGGGCGTGAAGGTCGCCGCTGGCTATCCCGGCACGCCCAGCACCGAAATCCTTGAATCCCTGGCAACCTATCCGGCCGAGGACCTCCACGCCCAATGGTCGACCAACGAGAAGGTCGCCCTCGATGTGGCGATGGGGGCATCTTTTGCCGGCCGCCGGGCGCTCGCTGCGATGAAGCACGTTGGCCTCAATGTGGCCGCCGATGCCTTCATGTCGCTGACCTATATCGGCGTGAACGGCGGGCTGGTGCTCGCCATCTGCGACGATCCGGGCATCCACTCATCGCAGAACGAGCAGGACACGCGGCTCTATGGCGTGCTCGCCGGGGTGCCGGTGCTCGAGCCGAGCGATGCGCAGGAGGCGCTTGATTTCACGAAACTCGCCTTCGAGCTTTCCGAAACTTTCGACACGCCGGTCATCGTCCGCGGCACGACACGTCTGTCGCATACCCGCAGCCCGGTCGTGGTCGGCGATCGCAGCGAACCGCCGGCGCGCGGCTTCCTCGAGCGGCCGTCGAAGAACGTCATGATCCCGGCCTACGCCAGGCTACGCCACGGCGCGGTGCTCGAGCGCGAGGCGCGGCTGAAGGCCTATTTCGAGGATGCGTCCGTCAACCGCTGGGAGGCCGGCGACAAAAGCTTCGGCGTGGTCACGGCGGGGACCTGCTACCCCTATGTGCGCGAGGTCCTGCCCGACGCCAGCGTGCTCAAGCTCGGCGCCTCCTGGCCGCTGCCGGAGGGGTTGCTGCGGCGCTTCTGCGAGTCGGTCGAGCGGGTGTTCGTCGTCGAAGAGCTCGAGCCGGTGATAGAGAAAGAGATCCGTGCGCTCGGCTTCGACGTGGCAGGCAAGGAATTTTTCCCGCGCGTGGGCGAGTTGGATCCCGCGCTGGTGCGCGCCGGATTCGAGCGGGCCGGCATGCTGCCGCCGCGCCGCGAGCGCAGCACCTGGGCGCCCGAGCCGCTGGCACGTCCGCCGGTGCTTTGCGCCGGCTGTCCGCACACATCGAGTTTCATGGCGGTGCGGGCATCCGGTGCGCGCGTCGCCGGCGATATCGGCTGCTACACCTTGGCTTGCCTCGATCCGCTGCGCGGCATCGACACCACGGTGTCGATGGGCTCCTCGATCGGCAATGCCATCGGCATGGCCAAGGCGGGCGAGCCGAAGCCGATCGTGGCGACGATCGGCGATTCAAC
>JBARKH010000233.1:0-4469 GCA_049801295.1 Allostellaceae bacterium | reverse complement strand
CACTGTGACCGAAAGCCCGGGCCGCAGCAGCCGGGCGAGCGGCCCGTCCGCCGGTACCGCGATGCGCACCGGTACGCGCTGCACGATCTTGGTGAAATTGCCCGTCGCATTGTCCGGCGGCAACAGGCTGAACTCGGCCCCGCTCGCCGGGGCGAAGCTCTCGATGCGGCCGGTGAGCGGCTGATCGGGGTAGGCATCGACCGAGATATTGGCGCTCTGGCCCGGCCGCATATGGGTTAGCTGGGTCTCTTTGAAATTGGCGGTAATGTAGACATCGGGCAGCGGCACCAGCGAGAGGAGCTGCGTTCCCGGCTTGACATATTGGCCGACCCGGCCGGCGCGGTTGCCGGCGATCCCGGAAACCGGGGCTCGGATGACGGTGTTGTCGAGATCGTTTTGGGCGAGTTGCCTTGTGGCGCGGGACTGCGCGAGGCGAGCTTCCTCCTCCTCCTTCTGCGATTGCAACACGGTGAGCTGCGTGTGCTCGGCGGCCAGCGCCGCGCGCGCCTTGCCGAGGGCAGCCTCGGCCTTGCGGGAATCGGCCTGCGCCGTTTCGAAGCGTTGGCGGCTCGCAAAATCGCTGGAGACGAGGCTCGCATAGCGCTTGTAGTCGAGCTGCGCCCGGTTCAAATCAGCCTCGGCCGATTGCGTGGTCGCGGCTGCCTGGTCGATCATCGCCTGCTGAAGTTTGAGCCGGCTCGCATAGGTCGCCACGACCGCCCCTTGGGTCGCGACGGCCGCCTCGGCCTGCGCGACTTTGGCGGCGAAGTCGCGGTCGTCCACCACGATCAAAACCTGACCGGCGGCAACCTGCTGGTTTTCCTCGACCCGGACTTCCTTCAGGTAGCCCTCGACCTTGGGACTGATCACCGTTATGTCGCTCTGAACATAAGCGTCATCGGTCGATTGCTGGAACCGCCAGGCCGTCCACCAATACCATCCGGTGGTGGCGCCCAGCGCCACGGCGACCAAAACAACAAGAATTAACGCGGTATTGCGCATGATGGGGGGGCGATCGACCAACTAGACTGAACCGTACAGTTCAGTTTAGTCTGCCGGCGAGCACCGCGCCAGATGTTATCCCCCGCAAAACGCGATACGAGGGTTGAGCGATGAGCGTGCCGCGGCGGGTCGCCGGCGCCGAGGAACCGGTTGGCAAGGCTGAGACGATCCTCGCCGCGGCCGAGCGCGCCTTCCTCGCCGCCGGCTTCGGCGCCGTGACAATGGATGCGATCGCGCGCGAGGCCGGTGTGTCGAAGGCGACGGTCTACGCCCATTTCCACGGCAAGGAAGAACTCTTCGGTGCGGTAGTCGCCGATCTCAGCCAGCGCCGGTTTGGCGGGTTCTCGGCAGAAGCGCTCGACCCGCTCGATATCGAGGCGTCGCTGACGACGATCGCGCGGGGCTTCCTCGACCTCGTGCTGTCGCCCGAGGGGATCGCGCTCAACCGCATCATCGTCGGCGAGGTCACCCGCTTTCCGGCGCTCGGGCAGGTGTTCTGGGCGGCGGCGCCGGAGCGGCAGCGCGCCCAGATCGAAGCCCTATTGCGCCGCGCCGCCGCGGTCGGCTCGCTCGCCATCCCGGACCCGCGGCTGGCCGCCGAGCAGTTTGTGGCATTGGCGCGGGGCGAAATCCATTTCCGCAGCATGTTGCGGCTCGAAGATCCCCGTGATCCAGCCTCGCTTGGCGCCGCGGCAGCGAACGCGGTGGCCACCTTCCTGCGCGCCTTCGCTCCGGTTCCGCGAAACCGGTAGCTCTAAGCCGCGGCGGCGACAGGCTGTTTCTTGCGCGCCGGGGCCACCAGCATCTCCGGCTCGATCGGGATCAGCGCCGGGTCGCTATAGGGCATGGAATCGCGTTCGACCTTTTTGCGGATGCGGTGGAGGAACAGGTAGAACGCCACCAGCCTGACATGGGTATCGACCACCTCCCAGACCCGGCGCGGGTAGAAGAGAAGCGGGTTCTCGCGAGGTAGGCCCGAGCGGCGCTGGGTGCGGATCTTGCGACGGAAGAAGCCGCCCTGCAGCGGATGCACCTTTTCTTGCCGGAAGGTGAAATAGAACTGCAGGACGTGGTTGACGAGACGCACCGGCTTGATCCCCGATGCCTTGGCGCGCCGGAACATCCGCTCGATGTGCTCGGGCGAATAATAAAGGTCAAAGGCGCGCCGGTAGAGCGACTGCCACTCGGCGTCGGTCATCACCGGATGGTGCGCGGTAACATGCTCAAGATCGTATTTGTTCATATCGGGGTCCATCCAGGCCCCCTCAGTATAGAGCTCTTTATGGTCGGCGGAGCCCGGCAGCGGCGTCAGGATGAAAAATTCCAGGAGGTCGACCGGCAGATCGCGCTGCACCGTGGCGATGTCGCGGGCGACGCGCTCCGGGGTGTCGTTCGGGAAGCCGAGGATGTAGCCGGCATAGGTGATGACCTTGTGCTTGCGCCATTCGAGAAAGAGCTGGCGGTATTCATGCACGCGGTTCTGCTTTTTCTTGGCCGCGAGGAGATTGTCGGGGTTGATGTTTTCCAGCCCGATGAACACCCGGGTGCAGCCGGCGCGCGCCGCCTTCTCGACGAAATTCTCGATGCGGTGGCACAGCGTATCGACCTGGATCAAAAAATTCAGCGTCAGCCCTTCCTTCTCGCGCATCTCGATCAGCCGGTCGAAGATCGCCTCCCAATTGCGGTTGCGCGCGAAATTGTCGTCGGTGATGAAGAAGCGGTAGACCCCCTGGGCGACATTGGCGCGGACCAGCTGCTCGACATCGTCGGCGTCGCGCCAGCGCGATTTGCGCCCTTGCACATTGATGATCGTGCAAAAGCTGCATTGGAACGGGCAGCCGCGGCCGGCGTCGAACGCGCCGACCGTCTCGCTGTAGCGGCGGATGATCTCGATCGGCAGGAACGGGGTGACCTGCTTCTGCAGCCCGGGCAGGTCGCTCATGTAGTTGTATATTGGCTTCAGGCGCCCGGCCATCGCATCGCCGAAGACTTCGGCGAGCCGGCCCTCTGCTTCTCCCGCGAACAGGACGACGCCCATGTCGCGCGCCGCGGCGATATCGGGCGGCAATTCGGGCAGCATCGCCAGGCAGCCCGAGACATGAAACCCGCCGATCGCGACCTGAATGCCCTCGGCGCGGAACTGCGCCGCGATGTCGACAGCACGGGGAAACTGGTTCGACTGCACGCCGACCAGGCAAACGAGCCCGCATTCAGCCGCCCGGATGCGCCGGACGATCCGCTTTATCGGAAGGACCGTGTGGCACTCGTCGTAAGCGTGGATCTCGATATCGACATCGGCGCCGAGCGCGCGGTGCGCCGCGACGTCCTGGGCGATCGCATAAAGGCAGGCGAGCGAATTCGACGGAATCCACGAGCGCATCCACTGCACGACATAGCCGTCGTCGTCGTAATGCGACGGCTTGATCAGCTCGACGACAAAGCGGCGGTCCCCCATGCCGGAAAGCTTACGTCATTACGGCCGTGACAGAAACTCATTCCTGGCCGCGCTCTATTACCGGCTCGCCCGGCCCTGATAGAGGAAGGTCCACGGCTTTGGCCCCGTCATGTAGCCGGTCTCGATCGCGTCGAGCCGGAAGCCGGCGGCGCGGATCAGTTCGTCGATCCTGCGGTCGAGATGACACCCCCCGCCGACGCGTCGCCAGCCCGGGGTCAAGCCGTGTTGCCAGCGCGCGACCTGGTAGTCCGACGACAGCCCGTGCTCGACGAAAACCAGGGACCCCTCGGGCTTGAGAACTCGCCGCATCTCGATCAGCGCCGCGACCGGGTCGACGATCGAGCACAGGGTCCAGGTCATCACCACCGTATCGAAGCTGGCGCCGGCGAGCGGCAGGCACTCGCCCGCAGCTCGCACCAGCGAAACCGGAACCCGCGCATCCGCGATTCGCCCGCTGGCCAGGCGCAACAGCTCGGGCGAGGGATCGATCGCGCAGACGCCTTCGACCGCCGGACCATAGAGCGGCAGGTTGAGGCCCGACCCCACCCCGATCTCGAGCACCGAGCCACGCGCATTGGCAATCGCCCGTTTCCGATATTGGTCGAGCACCTTCTGTCGCATCACCAGTTCGAGGAGACGCGGCAGAACCCAGCGTTGGTACAGGCCCATCGCGCCCCGCTATCCCGTCATCCGCGCGACCTCCTGAAGCCGCTCGAGGCACGCGGCGCGGTCTGCAGCGAAATCGCCATCCTCCCACCAGGACCGCAGCTCGCCGAGCAATTGGCCGACGCGCGGGCCGGGCGGGATTCCGAGTGCGGTCATGTCGTGCCCCGCGAGCGGGAAGACCGGCCGTTTCCAGCCGGCGGCGAGGGTCAATAGTTCGCGGAGCCGGGTCTCGGCCATGCCGCCATCCGCGGCGACCAGCAGCGCGAGGTCCTGGTAGCGCTCAGCGCCTAGCCGGTAGAGCGCACGCCGCTGCGCCTTCACGCCGGCCGCCGGATCGATCGGGCGG
>JBARKH010000232.1:0-3193 GCA_049801295.1 Allostellaceae bacterium | reverse complement strand
GGTCAAACCCCCGAAGCCGGCCCCGCGCCGCCGGGCACCGCCGAATCGGCCGACGCGCAGGAGATGTCAACACCCAAGGAGCGGGTATTCTGCGAGCAGCCGGTGACCGTCCAGCTCGCCGACCCGGACAGCGTCCCCCAGCGCTATCGCCCCTTCATCGGGATCTGGAGCGATGCGTCGTGGACGCCGCAATTGTGCGCCGCGCTGATCGTCGAAACCGTCGCGCCGGACGGGACCGCGACGATCCTCTATGCCTTCGGGCCGATGGGTTCAACTGCGCGCGGGCCCGGCGGCGTGCTGCACGGTACCGGCATCATCCGCGACAGCGAGCTCAAGTTCGAGAATTCCGACGGCAGCCAGTTCGCTTTCCGCGCGCTCTACGCCGATCTCGACGGCCGCCTGACGACGCCGACCGGCCAAAGCTATCAGGCCGTCTTCAAGAAGACGCCGTAGGCGCGACCAGCCGTGGTCCGGGCGTGTTGACGCTGCGGGGCGGCCTTCCTAGATGTTGGGGTTCGGGAGTTGGACGACACTCGAGAATGGGCGAGCATCCGATCGCTTCCGCCGGTTCCGTTTCAGCGGTGACGAGGATATGACACGCGGTGAGCCTAGTTTAGCGGCGCCGGCTCCCTCGCCGATCAGCGAGTTGAACGAGCGCAGCCGCGAGATCTTTCGGCTGATCGTCGACGGCTATGTGCAGACCGGCGAGCCGATCGGCTCGCGCACCTTGTCGCGCCTCTTGGGGCAAAACCTGTCACCGGCGACGATCCGCAACGTGATGGCCGATCTCGAAGAGGCCGGGCTCCTCTACGCGCCGCATACCTCGGCCGGCAGGCTGCCGACCGAAGCTGGGCTGCGCCTCTTCGTGCATGGGCTGTTGGAAATCGGCAACCTTGGCGAAGACGAGCGCAGCAATATCGAGAGCCTGTGCGCGGCGAGCGGCAGAAGCCTGGCGCAGGCCTTGGAAGAGGCGACGAGCGCGCTGTCGGGCCTGTCGCATTGCGCCGGGGTCGTCGTCGTGCCGAAGCAGGAACGGCCGCTCAAGCACATCGAGTTCGTGAATCTGGGGCCCGGGCGCGCCCTTGTCGTACTCGTCACCGAGGATGGCCTTGTCGAGAACCGGGTGATCGAGGTGCCGCTGGGCCTCCCGCCCTCGACCCTGGTCTCGGCCGCCAATTTCCTCAATTCGCGCCTCGTTGGCCGCACCATCGAGGAGGCGCGCGGCGAGATCGATGGCGAGATCGGGTCGCACAAGGCGCAACTCGACGAACTGACCTCGCGCGTCGTTTCGAGCGGCCTGGCGTGCTGGGCCGGCGGCGAGGGGGTAAGCGCGCTCATTGTGCGCGGCCAGGCCAACCTCCTTGAAGACGTGACCGCGCTTGCCGATCTCGAGCGGCTGCGCTCGCTATTCGAGATGCTGGAAACGAAGGAAACCGTGGTGCGTCTCTTGGACGCCAGCAAGAAGGCCGAAGGGGTGCAGATCTTTATCGGCGCCGAAAGTCATCTCTTCGGCGTCGCCGGCTGTTCCCTGATCATCGCGCCCTATCAGAACAGCCGCGAGCGGATCATCGGCGCCATCGGGGTCATCGGCCCCACCCGGATCAACTACGCCCGGATCATCCCGATGGTGGACTACACCGCCAAGATGATCGGCCGGATCATAGGATAATTGGGCATGAGCGAAGAAAAGGACGAGGCGGCCGCCAACGATCCCGGGGAGGATCCTCGGGAGGGCGCCATCGTAGAATTCCCCGATGCCGCCGCGGCGGGATCGCCCGAAGCGCGCGTTGCGGCGATCGAAGCCGAGCTCGCCGACACCAGGGACCACCTGCTGCGGGCGCTTGCGGACACCGAGAATGTCCGGCGTCGCTATCAGCGCGAGCGCGACGAAGCGCAGAAATATGCGATATCGGGCTTCGCCAAGGATCTGCTCTCGGCCGTGGACAATCTGCGCCGCGCGCTCGACGCCATGCCCGAGGCGGAAATCACCGATCCGCGTACCAGAAGCCTCCTCGACGGGGTCGCGGCAACCGAGCGCGAGCTCTTGGCCGCGTTCGAGCGCCACGGCCTCACGCGGATCGACCCCAAGGGCGAACGGTTCGACCACAATTTCCACCAGGCGATCTTCGAAGCCGAGCGGCCCGGCGTGGCCACCGGGACCGTGATCGAGGTGCTGCAGCCCGGCTATGTGCTGCACGACCGGCTGTTGCGCCCCGCCATGGTCGGCGTCGCCAAGGGCGGAGAGGGATGAGCGGCGTAACGGGGCGAACCGGCAACACCAACGCGGCGTGATCGCCGGCTGCCGGCCACCGCGCCGTCAGTGCGGCGCCGGTAGCAGGGGATGATGGTTGCCGCCGCTCGGTCCATCGGGAGGGCCGGTCGCGAGCAGTGTCTGGCCGGCGTGGGGTTGCTCGTTGGTCGCGGGGGCTCCCGGTAAATAATTGGGCGGGTTGCCTGAGTTTGCCGCGCCGGCGAGCGGTTGGGTCGGGGCTATATCGGCGAAGGTCGTCCATGACGCGCCGCCGGTAATCGGTGGGTCGGTGACCCGGGTTCCGCCGTGATTGTCGGTGGCCAGCTTGAAGTTGCTCGTCGTGTATAGTCCGAGCAGCGTCAGGTGGACGGTGTGCGTCCCGTCAGTGACGGTGAGCGTGCCGCTGGTATGGCTCGCCGCCTCGATAAAACTTCGGGGGGTCCCCGATCCAAAGGCGACACCCCGCAGATCGATCCGGTCGGGGATGGCAAACCCCTTGATGGCGCCGGTAAAGCCGGCCCCGGCATCGAGCTGCAAGGTGCCGCCGCTGACGAAGGTGACCGTGCCGCTGGCGGTGCCGCCGCTCGCCACTTCGATGAGCCCGCCCTTGATGGTGCCGCCGCTCGCCCTGCCGCGGACGGTCTCGGTCCCGCCGCTGGCAACGATCGTGCCGCTCGCCGCACCGCCTGATGATACGATCTCGCTGCCGCCGCTCAGCACCGTCCCGCGCGTAATGCCGCCCGAGTACACGGTCTGGATGCCGCCGTGCTTTACTGTGACGTCGCTCACCACCCCGCCGGCGCTGACGTACTGATGGCCGCCGCTGTTGACCGTGCCTCCGCTCGCCGTCCCGTGGAGGTACTCGCTGCCGCCGCTGTCGACGATCGAGCCGCTCGCCCTGCCTCCCGCCGAGACGATCTCGCTGCCGCCGCTCAGCACCGT
>JBARKH010000231.1:0-1862 GCA_049801295.1 Allostellaceae bacterium | reverse complement strand
CGCCTCCCCGGTGCCGCGGCAGATCATCGATTCTCAGGCCATCAATCAGCTTGCCCGCTCCGGTTTTGTTGTGATCGGCTGCGGCGGCGGCGGCGTCCCGGTGATCGAGGATGAGAACGGAGATCTAGCCGGCATCGAGGCGGTGATCGACAAGGATCTCGCCTCCAGCCTGCTGGCTCGTTCAATCGGCGCCGACCTCTTCATGATCGCGACTGGAGTAGAACGGGTCGCCATCGATTTCAACACGCCCCGGCAGCGCTGGCTCGACCGCATGACGGTGAGCGATGCGCAGCGCTATTACGCGGCGGGACAGTTTGACAAGGGCAGCATGGGACCGAAGATCACGGCGCTGGTCGAATTCCTGGAGGCCGGCGGAAAACAGGCGCTTATTACCAACCCGCCCAACATCGCCAACGCGCTTGCCGGCGTAAGCGGCACGCTTGTCGTCCGCGGATAGCAGTCAGGCGCGAACGCGGACGTCGCCGCCGCCGACCCATGCCGCGTCCACAGTGGGGCGCCGCCGCGCCGACCGATGTGGATCGTGCCAGGAATATCGGCTAAGTTGCTCCGTGCCCGCCACACGATGCCGCGGGCCGACAAACAAGCCATCTGGAAACGCCAACCTCCGGAAACGCCATGCAACTATCGCCGGGTCAACTCCGCGAGTTCGACGAGCAGGGCTATCTGTTCTTTCCGAACTGCTTCAACGAAGAGGAAATCGCGCAGCTGCGCGACGATGCCGAAGCGATCCTGAAACTCGATCGCCAGGAGGTTTGGCGCGAGAAGAGCGGCGCGCCGCGCACCGCCTTTGCCGCGCATACCTTCAACGAGACATTTCGTCTGCTCGCCTGCCATCCGCGGCTGGTCGAGCCGTTGCGCCAGCTGTTCGGCGAGGATGTCTACGTGCATCAATTCAAGCTCAACGCCAAGGCGGCGTTCGAAGGCGACGTCTGGCAGTGGCATCAGGACTACGGCACCTGGGCGCGCGACGACGGCATGCCGCAACCGCGCGCCATGAATATCGCCGTGTTCCTCGACGAGGTGATGCCGATCAACGGCGCGCTGATGTTGATCCCAAAGAGCCATAAGCAGGGCGTACTGTCGGCCGGACACGACACGCTGACCACGTCCTATCCGCTGTGGACGCTGGACAAGGAGACGGTGACGCGACTCGCCGCCGCGGGCGGCATCGTAGCGCCGACCGGCAAACCGGGCGCGGTGCTGATGTTCCACGGCAATCTGGTGCACGCCTCGCCGCCCAACATCACGCCCTATCCACGCAAGATCGTCTATCTGACGCTGTGCGCCGTTTCCAACCACATCACCAAGTTCACGCGGCCGGAATGGATCGCGCACCGCGATTTTTCGCCGATCGTGCCGGTCGCCGACGACGCGCTGCTCACTTATGCGCGCAACCGCCGCGTCGCGGCGGAGTAGTCGCGACCGACGGGTCAGTGAACGTCCGCCGACCGGAGCCGCGCCGATCGGCCGCACCCTGAGCATGGAACCCATTCAGACATGCGGTATTTTGGCTTCGGGGGGCGTCGGCGTGGGAGACGCTCGACGTGGCGCCGAATGACCGAACGCCGGGGACGTCAATAGCGCAGCCCAGATCGCATCACCGCGTGGTCCCTCGCGGGGCTTTTCATCAGCATCACCGGCGACGGCTTTCGCTAGACGACCGAGAACATTCCGACGTGAGCGCTCGTCCCGCACCTCGACGCGCTCCGCGCCCTGCTGCCGATCAGCGGGCTCCTCGTGCTTGCGTCCATCATCGCGCAATTCGGCACGGCAACGCGCCGCCGGATACTCGAGGAGGTTTTACCGTAACCCGTTTGGGTGAGGGAGATGGCGTTCAGGAC
>JBARKH010000230.1:0-13656 GCA_049801295.1 Allostellaceae bacterium | reverse complement strand
CGGTCTTGCCGCGCTGGCCGAGAGCGCCCGCGAGCGCCAGCAGGGCGCCAACCTCATGACGATCGAAGCTGATCTCGCCCGCGACGAGGCGGCCGCCGAGATCGTCGCGGCGGTGCGCGCCCGGTTTGGCACGATCGACATCCTCGTCAACAATGCCGGGGTCGGCCAGGCGACAATCCGCACCGACAACCGGGAGCGCCCGATCAAGTTCTGGGAAGTGACGGCGGAGCAGTGGAAGCTCTTCGTCGCGGTCCACAACAACGCCCCGATGGCGCTGTCGCGCGCGGTTGTCCACGACATGATGCATCAAGGCTGGGGCCGCATCGTCAATGTGACGACGAGCCTCGGAACGATGATCCGCGAGGGTTCGCCCACCTACGGGCCGTCGAAGGCGGCGCTAGAAGCCTTTTCGGCGATCATGGCAAAGGATCTCGCCGGCACCGGGGTCACCGTCAACGTGCTGGTGCCGGGCGGGGTCACCAATACCGGCATGGTGCCGCTCGCGGCGGGGTACGCGCGCGACGAAATGATCCAGCCCTCGGTGATGGCGCCGCCGCTCGTCTGGCTGGTGTCGGACGCCGCCGCTCAAGTCACCGGTCGGCGCTTCCTGGCGGTGCATTGGGACCCGGCGCTGCCACCCGCCGAGGCGGCCGAAAAGGCCGGCGCGCCGGTTGCCTGGACCAACATCGCGACGATGCCGATCGAACCGCCGCGCCGGGGGTGAGCGGCCACTATCGCCTGATGATGCGCATCACCCTGCGGATGTATCGTTCGAGTGTTGGGAGCGCAGCAATCACCGCTGCTGTGGTGGCGATGATCGTGACTGTCTCTAACATGACCGCCTCGGATCGAAAATTGCGCTCGGCGGAGAATGTATGAAGAAACGATTAACGCGTCCTTTACATCATGGGTTCCGGGTTCCAGCTTCGCCAGCCCCGGAATGAAGGTACGGAGCGCCGCTCTTGCTCCTTCACACCGCCGGCCGCGCCCTGATCTCCTCGGGCACCTTGCGGGAGAGGAATTTGCCGTCGGTGAGGGCACCTTTGAGAGTGCCGTTCTCGACGACGATCTTGCCGCGCAGCATCGTGAGGGAGGGCCAAGCGGCGAGGTCGCGGCCCTCCCAGGGTGAATAATCGGCCTCGTGCATCTCGGCGGCCCGCACGACGTGGCGCTTTCTTGCATCCAAGAGCACAATATCGGCGTCGGAGCCGACGGCCAGCGCGCCTTTGCGGGGATAGAGCCCCATGATCTTCGCCGCGTTGGTCGAGACGAGGCCGACGAAATCATTGAGGCTGTAGCTGCGCTTCTCGACCGTCTCGGTATAGATCAACGATACCCGCGGCTCGACCCCGGCATTGCCGCCGGTCGTGTCGTCGATGCGGCGCCCCTGCAATTTGAGGCGCAACGGGCAGCAGATCTCGTCGGTCGCCACGGTCTGGATCGCGCCATGATCGGTCGCCGCCCATAGGGCGTCGTGGTCCTCCTGGTATTTGAGGGACGGATAGGTGTGATAGATCTGGCCGTTCGGCCGTTTGTAGTCTTCGGCCGTGTACATCAGGTACTGGTGCAGGGTTTCGCCATAGATCGGCACGCCCTTGGCGCGGGCCGCCGCGATCGCCCGCACGCCGGTCGCCGCCGAGGTGTGCATCATATATAAGGCCGCGCCCTCGATGTTGGCGGCGAGCCGGATCACCCGGTTGAACGACAGATCCTCGCTCAAGGTGTTGTGCACCTCGGCCATGTTCTCAAACCCGGTGCGGTCCTCGCGGAACAGCTTTTCGTACATGTGCATGACGATGTCGTTGTCCTCGGCGTGGATCGCGGCGATGCCGCCCTCCTTCGCCAAGACCTTCAGCACCTCCCAGATGTCGCCATGGTCGACCATGCGGCCCCGGCGGGACGGGGTGATGTCGGTGGTGAACATCTTGACGCTCGAATGGCCGGCCTGCACCGCCTCGGCCACTTGCCCGAGGGTCTCCGGCGCGATCTTGCCCAAGAGCATCGTGTGGAACGCGTAGTCGCCATAGCATTGGCCCGCCCATTGGCGCTGGCGCCGCTCGATCGCCTGATGCACGGTCATGCCGGCCTCGACCGCGGCGAAATCGATCGTCGTCGTGGTGCCGCCGAACAATCCGGCTTGGCTCACCCGCGAGGCGGGCTCGGTCAGGTGCGGCTCGGCGACCCCCGGCATCGGCAGCGGCCAGTTGCAATGAACATGGGGGTCGATGCCGCCTGGGATGACGATCTGCCCCGAGGCGTCGACGACCCGTCCGGCGCCGAGCGCGGCGAGGCTGCCGGGAGCGCCGATCGCGGCGATATGCTCGCCCGCAATGCCGATATCGGCCACCTCCGGCCCCGAGGGCAGGACGGCCAGGCCGCCGGATACGACGATGTCGAGCATCAGAGCCTCCGTTCTTCGAGTGTCGGCGCGTGGATCGCATGCGGCACAGAGGGCCGTGGTCCAAGGATATGCGGTGCGGCAAAGGCGAAGCGGTCGAGGAGTTCCGCCGCGGCAATGTCGTGGACGACAAAGACCAGCCGGCTGCGATGGTCGTCGTCCGGCCACTCGTCGAGCCATTCGGGCGCGAACATCGCATGCTGCGCCGCCTGGACGATGGCCGGATGGTCGGGGCGGTCGGCAAAGCGCAAGATGCCCTTGACGCGCAAGAGATCGTTGCCGCGGTCCTGCGCCAGGCGGCCGAGCGCGCGGGCAAAATCGAGGCGGCTGACCGCGCCGTCGAGGACGATCGTAAAGGCGGCGATGCCGTGCGAATGCGCCGCCTCGGGCCCCCACCTTCCCACGGCTTCGCCGCGGGCCCCTCCCTCCCCCGCAAGCAGGGGAGGGTTGTTCGGCGCTACAGCGGCTCCCTCCCCCGCAGGCGGAGGAGGGTTGGGGTGGGGGGCACGAGAGGCAGCGAACAGCACTGCCGCCGGATCGGCCGCCGCGGCGCCGGAGATGCGCTCGGCGCCCGGGTTGAGCGCAGTGAGGCGGGCGGCGAGGGCGTCGCTGAACGGCGCCAGATCGGTCTTCGAGATGACGAGGGCGTCGGCGACCGCGGCCTGCCGCGCCGCCTCGGCAAAGCGCTCGAGCGTCGCCGCACCCGTCACCGCATCGACCAGCGTCACCACCCGGCCGAGGCGCAAGCGCTGGTCGAGCATCGGATCGGCGCCGAGGGTGAAGAGAATGGGCGCCGGATCGGCGAGCCCCGAAGTTTCGATGACGATCCGGCGAAACGAACGAATGTCCCCCGCGTCGCGCCGCTCGATGAGGCCGCGCAGGGTCTCGGCCAGATCCTTGCGGACCGCGCAGCACAAGCAGCCGCCGGGAAGTTCGAGCACCTCGCCCTCGACGAAATCGACGAGGAAGTGATCGATCGCAATCTCGCCGATCTCGTTGATGACGACCGCCGTATCGGAAAATTCCGGCGCGGTCAGGGCGCGGCGCAGCAGCGTCGTTTTGCCGCTGCCGAGAAAGCCGGTCAACACGATCACCGGCACGCTGTTTTGCGCGGGCGCGCTATCCACCGCGAGTTCCCATTACCGAGCCGCCGTGATCGTTTCATGACGCGGGGGCTGCCGGCAAGCGTTGCGACACCGTTCCGCTGTCGTCGCGAGCGGAGCGAAGCAATTTCATTCCGCCGGTGTGTCATCCGGCCGAAATCGCCTCGTCGCTCGGCTCATCGCAACCGCGGGTCTCTTTAGGTTAGATCGCCAGCATTGCCCGGCGTACCGCGGCGCATTCGCTACGCGAGTGGTTGCATTCTCCCGGTCGCGTCAGCATCATGCCTGCCATAACGTCGGCGCATGAACGCCGGCCGGGGAGAATGGACGCGCGTAGCATGAACCTTGGCGCCAGCCCGCAAGCGGCGGATTCGGCCGATGACGTATTGCTCACCGCCGCCGCGGTGTCGAAGCGGTTTGGCGGCGTGCGCGCGGTCGAAGAGGTGTCGATCGCGGTCAAACGCGGTGCGATCGCCTCGATCATCGGTCCCAACGGCGCCGGAAAAACCTCGCTCCTCAATATGATCAGCGGGTTTTACCGGCCCGATACCGGTTCCATCACCTTCGAGGGCCGCGACATCACCCGCGCCCGGCCCGCCGAGATCGCCCACATGGGCATCGCCCGCACCTTTCAGAACATTGCCCTCTTCGGCGGCATGACGGTGCTCGACAACATCATGCTCGGCCGTCATGTGCGGATGAAGGCGGGCATCCTGTCGTCCTTTGTTTACTGGGGTCTGGCGCAAAAGGAAGAGGTGGCGCACCGCGCCCGGGCCGAGGAGCTCATCGACTTTCTCGAATTGCAGGATCTGAGGAAGCAGCAGACGAGCGCCTTGGCCTATGGCCTCCGCAAGCGGGTCGAGCTGGCGCGCGCCTTGGCGCTCGACCCGACGCTCCTCCTCCTCGACGAGCCGATGGGCGGGATGAACCAGGAAGAAAAAGAGGACATGGCGCGCTATATCATCGATGTGAACGAGCAATGGGGGACGACGGTCATCCTCATCGAGCATGACATGGCGGTGGTGATGGATATTTCCGACAGGGTCACCGTCCTCGATCGCGGCCGCAAGATCGCCGAGGGGAGTCCGGTCGAAGTCCAGCGCGACCCGGCGGTCATCCACGCCTATCTCGGCGGTCATCACGAGCAGGAGTGGGCGGCATGAAGATCGACGTCACCCTGCCGCAACTGTTGCGCCGCAACGCCGAGCGCACGCCCGATCGGCCGGCGTTGCGGGAGAAGGACCTCGGCATCTGGCAATCCTATAGCTGGCGGCGCTACTGGGCGGAGGTCCGCGATTTCGCCTCCGGCCTCGCCGCCGAGGGCTTCGGGCCGGGCGACAAGCTGTCGGTCATCGGCGAAAACCGTCCGCGCCTCTATTTCGCGCAGCTCGCGGCGCAGAGCCTCGGCGGCATCGCCGTTCCGGTTTATCAGGACGCAATCGCCGCCGAGCTCGCTTATGTGCTCGATCACGCCGAGACTTCGGTCGTCGTCGCCGAGAACCAGGAACAGGTCGACAAGATCCTGTCGTTGAAGGACCGGCTGCCGCATCTGAAACTGATCGTCTATGACGACCCGCGCGGCCTGCGCAATTACGACGACCCGATCCTCAGGGCCTTCGAGACGGTCGCGGCGGAGGGACGGGTGTTCGCCGCTTCGCATCCGGGTCATCTCGACGCCGCGATCGCGGCCGGCAAGCCCGACGATCTGAGCGTCTTCTCCTATACCTCCGGCACCACCTCGCGGCCCAAGGGGGTGATGCTGAGCCACGCCAACCTCTTGAGCCCCGCCGCGGCGCTGGCCGAGGCCGAGGGGGTTCGCGCCGATGATGAGCATCTCGCCTATCTGCCGATGGCCTGGGTCGGTAACTCGCTGATTTCGCTTGCTCTGCATTTGTGGGTCGGGTTCACGGTCAGCTTTCCCGAAAAGCCGGAAACCTTGCAGCGCGACGTGCGCGAGCTCGGCCCGACGATCGCCCTGGCACCGCCGCGCTATTGGGAAAACGCGCTGACCGCGATCATGGTCCGGGCCGCCGACGCGACGCCGCTCAAGCGCCATATCTTCGGGTTTTTCCATCGGGTCGCCGAACGGGCCCAGCTCTGCATCCTCGAAGGGCGGCCGGTGCCACTCGGTCTGCGGCTCCTGCGCGGGGTCGGCGAGGTTTTGGTGTACGGCCCGCTGCGCGATCAGCTCGGCCTCCGGCGCGCGCGCCTCGTCTATACCGGGGGTGCGCCGCTCGGCGCCGAGACCTTCCGCTTTTTCCGCGCGGTCGGGGTCAATCTGAAGCAGGTCTATGGGGCCACCGAATTATCCGGCCTGTGCTCGGTGCAGCCCGACGGCGAAGTCGATCCCGATACGGTCGGGCGGCTCCTCGCCGGGATGGAAGCGCGGATCGACGAGACCGGCGAGGTGCTGGTCCGCTCGGAGGGGCTCTTCCAGGGCTATTACAAGCAGCCCGAGGCGAGCAGCGAAGCGGTCACCGAAGAGGGCTGGCTGCGGACCGGCGACGCCGGGTTTATCGACCGGCGCGGCCACCTCGTCATCGTCGACCGCGCGAAGGATGTCGGCAAGCTCGCCGACGGCACGGCGCTCGCCCCGCAATTCCTCGAAAACAAGCTCAAATTCAGCCCCTATATCGGCGAGGCGGTTGTGTTCGGCGGCGACAACCGGCCGTTTGTCGCGGCGATCATCGCGATCGACGTCACGACGGTCGGCAATTGGGCGGAACGGCGCAACCTCGCCTACACCTCATTCCAGGATTTGAGCGCTCGGTCGGAGGTGCGCGATCTCATCCGCGACGAGATCCGGAAGTGCAACGCCGCCCTGCCGGAGCCGATCCGGCTGCGCCGGTTCCTCGTCCTCAACAAGGAATTCGACGCCGACGACGACGAGATCACCCGCACTCGCAAGATCCGCCGCCGTTTTGTCACGGAGAAATACGCCGCGGTCGTCGATGCATTCTACCGCGGCGCCGCCGATGTCGAGCTCAATACCGAGATCACCTATGAGGACGGACGCAAGACAATGTTGCGCTCGACGCTGGCGATCGGCGATGTCGAGGAGCCCGTGCTGACAGCCGAGGCGATGCCCCCGGCGGCGGCACGCGTTGCGGTGCCGGCCGAGTGAGGGGCCTTCGGCGGAGCGTCGTTGATGCCTGATTTCGAATGGCAGTTCACGCTGGTGCTGCTGACCAACGGCATCATGATCGGGCTGATGTATGCGCTGATCGCGCTCGGGTTCGTGCTGATCTACAAGGCCACTGACGCCATCAATTTCGCCCAGGGCGAATTTGTCATGTTCGCCGGCTTTATCGCGGCCGGAGCGGCCGCGATTGCCGGATTTTCGTTCTGGATATCGGCGTTGCTCGCGATCCTTGGCATGGTGGCGCTCGGTTTCGGCCTCGAACGGGTGGTGCTGCGCCCGCTGATCGGCCGTCCGGTGATCGCCGTCGTGATGGCGACGATCGGGCTGGCGGCGGTGTTGCGCGGCGCGGCCGTGCTGATGTTCGGTGCTGGCACCCGCGCGATCGTGATGCCGGTCGGGGACGAGCCGCTGTATCTCGGCCCGGTCATGCTGCCGCCGGTGCAAGTGGTCGGCGCCGGGGTGAGCCTCGTCTTCCTCGCCGGCTTCACCTGGTTTTTCCTCAAGAGCCGCATCGGGATCGCGATGCGCGCGGTCGCCGACAGCCAGCAGGTGGCGATGGCGATGGGCATCAATGTGCGGCGTTATTTCGCTTTCGCCTGGGCGATGGCCGGAATGGTGTCGGCGCTGGGCGGGGTGGTGTGGGGCGCGATGCTGGGCATCGACAACCAGCTCGCGCTGGTCGGCCTCAAAGTGTTCCCGGTGGTGATCCTGGGGGGGCTCGACTCGATCGTCGGCGCGGTCGTCGGCGGCCTCATCGTCGGCATCGTCGAAAATTTCGCGGCCGGCTATTTCGACCCGATCGTGGGCGGCGGGACCAAGGATTTCGCCCCCTACGTCTTGATGATCCTGGTGCTGATGATCCGCCCCGAGGGGATTTTCGGCCGGCGCCGGATCGAGCGCGTGTAGCGGCCGCGGAGCGAGAGAACCGATGTTTCACCGCGAAGCCGGCGTCTTCAAGACGAGCTATGCCGCCGATATGGCGCTCTACCCGCTGCCGATCGCCAAATGGGCGGTGGCTGCGCTCGCCGGGCTGTTCATCGTCATCGCACCGCTGACGCTCGGCGTTTATTACCTCTCGATCCTCAATCTGGTCCTGGTCGCGATTGTCGGCGCGCTCGGCCTCAACATCCTGGTCGGCTATACCGGGCAGATCTCGATCGGGCAGGGTGCTTTCATGTCGGTGGGCGCGTACACCGCGGCCAATCTGATCGTGCGCCTCGATATGCCGTTCTGGATCACGATCCCGGCGGGTGGGTTGATGGCGGCTCTGATCGGCATCGTCGTCGGCATTCCGTCATTGCGCATCAGGGGGATTTACCTGGCGATCGCGACCCTCGCCGCTCAGCTGATCATCGAGTGGACGATCAATCACGTCGAGTGGATCTCGGGGGGCGTACAAGCCTCGATCGAGATCCATCGCCCGTCCTTGTTCGGCCACCCGCTCACCTCCGAGACCGGCATCTATCTCTTCCTGATGTTCTTCGTGGTGCTGGCAATCGTCGGCACCTTGAACCTCGTGCGCAGCCGCATCGGCCGTGCCTTTATCGCGATCCGCGATCAGGACATCGCCGCCGAGATCACCGGCATCAACATCTTCCGCTACAAACTCTATGCGTTTGCGATCTCGTCGTTCTATGCCGGGGTGGCCGGCGCGCTGGAAAGCTATTATCTGGGGATTGCCAATTACGAGCAGTTCCAGCTCGACGTCTCGATCGATTACCTGGCGATGGTGATCATCGGCGGCCTCGGCTCGGTGCTCGGCTCGATCTTTGGCGCCATCTTCGTCACCCTGTTGCCGATTGTGACCCGCTGGGGGCTCGATGCCGGCGGCGGGCTGTTTCTCTCACAGGCGAACCTCGCCAACCTCGTGCCCAATCTGCGGCTGGTGATTTTCGGCGGGCTGATTATCTTTTTCTTGATCGTGGAGCCGGACGGCCTGGCCCGATTGTGGCGGAACATCCGCAGCTACTACCGAGTTTGGCCGTTTTCATACTAGCTAGGTACAACAAAGGGAGGACGAGATGACGCGCAAATCGACGACGGCGCTGGCGCTCATGGTGGGCGCGGCAACCGGGCTGGGCCTCGCCGGGACGGCGGCCGCGCAGGAGAAGAAGATCGTGATCGGGGTGCAATGCGACCGCACCGGACCGACGCAGATCGTCGGTACCGTGCTGTGCCCGGCGATGCACGACTATTTCAGCTACGCCAATGCCCAGCATCTGGTCGACGGCTTTACGATTGACGCGCCCGAGATCGACACCTCGTACAAGGTGCCGCCAGCCGTCGAGGCCTACGAGCAGCAGAAGCAGCAAGGCGCCGTGATCATGTCGCTCTACGGCACGCCGCAGACCCACGCCCTCAACGAGCGGCTCGAAAAGGACAAGCTTCCGACAACCTCACCCGGCTTTGGCATCGCCGCATCGGCGGACGGCAAGCGCTACCCCTATCTGTTTCCGATCGCCGCCACCTATTTCTCGCAAGGCGCCGCCGCGATCGAGTTTGCCAAGGAGAAATTGGGCGGCAGCCTGAAGGGCAAAAAGATCGCCTACGTCTATTATGACAACCCCGCCGGCAAGGAACCGCTTCCGGTCATCGAAGACCTGCAGAAGAGGGAAGGCTTCGAGATGCGCACCTTTGCGGTGCCGCCGCCGGGGGTCGAAATGGGGGCGCAGATCCTCGACATCACGCAGCGCTACCACCCCGATTTCATTATCGATCATCTGTTTGGGCGCTCGCCCTCCGTGGCGATCAAAGAGTACAAGCGCGCCGGATACCCGCTGTCGAACGTGCTCGGGCTCGTTTGGGCCTCGGCCGAGGACGACATTAAGGCGGCGGGCGGCTGGGCGGTTGCCGAGGGCTACAACACGATGCAGTTCGCCGGCGCCGGCGACGACTATCCGATCCGTCAGGAAATCAAGGAGATGTACAAAAAGGACGGCAAGCAGCCGCCCAAGGAGATGGACAACACCGTGATCTACAATCGCGGGCTGTTCCAGGCGGCGGTTCAAGTCGAAGCGCTCAAAAACGCGATCAAATTGAACGGCGGCAAGCAGCCGACCGGCGATGACGTCAAGAAAGGCTTCGAGGCGATCAAGGGATTTACGCTCGGCGGGCTGGTGCCGCCGCTTGAGATCACCCCGGCCGATCACGAAGGCGGCGGCTGGGTGCAGGTCTTTCAGGTCAAAGGCGGCAAGTTCGTCAAGGCGACGGATTGGATCCACCCCGATCGCGACGTCGTGATGAAGGCGGTTGCAGCGGTCGAATAGCTGAAATCGGCAACCCAATCGCCATCTGAGATCACGCCGATGCTGGCGCTCAACAACATCGAAGTCGTCTATGACGGCGTCATTCTGGTGCTGAAGGGCGTCTCGTTGAATGCCGAGGAGGGCCATATCACCACCCTCCTCGGCGCCAACGGCGCCGGCAAGACGACGACCCTCAAAGCGATCTCGGGGCTGCTGCGCACCGAACGGGGCGAAGTGACCAAGGGTAGCGTCGAGTTGGACGGCGAACGGCTCGACCGGCTCTTGCCGTTCGATGTCGTGAAGCGCGGGGTGGCCCAGGTTTTTGAGGGCAGGCGCGTCTTCGAGAACCTGACGGCGGAGGAAAACCTGATCGCCGGCGCGCATAGCCGCGGCAACCTCGCCGAGGTGCGCGCGTCGATCGACCAGGTCTACGACAGTTTTCCGGTGCTGAAGGAACGCCGCCACCAGCGGGCCGGATATCTCTCCGGCGGCGAGCAGCAGATGCTGGTGATCGGCCGCGCGCTGATGTGCGACCCCAAGGTGATCCTCTTGGACGAGCCTTCGCTCGGTCTGGCGCCGATGGTGATCGAGGAAATCTTCGGCGTTATTCGCCGGCTCAAGGAGGAGCGGCAACTGACGGTGCTCCTCGTCGAGCAGAACGCGGCCTTGGCGCTCGACATCGCCGACCACGGCTATGTCATGGAAAACGGCCGCATCGTCTTGGAAGGCCCGGCCGACAGCCTGCGCGAGAATTCCGACATCAAGGAATTCTATCTCGGGCTCAACGAGGCCGGCGCCCGCAAATCCTACCGCGACACCAAGAACTACCGCCGGCGCAAGCGCTGGCTGTCGTAGCCTCCGCCCGTCATGGCCGGACTTGTTCCCGCCATCCATGTCTTGATACCGTCACCGCCCGTGGATGACCGGGTCAAGCCGGGTCATGACGTCTTTCTTCTGGCCAGGACGGAACACGGCTGATGACCACCTCGCTCCCGCGCATCGCCGTCATCGGCACCGGCGGCACGATCTCCTCGCTCGGGGCCTCCAGCATGGACGTGCTCGACTACCCGGATTTCGGACAGAAGCTGTCTTGCGAGGCGCTCCTCGACCGCTTCCCCGAAACTCGCCTCGTCGCCGATCCGGTGCCGGTCACCTTCCGCCAGGTCGGTTCGACCGCGATCGGCCCGGCGGACTGGCTCGAACTGCGCGCGCTGGTCCACCGCCTCGCGAAGGAGGACCCGGGAATCGCCGGTTTCGTTATCCCGCACGGCACGGCGACCTTGGAGGAGACCGCGTTCTTCCTCAACCTGACGCTCGGCGTCACGCAGCCCGTCGTGCTGGTCGGGGCGCAGCGCCCGGCGAGCGCGCTCGGCACCGATGCCGGGACCAATCTCGTCAATGCACTGCAGGTCGCTGGCTGCCCCGAGGCACGCAGCCTCGGTGTGCTCGTCGTTCTCAACAACGAGATCCATCCGGCACGCGACGTCGTCAAGACCTCGACCTATCGGGTGCAGACCTTCCGCTCGCTCGATTACGGCCCGCTCGGCCATGTCGATGGCGACGGCCCGCATTTCTACCGCGCGCCCCTGAAGGCGCACATGCCCGATACCCCGTTCGCGGCTGCGGAGATCACGGCATTGCCGCGGGTCGACATCATCTATTCCTATGCCGGGGCCGACGGCGATCTGGTCGAGGCGGCGGTCAAGGCCGGGGCAAAGGGCCTCGTCTCGGCCGGCTTCGCGCCCGGCACGCCGAGCCCGGCGCAGCAGGCCGCCTTCCTCGAGGCGGCGAATTCGGGGATCGTGGTTGTGCAATGCAGCCGCGCCACCGGCCGGATCGCGCCGCGCCGCCGATTGCGTGAAACGGGCATCGTCGCCGGTGAGGATTTGAGCCCGCAAAAGGCCCGCATCCTCCTCGCGCTGATGCTGCTGACGACCAGCGATGTTGGGACCGTCCAAGCGGCATTCCGCAGCTTCTGACCTTTGGTCGAGTCGCTCGAGTTCGGCCCTCTAACCCGGTCGGCCGCGGCAATGGATCCCGGATGAGGCTGCCCTCTCTGGCGGGCCTGGATTGCTTCGGAGGCGCGGGTTTGCTACAAGGACCCGCGCGTGCCGCTCCGGGATCGGGCCCGAGGCCGCCGCTTTTGCCTCTCGGCCGATGAAAATTCTGAGCTGCAACAGCAATCGCCCTCTCGCCGAGGCAATCTCTACCTATCTCGGTCAGCCGCTCACCAGCGCCAGCGTGCGGCGGTTTTCCGATATGGAGATTTTCGTCGAGATCCACGAGAACGTGCGCGGCGAGGATGTCTTTATCGTCCAATCGACGTCCTACCCGGCGAACGACCATCTGATGGAGCTCCTGGTCACGCTTGACGCGCTGAAGCGGGCCTCGGCGCGGCGGGTGACGGCCGTCATTCCCTATTACGGGTATGCCCGGCAAGACCGCAAAACCGGGTCGCGCACGCCGATTTCGGCCAAGCTTGTCGCCAATCTGATCACCCGGGCCGGCGCCGACCGGGTGCTGACATTGGATCTCCATGCCGGACAGATCCAAGGCTTCTTCGACATCCCGACCGACAATCTCTACGCCGAGCCCGTTCTGGTGAAGGACATCAAGGAAAATCATGCATCGAGCGACCTCGTCATCGTGTCGCCCGATGTCGGGGGCGTCTTTCGCGCCCGCCAAATCGCGCGGCGGGTCGATGCCGATCTGGCGATCATCGACAAGCGCCGCGAGCGCGCCGGGGTGTCCGAAGTCATGAACATCATCGGCGATGTGGCCGGCCGCCGCTGCATCCTCGTCGACGACATCGTCGACAGCGCCGGCACGCTGTGCAACGCCGCCCGGGCGCTGGTCGACAACGGCGCCGAAGGTGTTTATTCCTATGTCACCCATGGGGTCTTGTCGGGCGGTGCGGTGGCGCGGGTTGCCGCTTCGCCGATCAAGAAGCTGGTGCTGACCGACAGCATCGTCGCGACCGAGGCGGTGCGGCTGTCGCACAACATTCAGCAGCTGACGATTGCCCCGTTGATCGCCGAGGCGATCCTGCGCATCAGCGAGGAACGGTCGGTTTCGAGCCTATTCGATTGAGGAAAGCGCCAGCGGAGGGCGAATCCGGCGCCTCCGCGCCGCCCGCCCAGCTTTGCGATAGACTGGCTTTGCGATAGAGGAGCAGGAATTCCATGCCCGAGATCATCAGCCTCACTGCCGAGCCGCGCCCGCAGGCCGGCAAGGGCGCGGCAAGGGCAACCCGGCGCGGCGGGCGCGTTCCCGGGATCGTCTACGGCGACAACCAGGAGCCGGTGCTGATCAGCCTCGAACCGCGCGCGCTGGCGCAGGCGGTCGCGAGGCCCGGGTTCTTCGCCACGCTAATCGATGTCAACGTCGGTGGGACGACTCACCGAACCTTGCCGCGCGACGTCCAGTACCACCCGATCAGCGATGCGGCGCTGCATGTCGATTTCATGCGGGTCGCGGCGGGCGCGCGGGTGACCGTCACGGTTCCCGTCCACTTCATCAATCACGAGCGCTCGATCGGCCTGCGCCGCGGCGGGATCCTCAACGTGGTGCGCCACGGCATCGAGATGATCTGCTCGGTCGACAACATCCCCGAGCAAATCGTCGTCGATCTCGACGGGCTCGACATCGGCGACAGCATCCATAGCGGCGCGGTCGAGATGCCGGCCGGCGCGCGCCCGGTTATCCAGCGGCGCGACTTCACGATCGCCAGCATCGCCGCGTCCTCGGCGGTGAAGGAGGAGGCGGCCC
>JBARKH010000229.1:0-5396 GCA_049801295.1 Allostellaceae bacterium | reverse complement strand
CCTTTCTGGCGACGCGGCCGGATCTGGCCGAACTGGCGCTGCGATTCGACGTGATGCTGGTCGCGCCGCCGCGCCCGCCGCGGCATCTGCCGGACGCCTGGCGCATCGAGAGCTGAAGGAAGGGGCCGTCCGGCCCCACCGATATGCAATCCCAAGCCTTTGATGGTGTGGACGCTTCGCCGATAGAGAGCGGCGCGGCCGAACCGGGGGCGCCGATCGGCCAGGAGTGAGGCGCCCGCGGCCCATCCCCACTCTTGGCGCGGTTCCGCGAAAATCCGACAATGCGGCGACACTGTTGCCCTGGGGGGATCATGGCACGGCTTCACTCCATTTCAGTGCTGGCCCGCGTGACTGCATTGGCGATCGCGCTCCCATTGGTACTCGGCGGCTGCGTTGGAGCGCTCGTCGTCGGCGGCCTGGGGATTGCCGCCGGGGGCGGCTACGCCGCGGCGCAGGAACGCGGCGTCAACGGCTCGGCCAATGATTTCACGATCAAGACCAATATCGAGCGGGAACTGATGCAAGCCCAGTTGGAGGTCGATGGCGGGATCAACGCGACCGTCTACGATGGTCGCGTGCTGTTGACCGGACGGGTGCCTGCTCAAGCGACAAGAGCCTCCGCCGAGCAGGTCGCCGGCAAGATTCCCGGCGTCCGCGCACTTTACAACGAGATCGAGGTGGCCCCGGCCGAAGGGGTGTGGGACGACGCCAACGACACCAGAATCACCACCCAGTTGCGCTCGCAGCTGGTCCTCGATCCCGATGTCCGGTCGATCAACTATACGATCGATACGACCAACGGATCGGTATTCCTGATCGGCTCGGCCCGCTCGCAGGCCGAACTTGACCGAGCCAACCAGATCGCGCGCTATGTCCCGGGCGTGCGCCGGGTCGTCTCCTATGTCGAGATCCGCGGCGGCGCGCCGGTCGCGGCGATGCCGCCGCCCGCCATGTCGGGAAATCCGGGACCGGTCGGTCCGAGCGCGGCGCCGCAGGGTGGCATCGAGGTGCAGAAGCTGTAATGTCCCGCCCTTGAGATGAGCGAACTGCCCGACGCCTTCGATCCGGAAGAATGCGCGCGCTATCTGCGCGACCTGGCCGCGCTTGACTCGCCGATCCTGCCGATCGGCGAGGCGGCGCTCGCACTTGCCTCTTATGAGCGGCCGCGCATCAGCCTCGTTCGCTATCGCCAGCACCTGGAGACGATCGCCCGCGATGTCGGCCGGCACAGCGGCGCGGCTGGCAACCTCTCCGCGCGCGCCCTGGCGCTCAACGAGATCATTCTCTTGAAATACGGCTATAGCGGCGACGAACTGACCTATGACGACCTGCAGAACGCCAATCTGATGCGGGTCGTCGATCGCCGCAAAGGCCTGCCGGTGGCGCTTGGCATCCTCTACCTGCACGCCGCGCGGGCGCAGGGGTGGGACAGCGTCGGCCTCGGCTTTCCCGGGCATTTCCTGGTGCGGCTGACCGAAGGCGCCGAGCGCCTGATCCTCGACCCGTTCCACGGCGGCCGGGTGTGCGACGCGGTGACTTTGCGCGAACTGTTGAAGGCGATGGCCGGCCAGGAGGTCGAGCTGGCGCCCGAGCATTACGCACCGGTCGCCGACCGCGATGTGCTGCTGCGCCTGCAGAACAATGTGAAATCGCGCCTGCTGCAGGCCGGAAGGCACGAGCAGGCGCTGCGCGTCGTCGAGACGATGCTGCTCCTGGCGCCCGATCTCCCGGGGCTGTGGCACGAGGCGGGCCTCCTTAACGCCCGGCTCGGCAACATGAAGGCCGGGGCCAATGCGCTCGAAGAGTTCATCATCCGGGCGCCCGAAGGAACTGCCCGCCATCAGGCCGCCGCGATCCTCCAGCAGCTCAAATCGAAGCTGAACTGATCGCGCTCAGACGAGGCTGGCGAGGAAGCGCGCGGCGACGAGCAAGAGAAAGAGCCCAAAGGCGATCTCGAGCCAGCGCCGCGGCAGTGCGTGGGCGAGACGGGCGCCAATGGGCGCGACATAGCTCGAGACCGGCGCGATCATCGCGACCCCGATCACCGAGACGAAGCCGACCGACAAGGGCGGCAGCAGAGCTTGATGCGGCAGACCCGCCAGGCAATAGCCGAGCGTGCCGGCGATCGTGATCGGCACGCCGAGGCCGGCCGAGGTTGCCACCGAATTATGGATCGGCTTGCCGTAAAGCGTCAGGATCATCGCGACCAGCGACCCGCCGCTGATCCCCATCAGCGCCGAGGCGAGCCCGACGCCGAAGCCGTAAAGGCGCATCAGTGCGCGGCCCGGCAGCTCGCTCGCCACCACCCAGCTCTCGCGCCCGATCAAGAGCTTGGCGGCGATGATTCCGACGATCAGCGCGAACGCCCCTCTAAACAATCCGGCGGGGGCAAAAGCGGCGGCGAGTGAGCCGACCGCGACCCCGGCAACCGCCGGTACGGTCCAGGATTGGATGACATGGGGGATCACCAACCCGCGCACGCGGTGCGCCCGGTAGGAGCGCAGCGTCGTCGGTAGGATGATCGCGAGCGAAGTGCCGATGCACAGCTGCATGCGCACCTCTTCCGGCACGCCGAGCAGGCCGAACACCTCGAACAGCACCGGAACGATGACCCCACCGCCGCCAACCCCGAAAAGGCCGGCGAGAATTCCGGTGAGAACCCCCACGGCCAGCACCGCCGCCGCCAACCACACCAGTTCGCCGGCAGGCACTTCCATGGCCCCTCGCCTTCTCGTCCAACTTTTCGGATGAGGCCCGATCCGCCGGCGACCCGGCGTTACTGGCTGCGGGGCCGGCGCTGTTTGATCGGCACGGCGGGGATGGTAGCTTCTTCGGAGCCGCGCAGCCAAGAATTTGGAGAAAACCCATGGACGTCGTCGAGGCCGAAGAGCACGGACAGATTCTCGTTGTGCGGATGAACCGGCCCGAACGGTTGAACGCGCTCAACCATGAAATGCGCGCGCGCCTCGCCGAAATCTGGACTGAATTCCGCCGCAGCGACCGCTTCGAGGTGGCGATCTTCACCGGCTCGGGACGGGGGTTCTGCGCCGGCGAAGACATGAAGGAATCGCTCGCTTCCGGCACCCCGGGCGGGCGACGACCGGCGCTCGAAGATCCGTTCATGTCGGGCGCGCTCGAAAAGCCGGTGATCGCGGCGGTCAACGGCTTTGCGATGGGCGGCGGCTTCATGCTGGTCGAACGCTGCGATCTACGCGTCGCCGCGCACGGCGCCATCTTTGAGGTCTCGGAAGCCAAGCGCTGGCTCCTCGGCGGCTACAATCATGGGCACGTCGCCAATCTGCCCTACCCGATCGCGATGGAGATGGCGCTCGGCTTTCGCTTCACAGCCGAGCGTTTTTACGAGGTCGGGTTCGTAAACCGCCTGGTCGCACCCGATCAGCTTATCCCGAGCGCCCTTGCCATGGCCGAACATCTGCTGACCCTGCCGCCGGCCTCCCGCGTCAACACGGTGCACATGATGCGCCAGATGCGACCCTCGGCGACACCGGAACAGCAGCGCCTCGCGGCCGCGCTCCACGAACACGGCGCCAGGAGCGACCTGATGGAGTCGCGCGCCGCCTTTGCCGAAAAGCGGGCGCCCCGTTGGAAGGGCTGGGACGATCCGGCCGACCGCTTCCGGCTGCCGACGCTCGACGCCACAAAGGGCTGAGCGATATGACGACGCTGGCCGCGGGCTTGGGTCAGGCGTTATTGTAGGCGCGTTACCCGACGCAGACCGCCGCTAGGGGAGATCCGATCATGCCAGCCGAAATCGCAAACGAGGCGCTCGACTTCCTGCTCGCTCGCGCCGGCCTCGACTTGACCGATGCGGAGAAGGCCGAGCTGAAGCGGGTCTATCCCAGCCTCGCAAAGATGATCGAGCGCGTGCGCAAGCCGCGTGGCCGGATGGCCGAGCTCGCGCATGTCTACAACTTCACCGAGGACGACCTGGCATGACCGGCGCCATCCCGACGATCGCCGAGGCGGCGCGGCTGATAGCCGCCCGGCAGCTATCCCCGGTCGAGCTGACCCGAGCCTGCCTCGACCGCGTCCACGCACTCGACGGAAAGCTGCACGCCTTTGTCCACCTGACCGAGGGGCAGGCGCTCGCCGAGGCGCGCCTCGCCGAGGCAGCGATCATGGCCGGCGGCCCGAAAGGCCCCCTCCACGGCATCCCGATCGGCCTCAAGGACATCGTTGACACCAAGGGGATCCCGACAACCTGCGGCTCGAAAATCCTGCAGGACAACATCCCCGACAGCGACGCGACCTGCGCTGAGCTCCTCGCCGCCGCCGGCACCGTTTTGATCGGCAAGACACAGACGCATGAATTCGCCGATGGCGGCCCCTCGTTCGATCTGCCCAAACCGCCGGCACGCAACCCGTGGGATACTAATCACTTCACCGCCGGCAGCAGCAGCGGCACCGGGGCGGGCGTCGCCGCTGGCCTCATCCTCGGCGGCATCGGCACCGACACCGGCGGCTCCATTCGCGGCCCCGCGGCGCTCTGCGGGATCGCAGGGATCAAGCCGACCTATGGCCTCGTCAGCCGCGCCGGCGTCGCCCCAGCCGCCTTCAGCCTCGATCATATCGGCCCGATGGCGTGGACGGCCGAGGATTGCGCGCTGATGCTGCAGGCGCTGGCCGGCCACGACCCGCGCGATCCGGCGAGCGCCGATCGGCCCGTTCCTGACTACACCGCGGGGCTCGGCTCTGGGATCAAGGGGATGAGGATCGGCGTCATCCATCATTTTCACGAGGTCGACTACAAGGTAACTGACGGCATCCGCCGCGGGATCGATGCGGCGATCGCCACCTTTCGCGGGCTCGGTGCGGAAATCCGCGAGGTTCAATTGTCGCCGCTGCAGGATTGGGGCGCCTGCGGCTCTCTGATCTCGATGACCGAGCGCGCGGCGGCCTATGAGGAATGGGCGCGCACCCGCCTCCGCGACTTCAGCGAGCGGGTGCAGCGCCGCCTTCACCTCGGCGCCCTCGTATCAGGGGTCGATTATGTCCAGGCGGTGCGCCGGCGGCGCGAATTGCGCGCCGAGCTCAAGGCCGCGATGGCCGGGCTCGACATTGTGCTGACCGCCTCGCAAACCGCCGAAGCGCCGAAGATCGACGAGGTGCCGGCCTGGGACAGCTTTGCCGCGCCGAGCTTTACCATACCCTTCAACGTCGCCGGCTACCCGGCGATTACGGTATGCGCGGGGTTTGGCGCCGGCGGGCTGCCGGTCGCGATCCAGCTTGTCGGCAAGCCCTTCGCCGAGGCGAACGTGTTCCAGGTCGCCGACGCGTTCGAAAAGGCGACGTCGTTCCGCACCGCGCGGCCCGACCTCTCCTGAGGCAGCCGCGCAAGCAGCGGCCCGTTCAAGCCGATCGACGAGAGGTCGCCG
>JBARKH010000228.1:0-2628 GCA_049801295.1 Allostellaceae bacterium | reverse complement strand
CACCGCAGCCGTGCCTGCGGGCCCAGCCACCGCCGAGAACGCCGCGCCGACGCCTCCGGGCACGGTCGCACCATCGGCTGTCGACACAAAATCGGATACCTACACCCAGCAGAAACTCGATCAGATGCTGGCACCGATCGCGCTTTACCCCGATCAGCTGGTGTCGCAGATCCTGATGGCGTCGACCTTTCCGTTGCAGATCGTCGAGGCGGCGCGCTGGCTCGACAATCGCCGCAACGCCGCGCTCACGGGCGACGCACTCGTCAGAGCCCTGCAGCCGATGAATTGGGACCCGAGCATCAAGTCGATCACGGCGTTCCCCGCGATCGTCAGGCTACTCAACAAAAATCTCGAATGGACAAATTCGCTGGGTGTCGCCTTTACCCATCAACAGAGCGATGTCATGGCGCAGATCCAGTTCCTGCGCCACCAGGCACAGGAGGCCGGCAACCTCAAATCGAACGACAAGATCGTGTGTCGGAACGACGGGTCCAACATCGTGATCGCGTCGGCCAACCCGCGCGCCGTGTATGCGCCCTATTACAACCCGGCCGTGGTCTATGGCACCTGGCCATGGGCGGCCTATCCCCCGGTCTACTTCGCGCCCAGCTATTTCGGGATCGGCCCGATCGGGTTCGGGGTCGCCTGGGGCTGGGGTCCGGCGTGGCCGATCGTACCGGCCTTCTGGGGTTGGTATGGCATGAATTGGGGATCGGGCGGCGGCATCTTCATCAATGGCGGCGGCTATAGCCAAATCGCCTACGGCCACGCCGGCTGGGGCGGCGGCAACTGGCAACATCCCGGCGGCGCCATCGGTCATGCCGGCTTCGCCAGCGGCGTCGGCAGCACCGGCGGCGCAGCGACCATGCGGGGTGGGCACGCCTTCGGCCACACCGGTTTCGCCAGCACCCATGGCGGTGGAGCACATGCCGGTGTAGCGCATGCCGGTGCAGCGCATGCCGGTGGCGGTCATGCCAGCGCGGCTCACTTCAGCACGCATGGTGGTGAAGCTCATGGCGGTGGCGGTCATGGCGGCGGCGGCGGTCATGGCGGCGGCGGTGGCGGTCATGCCGGCGGCGGTGGCGGCGGTCATGGCGGCGGTCATGGCGGCGAGGGTCATCACGGCTAGCCCCGCGCACACAGTCTCTCCCAATCCCGGCGGCGCCGTTACCCCACCACGTGCGGTGGAGAGCGGCGTTCCGCGGCGGTATAGCTAACGAGGAGAACTCTCCGCCGAACTGCCTCTGATGATCCTCCCGGCGTTTTCCCGTTCGCGGGCGGTATCCGGCGTGGGTTTTCCCCGGGTCGACAGCGAGCGGTTCTTTCCGGCACAGTATCGACGGCACCATTGCCGCCGGGGGAACGAGAGCGCTGTTGCCGCCGATCGCAAAAGCCGTGTCCGCCGCCGTGCTGGCGGTTGCCATTCTCGTGCTGCCCGCAGCCAGGGCGAGCGCGGCCGGGGCGATCGTCGTCGCCTCGAAGATCGATACCGAAGGCGCGCTCCTCGGGCACATGATCGCCGCGGTGCTCGAAGCAAAAGGGCTCCCGGTCGAGAAGAAGATCCAGCTCGGCCCGACCAACATCGTGCGTGCAGCGATCCTCGCCGGACAGATCGACCTCTATCCCGAATACACCGGCAACGGCGCGCTCTTTTTCCACGAGGAGAGCGACCCGGCCTGGAAGAATGCCGACCAGGGCTATGCCGCGGTGAAGCGGCTCGATCGCGGCGAAAACCATCTCGTGTGGCTCACGCCGGCGCCCGCCAACAACACCTGGGTCATCGCGATCCGCAACGATCTGCCGGGGCTCCCACCGGGCGAGTGCCTCGCTGACCTCGCCCGCTATCTGGCGGCGGGCGGCCGGTTCAAGCTCGCCGCCTCGGCCGAATTCGCCGAAAGCCCGGCCGCGCTTCCCGCCTTCGAGGCGACCTACGGCTTTCAACTGCGCTCCGACCAGCTCCTGACCCTGTCGGGCGGCAACACCGCGGCGACATTGCGCGCCGCGGCCGAAGGCATCTCCGGAGTCAATGCGGCGATGGCCTACGGCACCGATGGCGAACTCGCCGCGCTCGGCCTCACGGCGCTGTGCGATGACAAGGGCGCGCAAATCGTCTACGCCCCGGCCCCGGTCGTACGCGAGGCGGTGCTCGACCAGCACCCCGAGATTGCCGCGGCGCTCAATCCCGTATTCGCCTCGCTGACTCTGACCACCTTGCAAATGCTGAACGCGCGGATCGCGGTCGCCGGCGAAGATTCCGGCGCCGTCGCATCGGATTATCTGAAATCGCGGCATTTCCTGCCGTAGACATGCCGTCATTGCGAGCGCAGCGGAGTAATCTCCATCGGGTGAGTGCACCCGGATCGGGATTGCTTCGTCGCTTCGTTCCTCGCAATGACGTCCTCCCCGTGCTCTTTGCGGTGGCCGCTCTTTCGGTCCTGACCACCGGATTTGTCAGCGTCGCGCCAAACCGCCTGTTGTCGGGCCGCCCGATCGGGCTCTTCGCGGCCACGGATCTGCGCTTCAGCCTCGCGATCGCGACCACCGGGGCGATCTTGCTTCTCACATCGGCCGCCCCGCCCGCTCGCGCGCTCCAGCGCGCCGTCGCACTCTTGGCCGGCGGGCTCGTCC
>JBARKH010000227.1:0-16295 GCA_049801295.1 Allostellaceae bacterium | reverse complement strand
CGGCCTCGCTCTGCGGCGCGTGCACGGCCGCGATCGCCGCCTTCCAACCCGGCCAGCGGCGCCGCGCCTGCAACGCCGGATCGAGCCATTCCGGCAATTCCGGCGCCCGCTCCAATGCCCCCTTGACGCGCTTCGCCGTGATCCGCGAGGAGAGCCCGGCGGTCAACGGGTAAACCGGCTCGATCGCCTTAACATCGCCCGCCTGTTCGAGCGGGACGACATACTCCGGATGGGCGATCTGCGGCATGCCGTCGTAGTATTCAATCTGGCCGCTGATCAACCGCTCCGCGCCGACCGGCAAGAGGCGCTGCACGTAGTCGCCTTTCACGCTGAAATAGACGAGCATCAAGGCGCCGGTGGCATCGCTGACGAACACTCGAAAAGGCCGCCGCCCGATCCCGGGCTGATGGCGCTCGACCCTTCCCGTGACGGTGATGACGGAGCCGGCGGGCCAGTCGCGCGGATGCAGTGCGCCGAGTTTTGGCGCCGCACGGCGGTCGACCACTCCCACCGGCAGGTGCCACAAGAGATCGACGACATCGGGGCCGGCGGCGCGCTCGATAAGGCGCCCGAGCCGCGGCCCGACGCCGGGCAGCACCGTCACCGGCGCGAAGAGCCTGTCGAGAAGGGCGGGGCGCATTACTTTCGTCGATCGGCCGCGAAGAACGCTGACGTTACGGCGCAAGATGTCTATATCGGTGTAACCATACCAGCCTCTCACCCCAACCCTCTCTCCGCCAGCGGGGAGCGGGGGTCCGCAGCGGAGAAGCGGGCGGGCGAGGGGCGCTTTGTCATGTCTGCGACGAGTCCTTTCGGATGACAGCTTCACCCGACATCCGCCGCAAGCGGCTCCTCTTCCGCTCGTGGCACCGCGGCACGCGCGAAGCCGATCTGATCCTCGGCTCGTTTGCCGAGGCGAATCTCGCCGCCTTCGACGAGGGAAGGCTCGATCGCTACGAGGCCCTGCTCGAATGCCCGGACGCCGACCTCTTCGACTGGATCACCGGCCGCACCACCCCGCCCCCCGAATACGACACCGACGTGACGCGCCTCCTCCTCGCCTTCCGCTTCGACCCGCGTGCGACATGAGACGCCGAAAATTCCTCACCACGCTCGGTGGCGCGGCCATCGCCTGGCCACTCGCAGCGCGCGCCCAGCAGACGGCGATGCCGGTGATCGGCTTTCTCAGCAGCGAATCGCCGCCTCTGTTCGCGAGCCGTCTGGATTTCTTCCGCCAGGGCCTGGGCGAAACCGGCTACGTCGAGGGTCAGAATGTTGCGATTGAATACCGCTGGGCGGAGGGAAAAAACGATCGATTACCCGCCCTGGCGGCCGATTTGGTTCGTCGCCAGGTCAACGTGATTGCCGCACCGGGCACCACACCCGCGGCGATAGCGGCAAAGCAGGCAACAACGACGATCCCGATCGTCATCTTTACCGCAGGTGACCCGGTAGCGCTCGGACTTGTCGCGAGCCTGAACCGGCCGGGGGGCAATGTCACTGGCGTGGCCTCGCTGGGCGGTGAACTTGCCGCAAAGCGGCTCAGCCTGCTGCACGAGCTGATACCCACGGCCACCGTAATGGCTCTGCTGGTCAACCCGACCAATCCGGCTCTTGCGCACTCGACAGCGCGAGAGGTGCAGGTAGCGGCCCGAACCCTTGGGTTGCAGCTCCAGATCGTGCGCGCGAGCACCGAGCGCGACCTTGATGCCGCTTTTGCAACAATGCTCAAACTCAAAGCCGTCGCGCTGGTGATTGCCATCGACTCGTTCTTCACCGCACGGCGACAACAACTCGCCGCACTGGCGCTCCGCTACGGAGTGCCCGCAATCTATCAATATCGCGACTTCGCCGCGGCCGGCGGGGTGATGAGCTATGGCGGGCGCCTGGAGGATCCATACCGCCTGGTTGGCCGGTACACCGGTCGAATCCTCAAGGGTGAGAAGGCGTCGGACCTCCCGGTTCAGCAAGCCACGAAGATTGAGCTGGTGCTCAATCTGAAGACGGCGAAAGCGCTTCGGCTCAAGGTGCCGCAAACGCTGCTCGCCCGCGCCGACGAGGTCATCGAGTAGCGACGTGAACCCGCTGTCGAACCTAGTCCGCTCGCTCGCCGCGCACCCCCGCACCGTCAGCCTGTTCGGCGCGCCCGAGGGGCATGACGCGGCGACGATTGGGGGCCTGCTCGCGGCAACGGGTATTGAGAACTGGCTGCATGTCTGCCGCGACGATGAAAGGATGGCGCGGTTCGCCGCGGCGCTCGGGTTTTTCCATCCGCAGGTCATGCAACTGGCATTTCCGGCCTGGGATTGCCTTCCCTATGACCGGGTCTCGCCCAATGGCGAGATCATCAGCCGGCGTATCGACACGCTGACCCGCCTCGCCGGTGGCGAAGAAAAGCGCCCGCTCGTCGTGCTGACGACGATCAACGCGCTCCTCCAGCGCGTGCCGCCGCGGCGGCTCTTCGACGGGCGTCTACTAACGCTCGGACGGGGCGGGCACATCCCGCTCGACCGCCTGCAGAGTTTCTTCCGCAACAACGGCTATTTCCGCACCGATACGGTACGCGAGCCCGGCGAGTTCGCGGTGCGCGGCGGCATCGTCGATCTCTACCCGGCCGGGGCGGCCCAGCCGATCCGCCTCGATTTTTTCGGCGACACGCTGGAAAGCCTGCGCAGCTTCGATCCGCTGAGCCAGCGCTCGACCGGCGCCATCGACCGCTTCCAATTGCGTCCGGTCAGCGAGGTGCTGCTCGACGACGATGCGATCCAGCGCTTCCGCTCGCGCTACCGCGAAGCCTTCGGCGCGGTCGGCAGCGACGACCCGCTTTACGAATCGGTCAGCGCCGGGCGGCGCCAGGCCGGGATGGAGCATTGGCTGCCGTTTTATTACGAGACCCTGGAGACCCTCTTCGACTATCTGCCCGATGCCGCGGTGTCGTTCGATTACCAGGCCGCGGAAGCGCGCGCTCACCGGCTCGACTCGATTGCCGATTTCTATGCCGCCCGGCATAGCATGAGCGTCCCTGGGCGCAACACCGCGCGTGGCACCGCACCCTTGTACCGTCCGGTACGACCGGACCAGATGTTTCTCGACGAGGGCGAATGGCAGAAGGCGCTCTCCGGCCGGGCGGTGATCCAGCTCTTGCCGTTCGCGATGCCGGAAGAGGGTGAGGCTGTTGCGCCGCCAGGCGACGCCTTCGATGCCGGCGCGCGGCCGGCGCGGAATTTCGTTGCCGAGCGCGCCGACCCCAAGGTGCAGCTGTTCGACGCGGTGCGGGATTACCTGGCGGGCGAACAGAAATCCGGCCGCCGCGCCGCGATCGCCGCCTATAGCGAGGGCTCGGCCGACCGGCTCGCTACGGTGTTGCACGAGCACGGGCTTGGCGAGTTGCGCCGTGTGGCCGACGGCAACGCCCTGGCTAAGCTGCCTCGCCAGACAGTCGGGCTCGTCATCCTCCCGCTCGAGGAGGGTTTCGCCACCGAGAGCCTGGTCCTCCTCGGCGAGCAGGACATCCTCGGCGACCGGCTATCGCGCACGCCGCGCCGGCGGCGCAACCTCGACGAGTTCATCACAGAAGCCGCGAGCCTCACCGCCGGTGACCTCGTCGTCCATGCCGAGCACGGCATCGGCCGCTATGAGGCCTTGGAGACGATCCAGGTTGCCGGCGCCCCGCATGATTGTCTCAAGGTGCTCTACGCGGGCGACGACCGCCTCTTCGTGCCGGTCGAAAACATCGAGGTCCTGTCGCGCTACGGTTCGGAAGAGGCCGGGGCCCAGCTCGACCGGCTGGGCGGCGTCGCCTGGCAATCGAGGAAGGCGCGGGTCAAGCGGCGCATCCGCGAGATCGCCGGTGAACTCATCCGCATCGCCGCCGAGCGCCAGCTGCACCCCGGGGAGATGTTGGCGCCGCCCGAGGGGCTCTACGAGGAGTTCGCCGCGCGCTTCCCCTACCCCGAGACCGAAGACCAGCTGCGCGCCATCGAGGACACGCTATCCGACATGGTGGCGGGAAAGCCGATGGATCGCCTGATTTGCGGCGACGTTGGTTTCGGCAAGACCGAGGTGGCGTTGCGCGCCGCCTTTATCACCGCCTTTGCCGGCGGGCAGGTCGCCATCATCGTGCCGACGACGCTGTTGGCGCGCCAGCATTACCGCACCTTCAGCCAGCGCTTCGCCGGGCTGCCGGTCAGGATCGGGCAATTGTCGCGGCTGGTCGCGCCCAAGGATGCGCGGCAGATCAAGATGGACCTCGCCGAGGGCAGAATCGAGATCGTCATCGGCACCCATGCGCTCCTCGCCAAGGATGTGCATTTCGCCCATCTGGCTCTCGTCGTCGTCGACGAGGAGCAGCATTTCGGGGTCGCGCAGAAAGAGCGGCTGAAGCAGTTGAAGGCCGATGTCCATGTGCTGACCCTGACCGCGACGCCGATCCCGCGCACCTTGCAGCTGGCGCTCTCCGGGGTGCGCGAGATGAGCATCATAGCGACGCCACCGGTCGATCGCCTGGCGGTGCGCACCTTTGTCACGCCGTTCGATCCCATTGTCGTGCGCGACGCGATCCTGCGCGAGCGGGACCGTGGCGGGCAGGTCTTCTATGTCGCGCCGCGCATCGCCGATCTCGACGAAGTGAAGGAGGAATTGCGCAAGATGGTGCCCGAGATCCGCGTCGCCATCGCGCACGGCCGGATGCCGGCGGTCGAACTCGAAACGGTGATGACCGCCTTCGACGAGCGCGCCTACGATCTCCTCCTCTCAACCAACATCATCGAATCGGGGCTCGACATCCCGACCGCCAACACGCTGATCGTCCACCGCGCCGACATGTTCGGCCTCGCGCAGCTCTACCAGCTGCGCGGCCGGATCGGCCGCAGTAAGCAGCGCGCCTATTGCTATCTGACGCTGCCCGACAAAAAGCAGCTGGCGCCGACCGCGCTGCGCCGCTTGGAAGTCATGCAGACCCTCGACACGCTCGGCGCGGGCTTTCAGCTGGCGAGCCACGATCTCGACATCCGCGGCGCCGGCAACCTCTTGGGCGACGAGCAATCCGGTCACATCCGCGAGGTCGGGATTGAGCTTTACCAGCACATGCTCGAAGAAGCCGTCGCCGCGGCCAAAACCGCCGGCGCGGGGGGCGATGATGCGGCCGCCGAGGAGTGGAGCCCGCAGATCACGATCGGCACGCCGGTGCTGATCCCGGAGAATTATGTCGCCGATCTGGGCGTCCGCCTCGGGCTCTACCGGCGGATCGCCCAGCTCGGCGGGCGGCGCGAACTCGACGCCTTCGCCGCCGAGCTCATTGACCGCTTCGGGAAGCTCCCGGCAGAGGTCGAGAACCTCCTACAGATCATCGCGATCAAGCGCTGGTGCCGGGAAGCCGGGGTGGAGCGGGTCGAGGCCGGGCCCAAGGGCGCGGTCATCACCCTGCGCGGCAACCGCTTCGCCAACCCAGAGGGGCTCGTCCAACTGATCCAGAAACACGCCGGCACACTGCGCCTGCGCCCCGACCAGCGGCTCGTCTATCTGCGCAACTGGGAGGACGCAGCGACCCGCCTCAAAGGCGTCGCCGGCTTCATGCAGACGCTGGTCAAGCTCGCCCGCGCCGCCACTCCCGATGCCGCCCCCGCCGCGATGCCGGCCCCGACCCCGGAACTGGTCAAGACGCGGGCGGTGGGGCAGCGGTAAGGCGCCTCACGTTCGGCGGGGCTGCCGAGCGCCGGCGAAGGCCTGCCGCAGAGCTATAAAGATCAGAAAGACCGCTACGGTCGTGATTATCGAGGCGGCAATCCCGACCAATCGGGCGGCTCCCGGGGATCCGGCGCGGTACAGAGAGACGTAAACCGCGGCCAACACCAACGAACTGAACAACATCGCGACGACAATGCCGATCAGGTGGGCCGCGGTATACGCGCCGATTTCCGCACCGGTAGTCGTTATGGCGCTCTCCCGGCCGGGACCCGCCACGATAGGGGGTACCCCATCGACGATGCCGCGTCCGATCAAGAATCACGGTAACGTCAGCCCCATCCAAATCAGGCTGAGGCCGAATGAAATCGGCAATATTGCGAGGCTTCCGCCAGTGCTGTAGGCCCACTTGTACAATGGCACCAGCACGTTGAGGGAGGATAGCAGGTAGATCGCCGCTATTCGGATTGCATGCGCCGCAAAATAGGCGAGCACCTCCCGCCGATTGGTCAGTTGATGAGCCACCGCTTTCCCCCGCATCTCCGCGCCTCACGCGGTCGGCGGGGCGATCTCGTCGAGGGCGAGGCCCTTCGCCTCGGGGCCGACCTGGGTCACCGCGAACGCGGCGATCGCCACCATGATCGCCATCGCGATAAAGACGGCGTTGAGGCCCCAGCCGTTCTTGATCCACAGGATCGACGGGATCGCGACAAAGGCGCCGACCCGGCCGGCCGCCGCGCACAGCCCGAAACCCGAGGCGCGGGCGTTGGTCGGGAACACCTCGGAGATGAAGATTATCGCGGAATTCCCCGCCAGCTGCGTGAAAAAAATCATCACGAAACCGACCGCCAGCACCATCGTCTCCGACGCCGCGTTGGCCCACCACAAACCGAAGATGCCGGTCAGGAGGAAGGCCACGACCGCCGTCGGCTTGCGGCCGAAGCGCTCCAGCGAGTACATCATGAAGGCGCTGGCGCACGGGAAGGCGAGGGTTATCCAGAAGATCGAGTTTAAGGATTTGGCGATCGTGAAGCCGCGTTCGACGAGGATGTTCGGCAACCAGGCGCCGAGCCCCAGCGCGATCGAGAAGAAGGCGTAGAAGCACGCCATCCCGGCGATGATCCGCCCCGGGTACCGGCTCAATACGACGCCGAACGGATCGCTGTGCGCGCTGCTCGCGGCGTCCGTCGCCAGCGTATTGAGCGGCACCGTGCGCAAGCCCATGCGCTGCAAGATGTCGAGCGCGCGCTGACCCTGGCCGTGGGTCGCCAGCCAGCGCGGCGACTCGGGCAGCTTAAAACGCAGGACGAAGACCACCAGGGCGCCGATGCCGATGATGATCCAAATGCCGCGCCAGCCGATCGAATCGCGGAAGGCGAGGGTCAAGAGCACACCGAGCGGCCACGGCCAGGCGCCGCCGATGAACTGCATGAACGCCGTCACGCGGCCGCGAATCCGTTTCGGCGAATACTCGGCGACGTAGGAATAGCACAGCGGCTGTTCGGCGCCGAGCCCGATCCCGGCGAGGAAGCGAAACACGAGCAGCCAGTTGTAGCCCGGGTTGAAACCGATGCTCGGGATCGGCGGCAAGGCGGCGATGATCGTCGCCAGGCCGAAGAGGAGGAGGTTGAACTGATAGACCGCCTTCCTGCCGAAGCGATCGGTGAACTCGCCCTGGCCGAGCGAGCCGACGAAGAGCCCCGCAACCGTGACGCTGCCGATCCAGGGAACCTGGGCTGGGGTAACAAACCCGCTCTTCAAGAGGTCCGGAACCAGCGCACCGAAGATCGTGAAGTCCATCACGTCGAAGAACAGACCCGACGATACCAGCGCCAGCACGCCCCAGTGGATCGGGCTCATGCGCGCCCCATCCATCGTCTCGGCGACATAGGCTTCGATGGTCTGGGCCGCTCCCCCTGATTGGGCCATGATCTTCTCTCCCCCTTAGCCGGGTATGGTTGCGCCAGGACCCGGACATTCGCGTTTTTGTCCCATCGAGACTAGCACGGCCGGCTACGCGCAAGTCCAGCCCCGCCCGCTACCGGTAATGTCTCAGCTCGGTGAGGACCGGAACCATCCTTCTCGCTTTGCCCGGTGTCGGCTCCACACCCGAGGGCCGACCTTCGTCGCTTCGGTCCGGCGACGATTTCGCCTATTCGTATCGACTTGCTCGCAGTAAGTGTCACAGCGCACATGCAAAAAGCACGAGCAATTTGGGGAGCAAGATGTTGAAGTCGAGGATCCTGGCCGGCTTCCTGACGCTGTCCGCTATCGCGGCGGCGCCGGCGGCGATCTCACAGACCGCCCCGGACTACGCCGCAATTATCGCTGCTCCCGACCGCAGCGACGCGGATAAGAAGCTCGACACCAACCGCGCGCCGGCGCAGTGGCTTGCGTTCATTGGCGCGAAGCCCGGTATGAAAACCCTCGATATCGAGGCGGTATATGGATGGAAAGCGGAACTTCTGGCGCGTGCCGTAGCGCCGGGCGGCAAGGTTTATGCTCAAAATTCGGAAGCGGCCTTTGCCCGCGTCAAGGATCGGCTCGAGGGGCGCGGCTCAAGACCCCGGCAGCCGCCAATATCGTCTCGGTGGTGCGGCCATTCGAGGATGCGGCGCCAGAGGGGATGCGTGATTTCGATGTCGTGACATTTTTCTATGGCTATCACGACGTTACCAACCTTGGTGTCGACCGCGCCAAGATGAACAAGGCGTTCTACGACGCGCTGAAGCCGGGCGGCGAATTGGTCATGGGCGATTACTCGGCCAAGCCCGGTGCCGGCACGAGCGTCGCTCAAACCCTGCACCGTTCGGATGAAGCGCTGGCCAGTTCGGAGATCGAAGCGGCGGGGTTCAAATTGATCGACCACGGCGATTTCCTCCGCGTTCCCGGGGATGCAAGAGACGCCCACTCGCATTCCGCGGCTCAACCGGTCGATATCTACGTGCTGAAATTCCGCAAGCCGGGCTGACCAGAAATTCAACCCGAGACGCTACCTCGCGCGGCATGCGCGGCGAACATGTTCGGTATTCTGAACGACATTCGAGGTCGCGTTGCCGCGGCGGCTGGGCTAGCATGACAAGGCCCCGGATTTGATCATGGAGGAACCGCTGATGACTCGCGCCTATAACGTCATCGATGCCGACGGGCACATCCTCGAGCCCTTGGATCTGTGGGCCAAATACATGGACCCCAAGTTCCGCGACCGCGCGCCGCGGCTCGTCACCGACAATGAGACCGGCAAGGAAAAGCTCCTGGTCGAACAACAGATGCTCGGCAGCGAACAGGGCATGGGCGGGATCGGCGGCGTGGGCGCGCGCCAGGGCGAGATCAAGGCCGCCGAGATGAAATACGAGGACGGCCGGCCCGGCGGGTTCGACCCGCATAAACGCATCCCCGACATGGATCTCGACGGCATCGACGCCGCCTTCCTCTATCCGAGCATGGGGCTCTTCGCCGGGGCGGTGCACGAGCCCGGGCTCGCCGCCGCGCTCTGCCGCGCCTACAACCGCTGGCTCGCCGATTATTGCAAGCCCTACCCCGATCGCCTCTTCGGGATCGCCATGCTGCCGATGCAGTCGGTGCCGCACGCGATCGAGGAGATGCGCTTTGCCCGGAAGGAGCTCGGCTTCAAGGGCTCGTTCATCCGGCCCAACCCCTACAACAACAAGATGATCGACCATCCCGATTACGAGCCGTTCTGGGCGGCGGCCGAGGATCTCGACATGGCGATCGGGTTTCACGAGGGCGGCTCCTCGGGCATGCCGACCGTCGGCATCGACCGCTTCGAGGGGCGCGCGGCCAAGCACATCGTCAGCCACACCATGGAGATGATGCTGGCCTGCCTCGCGGTCATTTGGGGCGGGGTGTGCGAGCGCCACCCCAAGGTGCGCATCGGCTTCTTGGAATCGGGCGGCGGGTGGATTGCCCCGTGGCTCGACCGGATGGACCGGCACTTTGATGATCAGGGGTTCAACGATTCCGGCCTCACCACCCGCCCGAGCGACCTCTTCCGGCGCAATTGCTGGATCTCGTTCGAGCCGGTCGAAGGCAGTCTCAAGGTGCTCGCCGACTATATCGGGCCCAACAAGATCATGTGGGCGACCGACTATCCGCACCGCGACGGCTTTTTCCCCGGTGCCCCCGACATGGTGCGCGAGCGCCTCAAAGGCACCTCGCCTGCCACCCAGCACGGGGTCCTGGCCGGCGGCGCAATGGGGTTCTATGGGCTGAATTGACGCGGCGGCGCGCCCGCCTCGTCGATTTCGAGCAAGTGGAGGCCGCGATGACTGAGAGGACGAAGGATTACGACGAGATTCTTCGAGTGATGCAGCTCTACTTAGATGGTTTCAACGACAATGACATCAGCAAATTCAAGGAGGCGTTTCACGAGGATGCCTGGATTTTCTTCATCGGCGTTGACGGTGCTCTTCAAAAATGTCTGATCTCCGATAGATTTGAGATGTGGGCCGCGGCGCCGAGCTGGGGTGTCGTAGGTCGGTTCATTTCGGTGACCCAGGTGGGCGATGCCGCCGCGGTGCAGCTCAGCTGGTACCGTGCGCCAGACGAGTTCATCGATTTCCATAATCTGCTGAAGATTAACGGCGTTTGGAAGATCACGAACAAGACTGCCACCCACGTCAGCAGGATAGGTCAGCCGCGCGCCGGCTTTTAAGCAGGTCGAAGTCGATCACGGCCCCTGGAGCGGAGCGGAAAGATTTTGGCGCGTTCGGCATTCTGAACGACATTCAGCTCTCGCATCGGACGCGTGGCTGCGCTAGGATGCCGCATCCTTGAGTTAACTCCCGGAGGATCCGCTGATGACTCGTGCCTACAACGTCGTCGATGCCGATGGTCACATCCTCGAGCCGCTCGATCTTTGGGCCAAATACATCGACCCGAAGTTTCGTGACCGGGCGCCGCGCATCGTCAAGGGCGAGAACGGCAAGGAGCGGCTCGTCATCGAGGAGCATACGGTCGGCAACGGCCAGCTCGGCATTGGCCGGATCGGCGCGGTCGGCGCGCGCCAAGGCGTCGTCGAAGCCGATACGATGGCCTACAAGGACGGCAAGCCCGGCGGGTTCGATCCCCACAAGCGCATCCCCGACATGGATGCCGATGGGATCGACGCCGCCTTCCTCTATCCGAGCCTCGGCCTCTTCGCCGGCGGCATTCACGATCCCGACTTGGCCGCCGCGACCTGCCGCGCCTACAACCGCTGGCTCGCAGACTATTGCAAGCCCTATCCAGATCGCCTCTTCGGTGTCGCGATGCTGCCGATGCAGGATGTCGACCGGGCGATCGGCGAGATGCGTTACGCCCGGAAGGAGCTCGGCTTCAAGGGCGGTTTCCTGCGGCCGAACCCGTATCACGGGCTGAAGATGATGAGCGACCCGATGTACGAGCCGTTCTGGGCGGCCGCCGAAGACCTCGATTTCTCGATCGGCTTCCACGAGGGCGCCTCCAGCGGCATGCCGACCGTCGGCGTCGACCGCTTCGAGGGCCGCGGCGCGCGGCACATCGTCAGCCATACGATGGAAATGATGCTGGTGTGTCTGTCGGTGATCTGGGGCGGGGTGTGCGAGAGGCACCCGAAGATCCGCATCGGCTTTCTCGAATCGGGCGGCGGCTGGATCGCCCCGTGGCTCGACCGCATGGACCGCCATTTCGACGATCAGGGCTTCAACGATAGCGGCCTGACGATCCGGCCGAGCGAACTCTTCAAGCGCAATTGCTGGATCTCGTTCGAGCCGGTCGAGGGCAGCCTCCATGTGCTCGCCGATTATGTCGGGCCGAACAAGATCATGTGGGCGACCGACTATCCGCACCCCGACGGGTTCTTCCCCGGCGCGCCCGACATGGTGATGAAGCAGCTCGAGGGTCTCTCGCCCGAGACCAAGCACGGCGTTATGGCCGGCGGCGCGCTCAGCTTCTACGGCATGAACTGAGCCCCGGTCCTCACCCACCCGTCGCTCCGGCGACGGGCTCCCCCTCTCCCGGGGTGCGGGAGAGGGTTTTTGGCTTCGGCGCTTCAATTATTACCCTCTCCCCCAGAGGGGGAGAGGGTAGGGTGAGGGGGCGAATCTCCTACGCCGGCTGAGGCATGAACGCCCGCTCGTGCGCGGCGATCTGCTCGGCGTAATTGTCGCGATAGGCGCGATAGACCCGCTCGTGACGTTCGAGCGCGGCGGGATGGAATTCGCCCTCCTGCGGCGGGATCAGGTCGAAATGGCCAAAGCCGTCGCGCCCCCGCACCAGCTGGGCCTACATCCGCACCGTGCCGGTGAGCCGGCATTTGGCCGGGATATAGCTGATGCCGATGCCCACGCGCCGGTGATGCGCCCGGTTCGGAGCGGAGCGGTGGCGGCATAGCGTGTGGTGCAGCGAAAAGCTGCCGGCATCGAGCGCCATCATCGTCGTGCCGCCCTCCACGAATCGCTCAACGATCGCCTGACCGCCGCCATTGATGCTGTCGGCGAGGCCGAGCGCGGCGTGATGCAGCTGACGCGGCTTTCCCTCTGAGGACAAAACCTCCATGCAGCCGGCCTCCCGTGCTCGCTTCGCTCAGCGCCACCCAGGCGGTGACGTGCTCGTGCGGATCAAGGCCGAAATAGGTCGCGTCCTGGTGCCAGGCGGCAAAGGTCGGGCTGTCGGCCTCCTTGATGAAGAAGGTCGCGGTGTAGACGAGGATGTCGGGGCCGATCAGGTCCTCGACGACATCGAGGATGCGTCGGTGACGGATGAGCCTGTCGAGCCAGGGCAGCATGACATAGGCCGCCGAGCGCCAGCGCCGGTCGCTTTGGTTAACCGGCCCGCCAAGCCAAGCTTCGTAACGCGCGAGGCCCTCGTTGCATTCGGCGAGCTCCGCGGCGGACAGAGCCGGGAACGGGAACAGATAGCCGTCGTGGCGATATTGCTCGACCTGTTTCTGGTTCAGCATTGCCCCACCTTCACTGTCATCCCGTGGGCCTTCAGCCCACGGACTTGATCCGTGGGGAAAGCCGGGACCCATTGTGGTGCAAAACGCGGCCCTTGCAAGTCGGCCTCGCCGATTGTGCGGGATTGGCGAAGAGGCATGCGGCCCGCCCGGTGGATCCCGGCTTTCGCCGGGATGACAACACTGGAGGTGCCGGCTATCCTCGGCCCATCACGGGGAGGACCCGCCATGGATTTCGCCGACGCGCCCGAGCACGCCGCCTTTCGCGCCGAGTTCCGCGATTGGCTCGACGCCAATCTCCCCGAGGATCTCAAGGTCGAGGACGCGCAGGACCAGCGCATCTCGCCCGACCGCGACATCCTGGTGAAACGCATCGCCTGGCAGAAAAAGATGCACGCGGCCGGCTGGGTCGGCATCTCGTGGCCCAAGGAATATGGCGGGCGCGGCGCCAACTTTATGCAGCAGGTGATCTGGGACGAGGAATACTTCCGCGCCCGCGCCCCGATCCTGCCGTGCCAGAGCGGCCTCAACCTCCTCGGCCCGACCCTCATCCATTGGGGGAACGAAGAACAGAAAACCCGCCACCTGCCGAAGATCTTGAGTGCCGACGAAATCTGGTGCCAGGGCTATTCGGAGCCCGGCGCCGGCTCGGACCTGGCGAGCCTGCGCACCCGCGCCGTCGACCACGGCGACCATTTCGTCGTCAACGGCCAGAAGGTGTGGACGTCCGGCGCGCATTTCGCCGACTGGTGCTTCCTCCTCGTGCGCACCGACCCCGAGGCGCCCAAGCACCACGGCATCTCCTATCTCCTCGTCGACATGAAAACTCGCGGGGTCACGGTGCGCCCGCTGGTGCTCCTCAATGGCCACCGGCATTTCAACGAGGTGTTTTTCGAGGATGTCGTCGTACCGAAGGAAAACCTCGTCGGCAGATTGAACGAGGGCTGGAAGGTGACGACGACGACGTTGATGTTCGAGCGCGGCGGAGCGGGCGGGCGCGACCATGCCGCGCAGATCGTCCGCCTTGTCGAACTCGCCAAGCAATTCCCCAACCGCCAGGAGCCGGCCTGGCGCGAATCTCATATCCGCCAGCAATTGGCCCAGCTCGCGATCGAGACCAAGGCCCTGCAGGTGACAAGGCTGCGCGGCCTCAGCCGCCGGCTGCGCAGCGAGCCGCCCGGCCCCGAAGGCTCGATCCTGAAGCTGTTCGGCTCTGAACTGGCCGGCCGCATCGCCGATTTCTCATCGATGCTCCTCGGCCCCTACGCGACCTTGGACACCCCGACCGAAGCGGTGCCCGACGCGCCGCGCTGGCTGCACCGGGTGTTGGGCGCGCGGCAATACACAATCGCCGGCGGCACCAGCGAAATTCAGCGCAACATCATCGGCGAGCGCGTCCTCGGATTGCCGCGGGGCTAGGCGCACTTATGCCAGGCTCCGTGACCACCGCCCCCGCTCCAGCCGTCATGGCCGGACTTGATCCGGCCATCCACGACTTGAACCCGGGCGACCCCGTGGATGACCGGGTTTATCCCCGGATCGAGTCCGGAGACGGTCATGACGAGTTCTTTGATGGCGCGGGCGACCCGGAACCGCTCTCACCCGCCGGCGGGGTGCGGCTCACCGGCATCGATCTCGCGCAGCCCCTTTCGCCGGCGGTAAAAGCGGCGATCGACGCGGCGTTTCTCGCCCATCACATCGTCGTCTTTCCAAACCAGTCGCTGACCCGCGAACAGCAATTCCTCTTCGCGGCGAATTTTGGGCCCGTCGAGGCCCACGGCGCGCATCGCGGCGAGAATAAGCGATACGGCGTCGCCCATGTGATGTCGAACCTGGGGCCCGACGGCACCCCGACCTTCCGGTTTTCCAAGGCGGCGAATTACCACTGGCACACCGACAAGCCCTATCATCCCGCGCCGCCGATGCTGACGATGCTCTACGCGATCGAGCTACCACCCGCCGGCGGCGACACCGAATTCGGCAACATGGCCCTGGCCTATTCCGCGCTGCCCGAGGGTATGAAGCGCCGGATCGCCGGGTTGCGGGCGGTGTTTCGCCCGGCCTTCGACGGCACCCGGCCGGCGGTCGATCATCCGCTGGTGCGCACCCATCCCGACACCGGCGTCAAATCCCTCTATATCGGCAACCACTCGACGCACATTCTGGGCCTACCCGAGGCGGAGGGTGCGGCGCTTCTTGCCGAGCTTCTCCAACGCGCGACGCAGCCGCGCTTCGTCTATGCCCATCGCTGGCGCGTGGGCGACCTCGTTATGTGGGACAACCGGAGTCTCCTCCACCGCGCCGTCGCCAATTACGAGGTGGAGAAATACCGGCGCGTCATGCACCGTAGCGTCGTCAGAGGCACGGTGCCGTTCTGAGCGAAGCCTCGCCGTCCGGGAGGACGTAATGGACATCGGCTTTACCGAAGAACAGGAACTCTTGCGCGACACCGCGCGCAAATTCCTCGACGGCGAGTGCCCGACGACATTCGTGCGCCAGATGATGGCGACCGAGGATGCGGTGACACAAGAATTCTGGCAGAAGCTCGCCGAGCAGGGCTGGCTCGGTATCACCTATCCCGAAGCTGATGGCGGCAGCGGGCTGGGGCTCGTCGATCTCGTCGTCCTGATGGAGGAAGTCGGGCGCGCGGTGATGCCCGGCCCCTATCCGGCGAGCGTCCTCCTTGGCGGTGCGGCGATCGCCGAGGCGGGGTCGGCCGCCCAGCGCCGGGAATTCCTGCCGAAGATCGCCGCGGGCGAAGCGAAGGCGACGCTGGCGGCTACCGAGCCCAACGCGCGCTGGGACGCCGCCGGCATCACGCTTCGCGCGCGCGAGACGCGCGGCGGGTTCACCCTCAGCGGCACCAAGCTCTTTGTGCCCGACGCCCATCTGGCCGATGTGCTGGTGGTCGCGGCGCGCACCCGCGACGGCAGCACGATGGAGGACGGGGTGACCCTCTTCCTCGTGCCCAAGGGGACACCGGGGGTGGCGGTGCGGCTCCTCCCCTCGGTCGACGAGACGCGGAAGCTATGCGAAGTGAAATTCGACAACGTCACGCTGCCGGCAACCGCGCTCGTCGGCGAATTGCATCAGGGCTGGCCAGCGCTCGCGCGCGTCACCGACCGCGCCGCGGTGGCCCTCTCGGCGGAGATCTGCGGCGCAGCGCAGCGGGTCCTCGACATGACGGTCGAATACGCCAAGCTGCGCACCGCCTTTGGCAAGCCGATCGGCACTTATCAGGGCGTCAAGCACAAATGCGCCGATATGCTCATTGAGATCGAGAACGCCAAGTCCTTGACCTATTACGCCGCCTGGGCGGTCGACGAGGCAGAGCCCGACGCGGCGATGGCAGTGTCGATGGCCAAGGCCGCCGCCTCGGACGCGGGCCGCAAGGTGTGCGCCGCCGGGATCCAGTTGCATGGCGGCATCGGCATGACCTGGGAGCACGACCTCCAGCTTTACCTCAAGCGCGCAAAAGCCTCCGAGATTGCCTTGGGCGACGCGACCTGGCACCGCGAACGCATCGCCCGGCTGATGGGCGCCTGAGGCTGTACCGCTTTGGTGAGCGGAGACGATCTGCGCCTCGTTGCCCCGAGCCTTGGCCGGCTCGCGCAGTACGAGGCCGCGCTCGCCGCCGGGTGGTCACCCGACACCGAGCACGACGGCAGCGCCGAGC
>JBARKH010000226.1:0-7109 GCA_049801295.1 Allostellaceae bacterium | reverse complement strand
GCGCAGTCGTCGGCGGGGCGATCGGCACCGCTACCGGCGCGGTGGGCGGCGCCGTCGGGGCCGTCACCCCCGTTCCGGGCTGCGCGCCCGGGTATGCGTTCTACAACGGTGCATGCTACCCAGCGAGATAGCGCATTGAGGACGGCCGGCCCTCGCCCTCCCCGATCGCAGCAGCGCGGTCTCAGCCGCCGCCGATCTTCGGGATCAGCACGACTTCGCTGTCGGGGTTGAGCTGGGCTTGGTAGGCGTCCTGGTAGATGACGCCATCGATCGCGAAGGCCATCCCCTCGTCGATCTGGCGGCCCAGGCCGGGGAAGCGGCGGTCGAGTTCGGTGATGACGCGGCGCACGGTGTTGGCTTCGACGTCGAACTCGGAGAGGCCGCCGGTGAAGCGGCGGGCGGCGATCCCGGTCATGACGACGTGCGGCATCAGCGCACCCACCTCGTCATGCCCGCGAAAGCGGGTATCCAGGGGCAAGCAACGAGCGGCTGCCCTGGACCCCGGCTTTCGCGGGGGTGACGAGGATTAATCGGGCGACAGTGCATCACGTCTCCCGGGGCTATTCCGCGGCGAGGCGGGGCGGTTCGTCGTCGATCGCGGCGCGCAGGTGTGGCGGTGACATCGGCAGGTCACGCAGCCGGAGCCCGGTCGCGTCGGCGATCGCGTTGGCGACCGCCGCCATCGGCGGCACGATCGGGACTTCGCCCACCCCGCGCGCGCCGAACGGATGGCGCGGGTTCGGCACCTCGATGAGAACCGCCTCGATCATCGGCAGATCGGAAGCGACCGGGATGCGGTAGTCGAGGAAGCCCGGGTTATCGAGGCGACCTTCCTTGTCGTAGATGTACTCCTCGTTGAGCGCCCAACCGATGCCTTGCGTCACGCCACCCTGAATCTGACCCTCGACATAGGAGGGATGGATCGCGCGGCCGACATCCTGGATCGCGGTGTAGCGCAAGACCTTGACGTGGCCGGTTTCGCGGTCGACTTCGACGTCGCAGATGTGCGTCGCAAAGCCGGGGCCGGCGCCCTGCGCGTTGATCGACACCTCGGCGTTGATCGGCCCGCCGGTGCGCCCCGCCTTGAGCGCGATTTCCTCGAGGGACAGGGGCTCGAAGCTGCCGGCGTTGGGGCCAGCGGGATAGGCCTTGCCGTCCTTCCATTCGACCGCCTCGGGGCTGATGTCCCAGATCATCGCGGCGCGCTTTTTCAGTTCGCCGACGACCTTTTCGGCGGCCTGAGTCACCGCCATGCCGGTGGCGAAGGTGACGCGGCTGCCGCCGGTCAGGAAGCAATAGCCCGTTGAGCTGGTATCGGCGACGACCGGGCGAACGTGCTCATAAGGAATGCCGAGCACCTCGGCCGCCATCATCGCCATCGAGGCGCGCGAACCGCCGATATCGGGGTTGCCCTCGACGACGCTCGCGGTGCCGTCCTCGTTGACGTGCACTGACGCCGCCGACTCGCCACCGATGTTGAACCAGAAGCCCGAGGCGATGCCGCGGCCCTGGTTGGGACCGAGCGCGACCTTCATGTGCGGGTGGTTCTTTGCCGCATCGAGCGTCTGCTGGTAGCCAATATTGGTCCAGGTCGGCCCGTGCGCCGCCTTGGTGCCGTCCTTAGCGGCGTTGATCTCCCGTAGGCGCAACGGATCCATCTTCAATTCGCGGGCCAGTTCGTCCATGCAGCTTTCGGTGCCAAAAGTCGAGTTCGGCGCACCGGGCGCCCGGTAGGCCGCGACCTTGGGGCGGTTTGAGACGACGTCGTAGCCGACGATGCTGACATGCGGGATGTCGTACATGGCTAATCCGCACATGCAGGCCGGTCCCACCGGCGAGCCGGGGAAGGCGCCGGCCTGAAGCTTGACCAAGAGCTCGGCGGCGACGATGTGCCCGTCCTTCTTTGCGCCGAGCTTGACTTCGATGACGCCGCCGGCGGCGGGGCCGGTGCCGCGGAACACTTCTTCCCGGCTCATCATGATCTTGACCGGGCGCCCGGTTTTCCTGGACAGCGCGAGCGCGACCGGCTCCAGATAAACGAGGGTCTTGCCGCCAAACCCGCCGCCGATCTCGGCCGGCATCGCGCGGATATTGGCGATGTCGATGTTGAGGAGCTTGGCGCAATAGGCGCGCACCATGAACTGGCCTTGGCTCGAAGAGAAGATCGTGCATTGGCCGTCGCTGCCGACCGCGACGAGGCAGGCATGCGGCTCGATGTAGGCCTGATGCACGGGCTGCGTCGTGTAGCGCCGCTCGATCGTGACCTCGGCCTCCTTCCAGCCGGCCGCGATATCGCCTTTGGCGAAGGTAATTCGCTTGGCGATGTTGGACGCTTTGGTCGGCTTCGGATCGACGCCCTGGGTAAAGAGATCGTTGTGGAGGACCGGTGCATCCGGCTTCATCGCGTCTTCGACGTCGATGACGTGGGGCAGGACCTCGTAGGTGACATCGATCAGATCGAGCGCTTCCTCGGCGATCGAGGGCGAAGTTGCGGCGACCGCGGCGACGGCATGACCGTCATAGAGCGCGTTCCCGCGCGCCATGCAGTTATAGGAAAGGTCGCGGAAGTTCATCGGCCCTTCGCCGACAAAGGCTTCTTCCGACGCGATCTCGGGGAAATCGGCCGACGTCACGACCGCCTTGACGCCGGGCAGCGCCAGCGCCTTGGCGGCGTTGATCGAGACGATCCGGGCATGCGCGTGCGGGCTGCGCTTGATGCGCCCCCACAGCATCCCGGGCATCACCATGTCGGCGCCAAAGGCGGCGCGGCCGATCACCTTGTCGACCCCGTCGGGACGGATCGGCCGGGTGCCGACAACCTTGAGAGACGCCTTGTCGAGATACGTCATGAGTTCTGCTCCATGACTAGAATTCGGTTCACGCCCCTCGCCCGCGATGCGGGAGAGGGTTCATCATCTATTCCGCCGCCAGCTTCGGCTGCTCGGCGTCGAGCGCGGCGCGCAGCTTTGGGGGCGACATCGGCAGATCGCGCATCCGGATGCCGGTGGCATCGAAGATCGCGTTGGCTACCGCCGCCATCGGCGGCACGAGCGGCACCTCGCCCACCCCGCGCGCGCCGAACGGGTGGCGCGGGTTCGGCACCTCGACCATCACCGTATCGATCATCGGGAGGTCGGAGGCGACCGGAATCCTATAGTCGAGGAAGCCGGGGTTCTCGAGGTGCCCCCCCTTGTCGTAGATGTATTCTTCGCTCAGCGCCCAGCCGATCCCCTGGGTCACGCCACCCTGCATCTGACCTTCGACATAGGACGGGTGGATCGCCCGGCCGACATCCTGGATCGCGGTATAGCGCAGGATCTTGACGTGCCCCGTTTCGCGGTCGACCTCAACGTCGCAGATATGGGTCGTGAAGCCCGGCCCTTGGCCCTGCGCGTTGATCTGCACCTCGGCCGAGATCGGCCCGCCGGTGCGCCCTGATTTAGCCGCGATCGCGGGCAGATCCAACGGCTCGAAGCTGCCGGCGTTGGGGCCGGCCGGATAGGCCTTGCCGTCCTTCCACTCGACCGCTTCGGGGCTGATGTCCCAGATGACCGCGGCGCGCTTTTTCAGTTCTTCGACGATCCTCTGGGCGGCCGTCGTTACCGCCATGCCGCCGGCAAAAGTTACGCGGCTGCCGCCCGTTGAGGAGCTGAAGCCGATCGCCGTCGTGTCACCGACGACCGGGCGCACGCTCTCATAAGGCACGCCCAGCACCTCGGCGACCATCATCGCCATCGAGGCGCGCGAGCCGCCGATGTCGGGATGGCCTTCGGTGACCGTCACCGTGCCGTCCTCGTTGACGTGGCAGGAAGCGCTCGATTCGCCGCCGGCGTTGTGCCAATACCCGGACGCGATGCCTCGCCCCTGGTTGGGCCCGAGCTTCACTTTCAGATGGGCGTGGGCGCGGGCGGCCTCCAGCGTCTGCTGGTAGCCGATATTGTTCCATGTCACCCCGTGCGTCGACTTCGCGCCATCCTTGGCGCCGTTCATCTCGCGCATTTTGAGCGGATCGATCTTCAGCGCATGCGCCAATTCGTCGATGCAGCTTTCGATGCCGAACGAGCCGATCGGGGCGCCGGGCGCGCGATAGGCGGCAACCTTGGGCCGGTTGCTCAGGACGTCGTAGCCGACGGTCAGCGAATTGGGAAAATCGTAGACCGCCATCCCGCAGATGCAGCCCTGCTGGACGGGCGATCCCGGAAAGGCGCCGGCCTGGTATTTGAGAATGCTCTGCGCGGCGGTGATGTGACCGTCCTTCTTGGCGCCGATCTTGACTTCGACGACGGCGCCGGAGGTAGGCCCGGTAGCGCGGAACACTTCTTCCCGGCTCATCACCATCTTGACCGGCCGGCCGGATTTCTTCGAGAGCATATAGGCCAAGGGCTCGAGATAGATGATCGTCTTGCCGCCGAACCCGCCGCCGATCTCGGCCGGGATCGCCCGGATATTGGCGATGTCGGCGCCGCAGATGCGCGCCGTATAGGAGCGGACCATGAACTGGCCCTGGCTCGAGCTGAAGATCGTCGTCTGGCCGTCGGCGCCCACTGATACGAGGCACGCGTGCGGCTCGATATAGCCCTGGTGCACCGGCTGCGTCGTATAGCGCTGCTCGACGATGACGTCGGCTTCCTTGAAGCCCGCTTCGACATCGCCCTTGGCGAAACGGACCATCTTGGCGACATTCGACGGCTTCGACGGCTTCGGGTCGACCCCGGCGGTGAAGATGTCGTCATGAAGGAGCGGCGCGCCGTCGGCCATCGCCGCCTCGACATCCATCACATAGGGCAAAACTTCGTAGTTGACGTCGATGAGGTCGAGCGCTTCGTCGGCGATCGCCGGCGAGGTCGCCGCCACGGCGGCCACCGCGTGGCCCTCGTAAAGCACCTTGCCGCCGGCCATGCAGTTGCGCGACAGGTCGCGCAGATTGTGCGGGGCGGTGCCGATATGCGCGCGTTCCGGCGTCACATCGGGGAAATCGGCGCGGGTGATCACCGCCTTGACGCCGGGCAGCGCCAGCGCCTTGTCGAAATTGATCGACACAATGCGGGCGTGGGCGTGCGGGCTGCGCTTGATCCTGCCCCACAGCATGCCGGCCATCACCATGTCGGCGCCGAAATTGGCCCGGCCGGTGACCTTGTCGACGCCGTCCGGGCGGATCGGGCGGGTGCCGACGATCTTGAGGGTGGCCTTGTCGAGATAGCTCATGCACCAGTTCCTCTATGCGTCATTCCCGCAAACTGCAGGCCAGAGCCCACGGCTTTTAAACCGCTCCCGCCTCTCCCCGTATCTCAGCAGCGGCGTCGAGGACGGCGCGGATGATCTTGTCATAGCCGGTGCAGCGGCACAGATTGCCGGCCAGCCAATAGCGCGTCTCTTCCTCGGTCGGGTTCCTGTTCTCGTCGAGCAGCGCTTTCGCCGCGACGATGAACCCGGGCGTGCAGAAGCCGCATTGCAGCGCGGCGTGCTCGAGGAATTTCTGCTGGACGGGGTGCAGATGGTCCCCCTGGGCGATGCCCTCCACCGTGGTGACCGAGCGACCCTCGGCCTCGACGCCGAGCATCAGACACGAGCACACGAGCTTACCATCGACGATGACGCTACAGGCGCCGCAATCGCCCGAGCCGCATCCTTCCTTGCTGCCGGTCAGGTGCAGCTCGTCGCGTAGCACGTCGAGAAGGGTCTGCTGTGCCTCGCACAGAAACTCCATCGGCTCTCCGTTGATAACGGTGGTGACGTGATGCTTGCTCATTAAATCGCTCCCGGAGTCGAGTCAGAATGAGCCACCGCAGCGCGCTCGAAAGCGATGGCGGCGGCGCGGCGCGCGAGCACGCCGGCGATTTTGGTGCGGTACTCGATCGTGCCGCGCTTGTCGGTGATCGGCTTACAGGCCGCCTGTGCCGCGGAATCGAGGCGCGCCAGCGTTTCGTCGTTGAGCTTGTGGCCGATCAATGCCTCGGCCGCGCCGGCGACGATAAGCTGGGTCGGCGCGACGGCGCCGAGCACGACTCGAGCGTCGGTACAGGTGTGGTCGGCGTCGAGCGTGACGTTGACGGCGCAGCCGACCACCGCGATGTCCATTTCGGTACGCGGGATGAAGCGCAGATAGGCGTCGGACTGGCGCTGCTTGGGCTTCGGGATCTTGAACTCGACGACAAACTCGCCTTTCTGCAGCGAGGTCCGGCCTGGTCCGGTGACGATATTTTCGACCGGCACCTCGCGCCGCCCGCCAGGACCCGCGATAACCGCGGTCGCGCGGGCGGCAATGAGTGGCGGCACGCTGTCGGCCGCGGGCGAGGCGTTGCACAAATTGCCGGCGATCGAGCAGCGGCCCTGGATCTGCGTGGAGCCGATCAGATCGACCCCCTCGACGATGCCGGGAAAGACCCGCTCAAGCCGCTCGTCGGCACTGATCGTCGCACCCGGCGTCGCGGCGCCGATCACGAAGGCGTCGGCCTCCTCGCGGATCCCGATCATCCCCGGGATGCGCTTCATGTCGACGATCAGATCGGGCTTCAGCCGCCCGCTCTTCAACTGCACCAACAGATCGGTCCCGCCGGACAGGACCTTTGCCAAACCGGCGGCGCTCGCCAAAGCCTTGACGGCTTCATCGACCGTCGTCGGCGCCGTATAGCTGACCCTCGGCATGTTCGCTCCTGAAAATGGTCGGCTGCGCCCGGCCGTCGGGGGGACGGGTGTTGGGCGCTGCACCATGCTGGCTTACACTACCAGCCGGCCCGAGGTGAAGTGCTAATCTCGGGGGGCTGCGCCCTCCCGGCGCAGATCGGGCGCACGAGCGAAGCACGGCACATGATCCGGGTCACTGACACGCTCGTTTTTGACGACGCGGAAATCAGCGAGACCTTCATCCGCGCCTCAGGCCCCGGCGGGCAGAATGTGAACAAGGTGGCGAGCGCGGTGCAGCTGCGCTTCGATGTGCGCGGGTCCCCGTCGCTGCCCGAGGCCGTGCGCGAGCGATTGGAGCGGCTCGCCGGCAACCGGGTCTCGCAGGATGGGATCCTGGTGTTGACCGCCCGGCGCTTTCGTTCGCAGGAGCGCAACCGGGCGGACGCGCTGGCGCGCCTCGTCGCCTTGATCGCCCGCGCCGCGAC
>JBARKH010000225.1:0-10838 GCA_049801295.1 Allostellaceae bacterium | reverse complement strand
GTGGCCGGTTGACGTAGGCGTTCGATCTCGGCCTTCAGCGTTCGATAACGAGCTTCGACGCATTCCTGCCGCGCGGGGGGCAGAGCGGCGATGATCTCTTTTAGTGTCCGTCCCATCACCACCACCTGTCTCTTCGGGGACCGTCGTCGTCGGGCCTGATCGAATACGACCTACGTGTCAGATTGCTGCAAATCGTCGATAGCGGCTACGGCACCGACAAGTTGACGTCGTAGGCCAGCGAGGCTTGCCACTACCACAAGGTCGCGCCGGTTGGCGAGGCTGAGAACAGTTTTGAGTACCGTATCGGAACGTTGGATGAGGATGATGAGGTTTTCGCCGCTCGGTCCGTTTTTCCCTTCAAACCAGTTTCGGACAGCCCGCTCGTTGGCGCCAGTGATCCGCGCCACCGCTTTCAGGGCGGAGGGGCCGCCTCCGAACTCCGTCTTCAGCGCCGAGGCGATCGTCTGGGTGAATGACGGACCCACCTGGTGGTCGCCGATTGGAAAAGATTTTCCAGATTTCGACTGAAGTTTTCGGTCGTTTTCGGTGAAAGACATTCGATCCGGCTCCCCATAGTCTTATCAGAAGAAGCAGTCCTCCTGATGGTCGGCGGGATGCGGGAGCAGGCCGGTGTCTCGTGATTAGCCCTTCGGTCTCCAATTCAGATGATGGAACCGCCCGCCAAGTCGTTCGGGCCGCTCAATACGTGCGCATGTCCACAGAGCATCAGAAGTACTCGACGGAGAACCAAGCGGATATCATTGCGCAGTACGCCGAGAGGCGTGGCTTTGAAGTCGTCCGCACGTATGAGGATTCTGGCAAGAGCGGCCTTCGCTTAGATGGCCGACAGGCATTGCAGCAGCTGATCTCTGATGTCCGGAGCGGCGTCGCCGATTTCACGGCGATCCTCGTCTACGATGTCAGTCGATGGGGGCGATTTCAGGACGCTGATGAGAGCGCCTATTATGAGTTCATCTGCCGAGAAGCCGGCATCACCGTCCAGTACTGCGCCGAGCAATTCGAGAATGACGGCAGCCTGAGCGCGACCATCATTAAGAGCATGAAGCGGGCTATGGCTGGCGAGTATAGCCGCGAACTATCCGCCAAGGTGTTCATCGGCCAGTGCCGGCTCATCCGGCTCGGATTTCGCCAGGGCGGCCCGGCGGGCTATGGTCTGCGGCGCCAATTGGTGGATGAGCACCGGACTCCGAAAGCGCAGCTAAGCCGCGGAGAGCAGAAGAGCCTACAGACGGATCGTGTCGTCCTCGCACCAGGCCCGCCCGAAGAGATCGCGGTAATTCGACGACTCTATCGCATGTTCGTCGTTCAGCGCCGGTCAGAAGGCGAGATCGCCGCCTTGCTGAACGCCGAGGGAATCCTCACTGACCTCGGTCGGCTCTGGACCCGCGGCGTTGTCCATCAGGTGCTCACTAACGAGAAGTACATCGGCAACAACATCTACAACCGCGTCTCTTTCAAGTTGAAGGCGAAGCGCGTCTCCAACACCCGGGATATGTGGGTGCGCGGCGACGGCGCCTTTGAGGCGATTGTCGAGGCGGACTTCTTCGAAGCAGCGCAGCGTATCATCCAGGATCGCAGTCGTCGATTCAGCGATCAGGACTTGCTAGATCGATTGTCAATCCTCTTGGCGGAGAAAGGATGGTTGTCCGGCTTGGTGATCGACGAGGTCGACGACATGCCGTCCAGCTCCACTTTTCGTCACCGATTCGGCAGCCTCGTTCGCGCCTATCACCTGGTCGGCTATTCCCCGTCCCGCGACTATCGCTACATCGAGACCAATAGAGTGCTGCGGGCGCTTCACCCCGATGTCGTCGCTCAGGTCGTTGTCGACATCGAGTCGGCCGGTGGCATCGTCTGCCGTGATCCGCTCACCGATCTTCTCAGTATCAACGCGGAGTTCTCGGCTTCGGTGGTGATCGTGCGCTGTCAAACCACGCCTGCGGGCAGTTTGCGATGGAAGGTACGCCTAGATATCGGTCTTCGGCCGGATATCACGATTGCGGTTCGCATGGCAGCGGATAATTCCGCAGTCTATGACTACTACCTTCTTCCGTGGCTCGATGTCGGCGCCGCGGCCAATCTTCGGCTCGCGCCGGAGAACGGCATTCTCCTCGACGCCTTCAGATTCGACACCCTTGACGCCTTTGTCGATCTTACTCGTCGGACCCCGCTGAGAGTCGCTGCATGACCCCTGACATTCCTGAAATCCGCATGGTGCCCGTGGACGCCATCACGGTGCTGAACCCACGTGTCCGCAACAAAAGGATCTTTCAGGAACTGGTGAACAGCATCGCCCATCTGGGTCTGAAGAAACCGATCACCGTCAGTCAGCGCGCAGGCAAGCCGCGGTGCGACCTCGTGTGTGGACAGGGAAGGCTGGAAGCCTTCATCGCACTGGGACAATCGGATATCCCGGCCATCGTGATCGACGTGGCAGAGGAAGACTGCTTTGTGATGAGCCTGGTCGAGAACCTCGCTCGCCGACAGCACACGCCGCTCGAGTTGGTGCGCGCGATCGGCGCTCTCACGGAGCGCGGATACTCCCATCCCGAGATCGCCGCCAAGGTGGACCTCAGCTCCGAGTATGTGGGAGCCATCTGCTACCTGCTCGAAAATGGAGAGGAGAAACTGATCAATGCCATAGAGCGGGGTGTCATGCCTCATTCGATCGCCATGGAGATTGCCCGCGCGAAGGAAGGCGAAGTGCAGCGGGCGCTGGCGCAGGCCTATGAGGAGAAAGCCATCCCCGGCAATCAGGTGTTGGCAATTCGGCAGATTATCGAGCAACGAAACACCAGCGGTAAGGGAGCGCACAAGGGAAGTCGCCGCGCTCGCCGCACCTCCACGCCGGTGTCTTCCGAAAGCCTGATCCGCGCCTATCAGAAGGAGACCGAGCGTCAGAAGCTTTTGGTCAAACGGGCGTCTCTGGCCCGCAGCCGCCTGCTGTTTGTGTCCAACGCCCTGAAACGCCTTCTCGCCGATGATCATTTCATGGCGCTCCTTCGAGCGGAAGGACTTCGCACCCTGCCTCGCGCCTTGGCCGAGCGCATGAGCCTGGATGGCTAGAGATGATGTCGGAAAAGGTGAGGATTGCTTTTGAGCAACAGGTGCTTTTGCTGGCGCTGAACGACATTCTGCCGTCGAAGGTGCTGGCACCTCGGCTCAAGGAGACCACCAAATATAAGCGCATTGTCGCGTCCGTGGCCCAATTGGGGCTGATTGAGCCGCTTTCGGTCGCCCGTCAAAAGGGTGGTCGCTATCTTCTTCTCGACGGTCATGTCCGATTCGACGCACTGCGCGCGCAAGGGGCAAGCCAGGCTCGCTGCGTCGTCGCCGAGGACGACGAGGCATTCACCTACAATAAGCGCATCAATCGCCTTTCTGCTATCCAGGAGCACTACATGATCGTCCGCGCTCTTGAGCGCGGCGTTCCGGAAGAGAAGCTCGCCCGCGCACTGAGCGTCGATGTCAAGGTGATCCGGCAGCGCCGGCATTTGCTCTGCGGCATCAGCAGCGAGGTTGCCGAGTTTCTGAAGGACAGACCGGTAGGCCATCACGCTTTCCAGAAGCTGCGGAAGATGAAGCCGATCCGGCAGCTTGAGGTGGCTGAGCTGATGGTGTCCGCGAACAATTACACGTTCAGCTATGTCAAAGCGCTGCTGGCCACCTCCAAGGCCGCCGATCTTCATCGGCCGGATGAGCTTAGGAAAGCCACTGGACTTTCCACCGAGCAGATGGCGCGTCTGGAACGGGAAATGGCGGCGGTCGGCGAGGACTATAAGGAGCTGGAGATGTCCTATGGCGACGACATGCTGGTTCTGGTAGTCGCTGCGGGCTTTCTTGAACGGCTGCTCTCTAAGCCGGATATCGAACGCTTTCTGGCCGGGCGGCACCCTGAGTTTCTGGAGAATTTCCGGGCCATCGTTCTGGCCGCGTCGCTCGATCAGACTGCTGCGGCTGCGTAACCGAGCCACCAACGATAGACACGATGGGGACCGGGACCCGATAAGCGCCGGGACCGTCGGAGACGCCGTCGTGTGGGACGGATCGAGGGCGGTGGCGGAGATGGCGGCGAACCCGCTCGGAGCCCGCCAGGCCGGTCATCATAGGGCCGGCCGCATGCCGTCAAACGGCATGAGCAACTCTGGGGCGCGTCGGACGGCGCAGATGTGCGACGCCGGCGCGCCCCGCACTCGGATTGAAATTATAGGTGCCAAGTCCCCCTGGCCCATTTCACCGAATGCACTGGGTGATTCTGATCATGCTTTCAGGGTATTTCATTGACGCCTCTTCGCTTCATCGGGTTGGGTCGTGCAGAAGGTTCTCATGGCGAGGCGGGAGGCGTAGCTGGATTGCCAAAGGTCAGATGGGGTTCCCGCTCATCTGTAGCGGCAAGCGGCGTCATCATTGAAGGTGATCGCTGTGTCGTCGCGATATAGCTCGGCCGCGCCCTCGCGTCGGGTCGAGGAGCTTACGATACGCTCTGGTTGGTAGCCGGTTAAGATTATCCCGCATATCACATGCGCATAATTCTTGACAGATCGGGGATGCGAGTATGGACTATTGCGCATCTGAAATGCGAGATAATCCATGGCGCTACATCTCGTCGGGGAGACCATAGACGCCAAACGCGCGCATCTGCGAGGCCAAGCGGATGAGCTGGTCCATCTCGTTCGCGGCGTCTATGTCGACGCCGCCGATGACGTCGAAGCGACGATCCTCGGCCATGCAGTCCGGATCGCGCACTACCTCTATCCGACGGCCTACCTGTCGTCGGCGAGCGCTGTCCTGCTTCGGCCGACGCCGGACGGACGGTTGTTCATCAGTGGACGCCGCAATCAGCGCACCCGCCTCCGTGCGCTTGAGATCATCCAGAACGAGGCGCCAGGGCATCCGTCGACAATGACCGCGATTGTCGGAGACGACATGGGCGAGCTGCATGTCGACGCCTCCTCGCCTCGTCAGCGCTTCCTCGAAGCCTTTCGGCTTCGAAGCGAACACGCGACCGCGATCACCGAACCGTTGCGCGCGCAGATGGCGGCGCGTCTGGTCGAGGAACATGGATCACCGCAGATCGCCGCCGACGCGGTCTGGGCACTTGCCCGTGAAAATGGCTGGTACAGGGAAGGAGAAGGCGCTGAGCGCTATCTGCTCGGCCGGCTGGCAGGGGACAAGGTCCCGGCCAACAAAGCGGCGCTGGATCTTCTCGTCGCCTGGCACGGCGCGCCGCTTGGGCGCCTGACCCACGATGGCTTCGAATGGCGGTGGAAATCCGCGAAGAAAGGCGGACCGCCGCTCGTTCGCGAGACGGCGCCCGGCAAGCTGCCCGCCTTCATAGAGTCGCTCCTACCGGAAGGCTGGCTCGCACAGATCCTGCATCAACGCGATGAGCGGGACGCTCTGCGGCGCGGGAAGCGATATATGTCGAATATCGCCGTTGTCGAAAGCCGCGCTGAACTTGCGGCGCTCCCGTCCGATGTTCTTCAGGCGGAGCTCAGCGCTTTCTCGGCGTTGGGTCGCTTCACCGGCCGTTATGCAGGACCAGCAAGGGGGCAGATCGAAGAAACTTTTGAGCAGAATCTCGCGCGGTTGTTCGCCAGCGCTGAGACACCACGCCTGTCTGGTGTTCAGATTAAGGCGCCGATGTGTCTCACCTCCGACGGAGCGCTCGTGCCGGCAGTGCGGCAGCCATTTACGCACATCCTAAAGCCCGCCGGCACGGCGGGCTTCGAGACTCTGCCGGTCGTAGAGTGGCTCTGCCTGGAGCTCGGCCGTGCGGCGGGCTTTGATGTCCCGGCCGCGGCGCTGATCGAGATGCCGGACGGCATGCCGCCAGCGCTCGTCGTCGAGCGCTTTGACATCCGCCGCAGCGCCGACGACCAGCGGATGCTGGCGATGGAGGATTTCTGCTCGATCCTCGATCTACCGACCTCGGCCAAGTATGACGGCACGATTGAGCGCATGGCGCGGGCGCTCCGTTCACTTTCGACCGAGCCGGCCGCCGATCTCGAGATCCTGTTCAAGCGGGCGCTTTTCGCTTGGCTCATCGCCGACGGCGACATGCATTTGAAAAACTTAGCAGTCCTGAAGACCGCCACGCCTGGGGCGCGGCGGTTCGCGACGGTGCGGTTCGCGCCGCTCTACGACGCGGTCACGACCCGCGTGTTCCCGGGCCTCGCTGGCGACCGCATGGCGCTTAAGCTCAATGGCAAGGATGATCGTCTGACCCGTCAGGACTTCACTACGCTCGCCCGCACTATCGACCTTCCAGCCGCCCGGGCCGAGGCGGTGATGTCGGAGACAGTTGCACGCGTCCGTGCCGCCGTGCCGGCGCTTGTCCTTCCAGCATTCACGGGCGCGACCCCTGCGGCCAGGATTGCCGACGAACAAATCGGGGCAATCGCGCTCGCGCGGTCCGAGCCCTTTGTGTGAGATTCCCGAGATGACGCTCTTCGGTCATTACGGCGACGGGCTCAACCCCAACTATGAACGACTGCGAGATTCGAAGACGCCAGCAACGCTGAGCAGAAGGCGTATCGCGACGGGCTCGGGACCGGGTACGATCGCATCTCGATGTCCACCTCAAGACTGCGTTCGCGCGCGACTATCGGACGCACACCGGTGAATACGCCCAATGCAGCAAATAACCCGTCGATGAAAACGTCGGGTGGTTTTCGGAGAGAGATTCCACGGATGAAAGGCGCGATACCATCGCCAACGCGGACGACATCGCTCGGCAGATTGCGGCCCTGAAGGGCCGACTGATCACGCTCGACCTGGAACGGTCGGAGATCGCCGTTCTGCTGGGCGCGCTGGAACGCGCGCAGACTGAGGGTGCGGCCAAACAGCCGTCCGTCGTTGCTGCCCGCGTAACGATGGGCTCACCAACCGGCGAGAAGATCACACTGTTCCGAAGTCTGTTTCGGGGAAGAGAGGAGATTTTCCCGCGCCGATGGGAGAATCCGAAGACTGGAAAGGCAGGCTACTCGCCGGTATGCCGGAATGAATGGGTCCGAGGGGTCTGCGGAAAACCACAGGTCAAGTGCGGGGAATGCCCGAACCAAGCATTCGTGCCGTTCAGTGACGACGTTCTCCGATCTCATCTCACTGGGAAGGCATCGGGCAATTCGGGGAATTTCACGGCCGGTGTCTATCCCATGCTGCCGGACGAGACATGCTGGTTTCTTGCCGCCGATTTCGACAAGAAGTCCTGGATGCAGGATGTTGCCGCGTTCCGCGATACCGCACGCGCAAAAGGTGTTCCCGTGGCTGTCGAGCGATCGCGCTCCGGCAACGGCGCCCACGCTTGGATCTTTTTCATCGAACCTGCACCGGCAGCGGATGCGAGGGCGCCTGGGCGCGCTTCTCGTCACGGCGACGATGGAGCGCTGTCCGGATATCGGTTTCGACTCGTATGATCGGTTCTTTCCGAGCCAGGACACGATGCCGGCAGGCGGGTTCGGCAATCTGATCGCGCTGCCGCTTCAGAACCGGCCTCGCGAGAATGGCAACAGTGTCTTTCTCGATGACGATTTCCGCCCCTACGATGATCAATGGGCATACTTGTCAACGATCGGGCGATTGTCGCGGGGAGAGCTGCTCTCGATCGTGGCGGAAGCTACTGCCGCTGGACAGATTCTCGGCGTGCGGCTTCCGTCGAAGGAAGAGGACGATGAGCCATGGGCTGCGCCGCCGTCCCGCCGCAACAAGGAACCGCCGATCGAGGGCCAGCTTCCCGACTCGGTCGAGGTCGTGCTGGGCAATCAGGTCTACATCGACCGATCGAAGCTTCCGCCGTCCCTGGTGAACCGCATCGCACGGCTGGCCGCGTTCCAGAACCCCGAGTTCTATGCAGCGCAGGCCATGCGTCTGTCGACGTTCGGCAAGCCACGCATTATCTCCTGTGCTGAGCTGTTCGCGAAACATGTTGCCCTCCCGAGGGGATGCCTCAACGATCTGTTGGGCCTTCTCGGCGACGCCGGCATTGCGGCCGAGTTGCGCGACGAACGGCAGCAAGGACGGCCTCTCGGGACACGGTTTCTCGGCGACCTGACGCTGGAACAGGACCAAGCGGCCGCGAACCTTCTCAAGCACGAAACCGGGGTGCTCGCAGCGACCACGGCATTAGGCAAGACCGTCGTTGCCGCGAAGATGATCGCGGCGCGGGATCGGAACACGCTGGTCCTTGTCCATCGTAGGCAACTTCTCGACCAATGGGTGGCGCGGCTCCAGGCGTTTCTCGACATCCCACCGAGTAGCCTCGGGGTCATCCATGGTGGGAAGAAGAAGCCGACCGGAATCATCGATATCGCCCTGATGCAGAGCTTGGTTCGGAAGGGTGTCGTCTCCGATCTGGTCGCTGACTACGGCCATCTTGTCGTCGATGAATGCCATCACCTCTCCGCCGTGGGGTTCGAAGCCATCGCGCGGGAGGCCAAGGTCCGATACGTGCTCGGGCTGTCTGCGACGGTGACGCGGAAGGACGGTCACCACCCGGTCATCTTCATGCAATGCGGCCCGGTCCGTCATCGGGTCGATGCCAGGAAACAGGCAGCGGCTCGGCCCTTCGACCATAAGGTCGTTTTCCGGCGTACTGAATTTAGGCTTCCTCGAAATAATCCAGATGAAAAGCCGGCAATCCAGGAACTTTATGCAAAGCTAGCTCAGGACCCGGTGCGGAATGACCTGATCTTTGATGACATCCTATCGGCGCTCGAAGCCGGCCGTTCGCCGGTGGTCATCACGGAGCGCAAGGATCATCTCGATGCATTGGCCGCCCGCCTGTCGAAGTTCGCGAAGAATATTATTGTACTCCGTGGCGGCATGACCGCGCGACAATCGCGGACGGCAACCGAGGCGCTGGCGGCAATCCCAGATGATGAGGAACGGGTGCTCGTGGCTACGGGCCGCTATCTCGGCGAGGGCTTCGATGATGCACGGCTCGACACCTTGTTCCTGACCATGCCGATCTCCTGGCGCGGAGTCCTTACCCAGTATGCGGGCCGTCTGCACCGCCTACACGCAGCGAAACGCGATGTTGTCGTTTACGACTACGTAGATGAGAACGAGCCAATGCTCGCGAAGATGGCGGCCAAGCGGGAGGCCGGATATCGGAGCCTTGGATACCGGGCTGTTCACAGGGCGGAACTTGATCTGAGCCCGTCGCTTGGTGAGCTAGCGCTGTAGATCTCTCGCCCCATCGTCCGTCGGGTGATAGTCCTCTCCACAGAAACGCAGGACCTTCCTACGCATCCGGCGAAGTCCGGCGAAGGCCATGGCGTGTTGCGGTTGATCGGCGGCGCGGTTGGCGGTGACCACCGGCCTTGAGCCGGTGCCGGACGCAAGCCATTCAGCCCGCGAGCGGCGCGAACAGGCGCTCTATGTCGGCGGTATCGAGCAGCGGCCCGTCGGCATCGCGCGCATCGAGAATGCCGGAAGCCAAGGCGCGCTTGCGCTGCTGCAGCTCGATCATGCGCTCCTCGACGGTGCCCTGGGTCACCAGCTTGTAGACGAACACCGCCTTGGCCTGGCCGATGCGGTGGGCCCGATCGGTGGCCTGGTCTTCCACCGCGGGGTTCCACCAGGGGTCATAGTGGATCACGGTATCGGCGGCGGTCAGGTTTAGCCCGGTGCCGCCGGCACGCAGGCTGATCAGGAACAGCGGCACCTTGCCCCTCTGAAACCGAGCGACGGGGCCGGCGCGGTCGGCCGTGTCGCCGCGCAACTCGACAAAGTCGAACCCGACGCGCGCCAGCTGCGGCTTGATCAGGTCGAGCATGCTGGTGAATTGCGAAAACAGCAGGATACGCCTGCCGTCCTCGATCAGCGGCGGCAGCATCTCCAGCAAATGGGTGAGCTTGACGCTCGCGCTGACGCCGCGGGCGGCCGCGAGTTTGACGAGGCGCGGATCGCAGCACACCTGGCGCAGCTTCAAGAGGGCATCGAGAATGACGATATGGCTGCGGGCGAAGCCCTTGGCCGCCACCTCCCGCCGCACTTTCTCGTGCATCGCCAAGCGCACCGTCTCGTAGAGGTCGCGTTGCGGCCCCGCCAGTTCGAGCGGCATCGGGATCTCGCTCTTCGGCGGCAGGTCGGCAGCGACGACGGCCTTGGTCCGCCGCAACAGAAAGGGCTTGACGCGCGCGGCCAGGATGGCGCGGCGACCATCGTCCCGGCGCTTTTCGATCGGGTTGCGAAAGACGCTGGCGAAGCGTTTGGCATCGCCGAGCAGACCCGGCATGAGAAAGGCGAATTGCGACCACAGCTCGCCGAGATGGTTCTCGACCGGCGTACCGGTCAGGCACAGGCGATGACGGGCGTCGAGCCGGCAAACCAGCTGCGTCGCCTTGGCCGTGACATTCTTGATCGCCTGCGACTCGTCGAGCACCGCGATATGCCACGCGATCGGCAGCAGCCGGTCGGCGTCGCGCGGCAGCAGCGCATATGTGGTCACCACCAGGTCGCTGTCGGCGATGTTGTCAAACCGCCTGGCGCGGTCGGAGCCGTGCAGCGAGAGGACGCGCAATTCCGGTGCCAGACGTGCCGCCTCGGCGCACCAATTCGGCACCACACTGGTCGGGCAGACGACAAGGCAGGGCCGGTCGAGCCGCCCCTCGCGCTTCTCGACCAGGATATGGGCCAGCGTCTGCACGGTTTTGCCGAGACCCATATCGTCGGCGAGAATGCCGCCGAGATCGAAGGCGCGCAGGAATTGCAGCCAGTCGAGCCCGGCCTGCTGATATAGGCGCAGCTGCGTTTTTAGCCCGGCGGGCGGCGCCACCGGCTCGATCTGCGCAAAGGCCTTGAGGCGCTGCACC
>JBARKH010000224.1:0-1894 GCA_049801295.1 Allostellaceae bacterium | reverse complement strand
GCTATAGACCTCTGCCTGAGCGGTTACGAAGCGAATGAGATCAGTCTCGGTCACGGGGTGCTCCAATCATCGGCTCGATTGTAGCCTTGCGCACGTCTAAATAATGCTGAAATGGCTCATCGTTGTGATCGTCCTCTATGGCGGGTTCGTCGCGCTGCTCTACGTGGCGCAGCGCTCGCTGCAATATTTTCCAGAGCGCCGGCGCACGGCCCCGCGGGCGGTTGGCCTGCCAGAGGCTGAAGAGGCAGTGCTCGATACCGCCGATGGCGAGCGCGTGATCGTCTGGCATGTACCGCCGCGCCAGGGACGGCCCGTTTTTCTCTATTTCCATGGCAACGGCGGTTCGCTGCGCTGGCGGGCCGAGCGCTTTCGCGCGCTCATCACCGACGGAAGTGGACTTGTGGCGCTGAGCTACCGCGGTTACGGCGGCTCCAGCGGACGGCCGACGGAAACGGGCCTCGTCGAGGACGCCGCCGCGGCTTATGCGTTCGCCATCGCGCGCTATCCCGCCGAGCACATCGTTCTATGGGGCGAATCGCTCGGCTCCGCCCTGGCACTCGCGGTTGCAGCGGAGAAACCGTTCGGCCACCTTGTGCTCGAGGCCCCGTTCACCTCGGCGGCCGATGTCGGCGCGCAGCACTACTGGTTTGTGCCGGTGCGGCTCTTTATGAAGGACCAGTTCCGCTCGGATTTGCGCGCGAGCAAGGTCACGGCGCCGGTTCTGGTGCTGCATGGCGAGAACGACACAATCGTCCCCATGACGTTCGGCAAACGGCTGTACGGCCTTATCCACGCGCCCAAGCGCTTCGTGCGTGTTGCCGGCGCCGGGCATAACGATCTCGGTGCCGATGCGGTGGCGGCGGCGAAAAGGTTCATCGTTGAGCAATGAGGCTGCAGGCTGTCGGGGTTATCGCGGACACTCGCCGACTTGTCCGCCCCGGCTTGCAACTTCGGCGGCTTGGCGAAGTTCGCCGCCATGCGCCGCGCGCCTCGTCGCGGGTCAGCCGGTTGGTAGCGGAGCGGCGCTGCGGCTCGTCGTCGAAATGGAAATATCTCGTAGCTCGCGCCCTCGCGAATCGTGCTATCCTGACGGCTCGCCGGGGATGGGGTCCCATCATGGAACAAAAACTGGTCTGCGATGACCGGCTCGATGTTGCCCGCCGCCTATACGACGCGCTATGCGGGCAATACCCGCATCGGTTCATAGCGTTATTTGATGCGGACGGCGCATGTGTCTCAGCTCGCAGCGGTCGGCCGGAAGCGCCTGCTGTAGAACCTCCGATCCACGCTACACCCATCTAAGACGCTATGTCACCATCCAGCGAGCTTAGGTGCGCCAGGGGCGTCACCGCGCTGACCGGCTCGCGGGCGGCATAGCGGGCACCGCGCTCGGCCGTTTCGCACGCGGATGATGAAGCCCTCCGCGTGCTCCTCGAGCGTCCAAGGCGGCGGGAAGCGGTGCGCTGTGGGCATTGTTTCAAACGGGCAGCACATCTCGCACTGGGCGCCGCCCGGCTTTACGAGCGTCGCAGCGGCTCCGGCTGCTTGGCGAAGTTCACCGCCATGCGGCGGGCCTCGTCGCGGGCGGCTGGGTTCGTCGTCGAAGTCGAAACATCCGAGCGTTTGGCCGGGAGCGTCTTTGACGATGAAGCTCTCGGTTGCCGCTTCTTGCAGCGGTCGCCGAAGAGCGCATATTTGGCATTATGGCCGAACCTCAGCCTACTCGCTACAACTGCCGAAACTGTGAGGTGCAATACAACGTTGTTCGAGTCGAGACATCTGCGTCCCTCGGTTATGACTTAACATGCAGGATCTGCGGCGCACCACTCCAGCCCCGCGACGGGAAATTCGCACTTAGGTATTCCCTCGTGGTCCCCCAAAAGAGACCTAGGCG
>JBARKH010000223.1:0-3500 GCA_049801295.1 Allostellaceae bacterium | reverse complement strand
CGCTGCGCCCGCGCGAATGGCCGGGGGGCGCCCGCTGTGCGGTCGCGCTCTCCTTCGACAGCGACCATGAGACGAGCGATTTGCGCGAGGGCGGCAAGTCGATCGGCCGGCTCGCCTGGGGGCAATTCGGCAACCGGGTCGGCGTGCCGCGCATTTTGAAGCTGCTCGAACGCTATGGGGTGAAGGCGAGCTTCTACGTCCCCGCGGTCACCGCCCTCCTCCACCCCGACGAACAGCGCCGGATCATCGCCGAGGGCCACGAAATCGGCATCCACGGCTGGATCCACGAATTGAACTCGGTATTGCCCTACGAAGCCGAGCGCGACCTGATGCTGCGCTCCGCGGACACCCTCGAAAAGGTGAGCGGCGTCCGCCCGGTGGGCCTTCGCACCCCATCCTGGGATTTCAGCTGGAACACGCTCTCGATCGAAGCCGAAATGGGTCTCCTCTACGATTCGTCCTTGATGTCGGACGAGGATTGCTACGAGCTCCTCATCGACGGGAGCCCGTGCGGCGTTATTGAACTGCCGGTCGAATGGGTGCGCGACGACGCCGTATATTTCATGATGAACCGGTTCTCGGCGTTGCGGCCCTATACGCCGCCGGCGGACGTCTTCGACATCTTCCGCCGCGAGTTCGAGGCGGCCTATGACGAGGGCGGCATCTTCCAATTGACGATGCACCCGCATGTCATCGGCTATCGCTCGCGCATCTGGATCATCGAGGAATTGATCCGCCTCGCGCAATCGAAGCCGGGCGTCTGGTTCGCGACCCACGCCGACGTCGCCAAATGGGCCAAGGACCACCCCGGCTGAAGCTCGCCCGTGAGCCATCCTGACCCCGCATGTCTCGCCTGCCCGGGACGCTTTGGACGCCGCCTTGACGTCGGATTTCCCGCTCCCCTAATGTCACCAAGGATTAGAGAGAGGATAAGGCGATGCAACCGACGGCGGTCAGCGACAGCAGCTTCGATGCCGTGGTCCTCCGCGCCACCGAGCCGGTGCTCGTCGATTTCTGGGCTGAGTGGTGCGGTCCCTGCAAGATGATCGCGCCGTTTCTCAACGACCTCGCGACCGAAATGGCCGGCCGGGTCACCGTCGCCAAGGTCAACATCGACGAGAACCCGCAGACCCCGCGCAAATACGGCGTGCGCGGCATCCCGACGATGATCCTCTTCAAGGGCGGCCAGGTGGCGGCCACCAAGATCGGCGCCTTGCCGAAAGGCAAGCTCTTCGAGTGGGTCGAATCGGTGCTGTAAGCCTCTCCCTGCCCCCTCTCACCCGTTCCCGGCGAGGACGACACCGGCAAGGTGCAAGGAGCCGCAGATCAGCACCCGCCCCGGCTCCTGTCCGGCGATGATGTCGCGCAGCGCCGCTTTGACTGATCCCGATTCCTGCGCCGCGATCCCGACCGAGCGCGCCGCAATTACGATCTCTCCCGCCGGATGCGGGTTCTCTTCGCCCGGGATTGTCACCGCATGGAGCGCGCGCGCGTGGCGTGCGAGCGGGGCAAGGAAGCCGGCGGCATCCTTGGTATTGAGCATGCCGACGATCAGATCTAGCGGACGGTCGCTCCACCCGTTCGCAGCCTCGGCCAGCACCTCTCCAGCCGCCGGGTTGTGGCCGCCGTCGAGCCACAATTCCCACCCCGCCGGCAGCATGCCCACGAGCGGGCCGCGGGTCAGGCGTTGCAGCCGCGCCGGCCAATCGATCTGCCGCAACCCGTCGGCGACCGCGCTCTCGGAAAACGAAAATCCCGAGAGCTGCTCCAGGCAGGCTATCGCCGTGCCGGCATTGGCGATCTGGTGCTTTCCCGCCAGGCTGGGCAGCGGCAGATTGAGAGTCCACCACGGGCCGCTATAGGACATTTCATCACCGACCGCATCGCACTGCCATTCCTTCTGCCATCGAGAGAGTGGCGCACTGATGACCGCGGCGCGGGCCGCGATGACCGCGGCGGCATCCTCCGGCTGCGGGCCGATCACCGCCGGCACGCCCCCCTTCAGGATGCCGGCCTTCTCGCCGGCAATCGCCTCGACGGTGTCGCCGAGAAAGGCCTGGTGGTCGAGCGAGATCGGGGTGATAGCCGTGACTGCGGGGCGGTCCAGCAGGTTGGTCGCGTCGAGCCGGCCGCCGAGCCCGGTTTCGAGGAGCACGATGTCGGCCGGGACACGCGCGAAGGCGAGAAACGCCGCCGCCGTCGTGATCTCGAAAAAGGTGATCGGTGCGCCCTCGTTGGCGCGCTCGCACTCTTCGAGAAGCGCGAGGAGCGCCTCCTCCCCGACCAGTTGCCCAGAGAGGCGGATGCGCTCGTGGAAGCGGACGAGATGTGGTGAGGTATAGACATGTGCGCGGTATCCGGCGGCTTCGAGGCAAGCGCGCAATGTCGCGACGGTCGAACCCTTGCCGTTGGTTCCGGCGACGTGGATCGCCGGCGGCAGTTTTTCGTGCGGGTTGCCGAGCCGAGAGAGCAGGCGCTCAATCCGTCCGAGCGAGAGGTCGATCTTTTTCGGGTGGAGCTGCATCAGCCGCGCCAGGACCCGGTCGGTCGCCCCCGGCGGTGGGGCCACGGTCATTCCTCCCGCCGTTCGAGCGCAGTCGCAGGCGCGCTGTCCGCCCAGTGGGGCTCGCGCAGCAACGAGAGGATGCGCGCGATGGTCGCGGGCAGCTCGGCGCGCGGTACCACGCAATCGACCATGCCGTGCTCCAGGAGATATTCGGCGCGCTGGAACCGCTCGGGCAGTTTCTCGCGGATGGTTTCCTCGATGACCCGCGCGCCGGCAAAGCCGATGACCGCACCCGGCTCCGCGAGGATGATGTCGCCGAGCATCGCGAACGAGGCCGACACCCCACCGGTCGTCGGATTGGTCAAGAGGACGATATAGGGGAGCCCGGCTTCCTTGACGAGGTCGGCAGCCAGGATCGTGCGCGGCATCTGCATCAAGGAGAGAATGCCTTCCTGCATGCGAGCCCCGCCCGAGGCCGGCACGACAATGAGCGCAGCGTCGTGCTCGACGGCGCGCCGCGCCGCGGCAATCAGCCCCTCGCCGACCGCCACCCCCATCGAGCCGCCCATGAATGCGAAGTCGAATGCCGCAATGACCGAAGCGACCCCGCCGATCCGACCCTCGGCCAACGCGACCGCGTCGCTGCCGGCGCCGAGCGCGGCGTGGCCTTCGCGCAGCCGCTCGCTGTAGCGCTTCCTGTCGCGGAAGCGCAGCGGGTCGGCAGCGACCTTCGGCAGCTCGATCCGCTCGAAAACCCCCTCATCGAACAGCAACCTGAACCGCGCCAGGCTGCCGATGCGGAAATGATGCCCGCAGTGGTGGCAAACCTCGAGATTGGCCGCCAGATCGCGGTGGAACAGCATCTGCTCGCAGCCCGGGCATTTCTTCCACAGATTGTCGGGCACGTCCTTCTTGGCGAAGGCGCGGATCTTCGGCAGGACGTAATTGGTCAGCCAGTTCATGCACGCGTCGCTCCCCGCACCCCCGCCGCGAG
>JBARKH010000222.1:0-12757 GCA_049801295.1 Allostellaceae bacterium | reverse complement strand
AGGTGATCCTGCCCGCCGGCGTCGCGGTTGCGACCGAGACCGCGAGCGAGACGCCGGAGGCCTAAGCCGCAGCGGCGCAATGCGCCCGGCGCGCTAGTGGCGCGGGGCGGGATTTGGGTGAGGATGGGGCAAGATGGCGTCAGCCGCCGAACAACTCGCTGCCAGCATAAATTTCGGGGCCTTTTCGAAGGCCACCGAGCTGAAAAGCCGGATCTGGTTCACCCTCGCCGCGCTCGTCATCTATCGCCTCGGCACCTACATCCCGATCCCCGGCATCGACCCCGGCATCCTGCATGAGATCTTCTCGCGCAACGCCGGCGGCATCCTCGGCATGTTCGACATGTTTTCGGGGGGCGCGCTCGGGCGCATGACGATCTTTGCCCTCAACATCATGCCGTACATTTCCGCCTCGATCATCATTCAGCTGCTGACCGCGGTCTCGCCGCAGCTCGAAGCCCTGAAGAAGGAAGGCGAGAGCGGCCGCAAAAAGCTCAACCAATACACCCGCTACGGCACCGTCGCGCTCGCCGCGGTCCAGGCCTACGGCATCTCGGTCGGGCTCGAGGGGATGCGCTCGGGCGTCCACTCCGCGGTCATCGACCCGGGGCTCTCGTTCCGCGTGGTGACGGTGATCACCTTGACCGGCGGGACCGTGTTCCTCATGTGGCTTGGCGAGCAGATCACCGCGCGTGGCGTCGGCAATGGCATCTCGCTGATAATCATGGCCGGAATCGTCGCCAACCTGCCGCATGCCCTGGTCGCGACCCTCGAACTCGGCCGCACCGGCGCTCTCTCCACCGCCTTCATCATCCTCTTTCTGGTGATGTCGGTCGTCGTCGTTGCGGTTATCGTCTTCATGGAGCGGGCGCAGCGCCGCATCCTCGTGCAATACCCAAAACGCCAGCAGGGCAACCGCGTCTTCGGGGGCGACGCCTCGCATCTGCCGCTGAAGATCAATACTTCGGGCGTCATCCCGCCGATCTTCGCCTCCTCGCTCTTGTTACTGCCCGCCTCGATCGCGAGTTTCGAGCAGAACAATCAGAGCTTCGGCTTTATCGGCACGATCACCGCGTATCTCGCGCATGGCACGCCACTCTACATGGTGCTCTATGTCAGCCTCATTGTGTTCTTCTGTTTTTTCTACACCGCTATTGTGTTCAACCCGGCCGAAACGGCCGACAATCTACGCAAATACGGCGGCTTCATCCCCGGGATCCGGCCGGGCAAGAACACCGCCGACTATCTCGACTACGTGCTGACCCGGATCACGGTTGCGGGTGCCGTCTACCTCTCGGCGGTGTGCATCCTGCCGGAGATCCTGATCTCGCAATATTCGGTGCCGTTCTATTTCGGCGGAACCAGCCTCCTCATTGTCGTCAGCGTGACGATGGATACCGTGGCGCAGATCCACTCGCATCTGCTCGCCCACCAATATGAGGGGCTGATCAAAAAGTCGAAGTTGCGAGGCCGGCGCTGATGAACCTTATCCTGCTCGGGCCACCCGGCGCCGGCAAGGGGACCCAGGCAAAGCGGCTGCAAGAGAGGCATGGCCTCATCCAGCTCTCCACCGGCGACATGCTGCGCGCGGCGGTGGCCTCGGGCAGCGAGCTTGGTCAGAGAGTGAAGGCGATCATGGAGTCGGGGCAGCTTGTTCCCGATGCCACGATGATCGAACTCATAGCCTCGCGCATCGCCGAGCCGGATAGCGACGCCCATGACGCCAAAGGGGGGTTTATCCTCGACGGCTTTCCGCGCACCGTGCCGCAGGCCGAGGCGCTCGACGCGATGCTCGCCGAGCGCGGCCGCGCGCTCGATCATGTGATCCTGATGGAGGTCGACGAGGCGGCGCTCGTCGAGCGCATCGCCGGGCGCTTTACCTGCCATGATTGCGGCGCCAGCTATCATGAGCGCTTCAAGCGGCCGGCGGTCGAGGGCGTCTGCGATGTCTGCGGCGGCACCGACCTCGTGCACCGCGCCGATGATCGGCCCGATGCGGTGGCGACGCGGTTCGCGGCCTATCGCAATCAGACCGCCCCGATACTACCTTATTACCGGGCCCGCGGGATGCTGCGCACGGTCGACGGCATGGCGCCGATCGACGAGGTGACGCGGCAGATCGAGGCGGTGCTCCGCGGCGGTGCGGCGCGCTGAGGGACGGCGCTGGTCTGTCGGGGTGACGTTGACGCGCCGGCATTAATCTGTATGATCGGCAGGTTAATCGGAGCCTTAACCGCCCGTTTCACGACATTCTAAGGAGATGCGCAGGTGGCGCGAATTGCTGGCGTCAACATCCCGAACCAGAAGCGGGTGCCGATCGCCCTCACATACATTCACGGCATCGGCCGCACCAAGGCGATTCAGATCTGCAACCAAGTCGGCATTCCATTGGAGCGCCGGTCGCACGAGATGACCGATGACGAGGTGCTGCGCGTGCGCGAGCTGATCGACCGCGAATACACCGTCGAGGGCGATCTGCGGCGAAGCGTCGCGATGAACATCAAGCGGCTGATGGATCTGGGCTGCTATCGCGGTTTGCGCCATAGAAAGGGGCTGCCGGTTCGCGGACAGCGGACCCACACCAATGCGCGCACCCGCAAGGGGCCGTCGCGTCCGATCGCTGGGAAGAAGAAGTAGCGCGTTCGCCGCGAGCGAGCACCACGGCCGAAGAGCTAGTCGTACATGGCAAAGAGCACGGCAGCGCCGCGTCTGCGTCGACGCGAGCGCAAAAACATTACCTCGGGCACCGCGCATGTCAGCGCGAGCTTCAACAACACGATGATCACGATCACCGACGCCCAGGGCAACACGATCGCGTGGTCGTCGTCGGGCAGCCAGGGCTTCAAGGGCTCGCGCAAATCGACGCCCTACGCGGCGCAGGTCGCGGCCGAAGATGCCGGCAAGAAGGCCATGGAGCATGGCATGCGCACCCTCGACATCGAGGTCAAGGGTCCGGGCTCCGGGCGTGAATCGGCGTTGCGCGCGCTCCAGGCGGTCGGTTTCTCGATCACCTCGATCCGCGATGTGACGCCGATCCCGCATAACGGCTGTCGCCCGCCCAAGCGCCGCCGCGTCTGAGGCGCCGCCTTTAGACTGATCCCCTCTGGGATCAACGGGCGCGGCCGGCGCGCTCGTACCGAATACCCCGCCGGTTTGGCCGCCGGCTTTGGTTGCGGACCGGGTCCGCGCCTATCGAATTGAGGCAAGTCGTGCTGCAAAAGAACTGGCAAACCCTGATTAAACCCAAGCAGCTTTCGGTCGAGCCGGGGGACGATCCAAAACGCGTCGCCACCGTGGTCGCCGAGCCGCTCGAGCGCGGTTTTGGCCTGACGCTCGGCAACGCGCTCCGGCGCGTGCTGTTGTCCTCGCTGCAGGGGGCGGCGGTCACCTCGCTGCAGATCGAAGGCGTGTTGCACGAATTTTCGTCGTTGCCCGGCGTTCTCGAGGACATCACCGACATCGTCCTCAACGTCAAGAGCATCGGTCTTCGCATGCATGGCGATGGGCCGAAGCGGATGCGGCTGCGCGCCACCGGGCCTGGCGAGGTGCGCGCCGCGCAGATCGAAACCGGACACGATATCGAGATCCTCAACCCCGAGCAGGTGGTCTGCACCCTCGACAACGGCGCCCGCATCACGATGGAACTGATGGTCGAGAACGGCAAAGGCTATGTGCCGGGGACCGCGAACCGGCCGGAGGACGCGCCGATCGGCCTCATCCCCGTGGATGCTCTCTTCAGCCCGGTGCGCAAGGTGTCCTACCGGGTCGAGAACACCCGCGTCGGCCAGGTCACCGACTATGACCGTCTGGCGATGCGGGTCGAGACCAACGGCGCCATGACCCCCGAAGATGCGGTGGCGCTGGCCGCGCGCATTCTGCAGGACCAGCTGCAGCTCTTCATCAATTTCGAGGAGCCGCGCCACGCCGTCGAGAAGGAGATCACCGGCGAGCCCCTGATCAACAAGAACCTGTTGCGCAAGGTCGACGAACTCGAACTGTCGGTGCGCTCGGCCAACTGCCTGAAGAACGACAACATCGTCTATATCGGCGACCTCGTGCAGAAGACCGAGGCGGAGATGCTGCGCACCCCCAATTTCGGGCGCAAGTCCTTGAACGAGATCAAGGAGGTCCTCGCCAATATGGGCCTCCATCTCGGCATGGAGATCATGGCCTGGCCGCCCGAGAACATCGAAGAGCTGGCCAAGCGGATCGATGAGCCTTATTGATCGGCGCGCGGTAGGGGTAAGAGCGGCGGAGAGGATATCATGCGCCATCGGATGAGCCATCGCGGCTTCAGCCGCACCTCTGCCCACAGAAAGGCGATGTTCGAGAACCTCTGCGCCGCGCTTTTGAAGCACGAGCAGATCCGCACCACCTTGCCCAAGGCCAAGGATTTGCGCCCCATAGTCGAGCGGCTGATCACGCTCGGCAAGAAGGGCGGGCTGCATGCCCGCCGTCAGGCGATCGCCCGATTGCAGGATAACGCGCTCGCCGACAAGCTCTTGACCACGCTCGCCCAGCGTTATGCCGCCCGCGCGGGCGGCTATACGCGCATCATCAAGGCCGGCTACCGCTACGGCGACGATGCGGCGATGGCGGTCATCGAGCTGGTCGACCGCGATCCGGCCGCCAAGGGCCAGGATTCCGGCCCCATTGGCGGCGAGGACGAGGCGGAAGCCGCCGCCTAGCCCCTCACCCCGGAGCGAGGACGCCGCGGCGGATCTGGTCGGCTTCGATCGATTCGAAAAGCGCGCGGAAATTTCCCTCGCCAAACCCCTCGTTGCCCTTGCGCTCGATGATCTCGAAAAAAAACGGGCCGATCACGGTTTCGGTGAAGATCTGCAATAAGAGGCCCTGGCCCTCTTGCGGGGCGCCGTGCGCCCATGCTGCAACGGCAAGCCACACAGGGTTCATGCTTTGGCGTTCGGTTTAAACCCAGAGAATTAGAACCTGTCGCCCGATATCGGGTCGCCAGCGCGCAACGCCTTGCCCCACCTCATCCCGCGCCGCTGTCCAGGAGCATCTTGCCGTAGGGGACCATCGCGGCTTGGCGGCTGGCGGCGTGGTGGGTGAGGATCGTCATCACGTCGCGGCGGATCTCCTGTAAGGGATCGCTGTCGTAGAGCCAGCGCGCGCCCGAAAGCTCGCAGAGGCGCTCCACGGCCCAGCCCACCTGATGCTGGGCGAACACCATGTCGCGCCGGGCGCGCAGCGCCTCGGCCATGGTGATCGTGCGGCCCGAGCTGACGGCCGCGGTGCTCGCCTCGCGCCCGGTGTGCAAGAGGAGCGTCGCCACGTCGATCGCGGCGGCAGCTTCGCCAACCGCCATCTGCACGATTTCCGATTCCGCCAGCCGGCTGACCCCGCGCGACACCCGGGTCGAGAGCGCGCCGCACGCAATGTCGAGGGCGCGCCGCCCGAGCGCGATCGCCACCGGCGGCAGCGAATAGGAGACGAGAAACCCGCGCGGCGCCCGCAGCACCGGATAGTCGGGATGGACCTTCGCGCCGGGCGGCGTTCCGGCAAAGAGGTCGCTGACCATGACGACCCGGTGCTCGGGGACGAACACATCGTCCATTATCAATGATTTGCTGCCGGTGCCGAGGAGCCCCAGCACCTGCCAGTCGTCGACGATCTCGGCTTCCCTGAGCGGCACCAGGAGATAGGCGATGCCGCGCGGGTCACCGGCTTCCCCGAGAAAGGCGCCGAGGATCGCCCATCGGGCGTGGTCGCAGCCGCTCGAAAACGAGTATCGCCCGGAGAGGCGCCACCCGCCTGACGCACGCTTGGCCGCCGCGCGCGGCGCCAGCGAGGACGAGGCGACGGCCTCGCCGTCCTCGCCCCAGACGTCGATCTGCGCCCGTTCGGGATATTGCGCGATGATCCACTGGTGCTCGGCGAGGACCGCGTAGACCCAGGCCGAGGAGGCGCACCCGAAGGTCAGCTCCTCGACAATTCGCGAGAAGAGGCTGAAGCGGCCTTGGCGGCCGCCAAACCGGCGCGGCTGCAAGATGCGCAGGATCCCGGCCTCGCGATAGTCGGCGATGGTCTCTACCGGAATTTGCCGCGCCGCGGTGGCGGAGGGCGCCCGCTCGGCGAGACGCGGGATGAGCGCGCGCGCCCGCTCCAGCGTCGCGCGCTCGTCCGCGGATAGGTCGCTGTCGTCGCCGGAGAGCGCGATGCCGTCAAGGCCGATCATTTGAAATGTGCGTCCTTCGAGACGGCGCTCCGCGCCTCCTCAGGATGAGGTTCTTTCTTGATGCCATCAAATGCGTACCTCATCCTGAGGAGTGCCCAAAGGGCGCGTCTCGAAGGACGCATCATGCCAATGCAGCCGGCGTCTCAAGCCGCCAGCGACACCGGGATCGGCGGCTCGCCCTTGAGCATCAGCCGGTAGAGGTAGCGGCGCTCGTTCATGTCGTAATCGGGGTTGGCCTTGTGCATGACGCTGCGGTTGTCCCACAGCACCATGTCGCCGTATTGCCATTGGTGGCGGTATTCGAATTGCTTCTGCGTCGCGTGCGCCATTAATTCGGCCACCAGATCGAGCGCCTCGTCGTCGGGCATGCCGACGATCGCTTCGATGCGCACCGGGTTGAGGAAGAGGGCCTTCCTCCCGTTCTCGGGATGGACGCGCACCAGCGGGTGAACGCCCGGCGGCGGCAGTGCCTTGAGGCTCTCTTCGTTCAACGGCTTCAGCTGGCGCGGGCTGTATTTGCTCAAATACACATGCACCGCCTTGAGCGGATCGATGCGGCGCTTCATCGCCGCGGGCAGCTCGTCGTAGGCGAGGTGCATGTTGACGTATTGCGTGTCGCCGCCATGGCTCGGCAAGGACACCGGATAGAGGATCGTCGCCTTGGGCGGGGCGGGGTGGTTGGAGTGGTCGGTGTGGAAGGTCTCGCCCGAGATGTAGCGCTTGCCCGGCACGGTCTGCTCGTTCGAGACGAAATACATCTGCGGAAAGCCGGGGACGTGCAGTTCCTTCTTGTCGTGCGGCTGCAGCTCGCCCCACACCTGCACCGCCTCCAGGAAATCCTCGGGCCGGTATTTCTGGTCGCGCACGACGAGGACGTGGTGCGTCGCGAAGGCGCGGTTGAGCGCTGCCCTTGTCTCAGGGTCGAGCGGCTTGGTCAGGTCGACGCCGCGGACTTCGGCTCCGGTATGCGGGGTTAGGGGCGCGATCGTGTACGCCATGGCTGGTCTCCGTCGGCGGCGATGGAGGTCGAATCTATGGGGTTTGCCGCGCGCCGTCAAACCGCGCCACGGTAATGCCTCGATCGCGCCGGGGTTTCGGATCCCCGCCCGCGACCCCATATAATTGAGATGGCACGGATCCACCCGCACTCCGAGGCAACCTACACGGTGGTTCCGTCGCAAGACGGGACCTTCGGCGTCAAGGTCGCCATCCCCGATACCTATCCGACAACGGTCAGCCCCTTCGCCAGCGAAGCCGAGGCCGAGGCCTGGATCGCCAAGCACAAGACCCAGGTCGAGGCGGGCGCCACGTCCGGCCAGTGGTTTCGCAGGACCGGCGGCGGCCGGCGCGGGTAAGCTCCCCCGGAACACCGGTCAGGAGAGCTGCGCGAGTTCCTTCGCGCGCACCGAGCCGGCGGCGGCAACGCGATCCTTGGCCAATACCGTATAGACGGCCGGCAGCACAAAGAGGGTGAAGAGCGTCCCCACCGACATGCCGGCGACAACGACGACCCCGATCGAGAAGCGGCTGGCCGCGCCGGCGCCCGTGGCGGTCAACAACGGCACCAGACCCGTCACCATCGCCGCCGTCGTCATCAGGATCGGGCGCAGCCGCACACGGGCGGCGCGCTCGATCGCACGGCGCCGGTCGAGGCCTTCGCGAAGCTGCAGCTGGTTGGCGAACTCGACCATCAGGATGCCGTGCTTGCTAATGAGACCGATCAGCGTAACGAGCCCGACCTGGGTATAGATGTTCATCGTCGCCAGGCCGAAGAACAGCGGCATCAGCGCGCCGGAGATCGCCATCGGCACGCTGACGAGGATCACCAGGGGATCGCGCAGGCTCTCGAACTGCGCCGCCAGCACGAGGAAAATCACGATGAGGGCAAAGACGAAGGTGATGATGAGCTGATTGCCCTCGCGCACATATTGCCGCGCATCGGACAGATAGTCGTGGCTGAACCCGGCGGGAAGCGAGGCAGCCTCCTTCTCGAGGAAATCGACCGCCTGGCCCATCGAGACGCCCGGCATCGGCACCGCCTGAAAGGTTGCGGCATTGAGCTGGTTGTAGCGGGTCAGGGCATTGGGCGCGGTTGTCGTCTTGACGGCGACGAGGTTTGAGAGCGGCACCTGCTGGCCGCCCGCGGAGGTGACGTAGTAGCGGGTCAGCGTCTCCTGGTTGAGCCGGTCGACCCGCGGGACCTGCGGGATCACCTCATAAGAGCGGCCGCCGAGGTTGAAGCGGTTGACGAAGTTCTCGCCGACCAGCAGCGCCAGCGTGTCCCCGATCGCCTGCATCGTGATGCCGAGGTCGTTGGCCTTGCCGCGGTCGATATCAACTTCGATCGTCGGCTGGTTGAAGGCGAGATCGCTGTCGACGACTATGAAGAGGCCGCTCTTGCGTGCCGCATTCTTGATTCTCTCCATCGCCTGAAAGATCGTGACGAAATCGCCGGTCGAATCGATCACCATCTGCACCGGCAGCCCGCCGATCGAGGCGGGCAATGACGGCAGCGAGAAGACAAAGGCGCTCAGTCCCTCGACCGTGCTGACCTTCCCCTGCATCAACGGCTTGATCGCTTGCGCGCTGCGCGAGCGCTCGCCCCAGGGTTTGAGGATGATGCCTGCGATCCCCTGGTTGGGGCCGAACCTTCCGTTGACGACAAAGCGTAAATCGGCCTCGGGGAACGAGGTGAACGCCTTGTCGAGTTCCTCGCCATAGGCATTGGAATAGTCGAGATTGGAGTATTGCGGCGCCTTGGTCAGCGCAAACAGCACCCCCTGATCCTCTTCCGGCGCGAGCTCCTTCTTGGTGTTGACGTACATGAAGGCGAGGAGGGCGAATACCGCGAGCGCGAAGAGCGCGGTCACCGGCCGGTAGTCGAGCGAGCGCTGCAGCCGGCGCCCGTAAGCATCGGCGAGGCGCGAGAAGCCGCGGTCTATGAGGCGCGCGAACCGGCCGTGCGCGGAGGTTCGGGTCAGGAGGAGCGAGCACATCATCGGCGACAGGGTCACCGCGACGATGCCGGAAATGATCACCGCGCCCGCCAGCGTAAAGGCGAATTCGCGGAAGAGGGTGCCGGTGACGCCGCCGAGGAAGCCGATCGGTGTATAGACCGCCGCCAATGTGAGGGTCATCGAAATGACCGGCCCGGCGATCTCGCGCGCTCCGACCATCGCCGCCTGCGGCGCGCTCTTGCCCTCCTCGATGTGTCGGTAGACGTTTTCGAGAACCACGATCGCATCGTCGACGACGAGCCCGATCGCCAGCACCATCGCCAGCAAGGTCAACAAATTGAGGCTGAAACCGAGCGCCGCCATGATGATCCCCGCCCCAATCAGCGATAACGGGATCGTCACGATCGGGATCAGCACCGAGCGCAAGCTGCCGAGAAACAGGAAGATTACCGCGACGACGATGACCACCGCCTGACCGAGCGAGAATTCGACCTCGTCGATCGAGGCCTGGATGAACTTGGTCGAATCGTAGGCGACCTGCATCTTGACCGCGGGCGGCAGGTTGCGCTCGATTTCGGGCAAGAGCGCGCGCACCCCGGAAACGAGCGCCAAAGGGTTGCCGGTCGGCGTCGCCTGAACACCGATGAAGACGGCTTGCTGGCCGTTCATCATGACGCTCGAGGTCCAGCTCTGAGCGCCCAGATCGACCGTGGCGATATCTTCGAGCCGCACCAGCGCGCCGCCGGCTGATTTGACGACCATGCGCTTGAACTGCTCGACATCGGCGAGGCCGGTCTTGGCATCGATGTTGGTGATCGTAAAGAAGCCCTTCGCCTGACCCGCTGCCGACTGGTAGTTGTTGGTGCGGATTGCCGCGGCGACGTCAGAGGCCGAGATGCCGCGCGCCGCCATGCGCGCCGGGTCGAGCCACAGCCGCATCGCAAAGGTCTGGCCGCCAAGGATATCGGCTGAGGCGATCCCGTCGACCGTCGACAGCAGCGGCTGCACCACCCGGGCGAGGTAATCCGAGATCGCCGCGCTCTGCAGTTCGGCGCTGGAAAACCCGATATACATTACCGCGGTGGTCTGCCCGGTCGCCTTCAGGATGATCGGGTCCTGCGCCTGCGTGGGCATCAGGTATTTGACCTGCTGGACCTTGGCCATGACGTCGGTCAGCGCCTGGCTCGGGTCGTAATTGAGCCGGATATAGGCGGTGACCGTGCTGGTGCCCTGGATCGAGTTGGAGGTCAGGTAGTCGATGCCCTCGGCGGTGGCGACGGCCTGCTCGATCGGGGTGGTGATGAAGCCCTGGATCAGGTCGGGCGAGGCGCCGGGATAGACCGTCGTCACCGTTATCGTCGTGTTGTAGAGCCGCGGATATTGGCGGATCTGCAAACCGAGCATGGATTTGAGCCCGATCAGCAGAATGAGCAGGCTGACGACCAGCGCCAGCACGGGCCGGCGAACGAACAGATCGGTGAACTTCATCCCTCTATCCGCGACTCACAAAAATTCACCACAAAGACACGAAGATTCCCAAAAACAAATCGTGATCCCGGCGAAGGCCGGGACCCATGTTTCAGCCAACTCGAGGCGGATCGGTGGGTCCCGGCTTTCACCGGAACGACATGGCGTTTGTTCCGTGCACTGCGCACCTCCGTAGTCAAACATCACTGCGGCGTCGGATTTGCTGGCGGCGAAGGCGGTGGATTGCCGGTGACGATCACCGCGGCGCCGTCCTGCAGCTTGATCTGGCCCGCCGCGACGACCCGGTCGCCGGGCTTCACCCCCGACAGGATCGCGACATTGTCGGCCCAGCGCGCCCCGGTCTTGACCGGGGTGCGGAACGCCTTGAGCAGCGGTTTGCCGCCGGCATCCTTACCCTCCGCGCGAACCACATAGACGCTGTCGCCGTAAAGCGTGTAGTCGACCGTGGTTTGGGGCAGCACGACCTGGTCGGGCACCGGCGGCAGCACCACCGCGGCGTCGACGAACATCCCGGGTAGGAGCGCTTCGTCCGGGTTCGCCAGCGTCGCTTGAACCATGATCGTCCGGGTGTCGGCGCGGATCTGCGGCTCGATCGTGGTAATCTTCGCGTCAAAGGTGCGGCCGGGGAACGCATCCGCGGTGACATTGACCTTTTGCCCGAGCGCGATTTCGGCCAGCTGCGTCGAGGGCAGCGTGAAATTGACGTAGAGCACCCGCAGATCGGTCAGGCTGACGATCGCCGCACCGGGGCTCAGATACTGCCCGAGATCGATCTGCCGCACGCCGAGGCGGCCGGCGAACGGCGCGCGGATCAGCTTCTGCGCGATCAGCGCCTCGGTCTTGGCGATCTGCGCTCGCGCCTGCTCGAGCTGCGACTGGTTCTGGTCGACGGTATTCTGCGGGCCTGCCTGCCGCTGCGCCAGGAGCTGGGATCGCTCCAGCGAGATTGCCGCCAAGCGCGCCTGCGCCTGGTAATTGGCCAGATCGCCGCGTTCGGGGGCGTCATTGAGTTGCACCAGCTTGTCCCCCTCTTTGACCGCGGCGCCCGCATTGAACTCGATCGCCGTGACCCGGCCGCCGATTTCCGGGGTGATCGTCACCTGATGGACCGCGGCGAGCGACCCGATGCCGGTGGCGAAGCGCGGCACCGCTTCGCTCTTTGCGATGACCGCGGCGATCTGCGCCGGCGGCGGCTTGTTGCCCGCGAAGAACTTCGCAATCGCCTGGGCGCGGTAGCGGTTGAACCCGTAAAACCCGCCCAGGACCAGCACCAGAGCCATGCCGACGATCAAGATCCATCGCAGCGTGTGCGGGGCCGCGCCGTCGCGCGCGCGCGCCGTCGCATCAGCCGCACTGGACTCTCCCGGGAGAAGAGGATTGATGTCGCCGTCCATGCTCTGCCCTGGTTAATCCGCGACCGATTGCAGCGCGCGCCCGGGGGGCGCGTCAAGAGGGCGTTCGGGAGGACCGGGCGCCGGGCGACAGGGCGCACTGGGCAGACACGCGAAATGGGCGGCCTCCCCTGCAGGCCGCCCATCGCGCTGTGCGGTGCGGGCTATCCCCTCCCTGCCCATGCGAACCCGCACGATCGCAACGCTAAGGAAACTTTCGCGCGGCGCAACGGGTGAAATGAGGATCCCCGGAACTATCCCCAGAAAACAACACTTGTCCCCGAATTGCGCGGGATCGTCCGCAAGGTTATCCACCGGCGGGAAATCGCTCGCCCGACGCGGCGGTGTCCGGTCACCTCACGCCGCGATCTCTTCGATCAGGCCGTCCGCGAGCCGGAAGATGCGGTCCTGAGGTACCGGCAGACGCAGCGCGGCAGCGCTCGGCAGGCCGGCATAAAGGCCGCGCAAGACTCGGGTTACGACGCCATGGCTGACCGCGACGAGCGGGCCATTGCCCGCCTCCTTGAGCCACGAGGCGATGCGCCCGGCAAACCCGTCGTAGCTCTCGCCATCGGGGGTACGGAAATACCATTCGAACTCGGCAAACGTCTTACCCATCCGGGACCGGATCTCCTTGCGATCGAGCCCGTCCCACGAGCCCAGCGAAATCTCGCGCAGCCGTTTGTCGAAGCGCAGCGGCGCGGTGCGGCCGAGGCACTGGGCGA
>JBARKH010000221.1:0-4414 GCA_049801295.1 Allostellaceae bacterium | reverse complement strand
CCCTGCGGCGGCACCAGGATCAACGTGGCGCAGGAAGCCGCGCCATCGAAGCACGCTGGGTCGGCCATCGTTGCGGCGATATCGCCGTCCATATGCAGTGCATCGCCCCAGACGAGCGCGCCGCCCTGTCGCACCTGCCACTCCTCGTGCAGGAGGCCCCGGGTGAAGCCTTCGCCGCGCGCGCGCCGGCCGAAGACGAGGATGCCGCCGCCGAGAAAGCCGGCGCCCGGCTCGAGCGCGATTGTCGTGTGGCGGCGCAGCCGCGCGCCGTCGAAGAGGATCGTCTCGGGCGGCAGGTATTCAAGCCAGGCGCCCTCGTCGAGCGAGAGGTCCTGGGCGATTTCGGTCGTCGCGCCAGTCGAGCGGTAGATCTTTTCCGCCGCCGAGGCGGTCAGGTGGGCGCGGGCGCCCGCGTCGAGGCGAACGGCAAGGCTGATGCGGTCGCCGGCAACGAGCCCCCCCGATGTCGTCACCAGGACCGCGAGGCTCGGGTCGCCCGCCTCGGGAGCCGGAAACAGCACCCGCATCGGATCGCGCTGGTAGAGATGCCCGAGGCGGGTCACGCCGTCGCGGACGGCAAAGCCGATTTCGGCGACGCCCGAGACGCCGCCGCCCCCCTCACCCTTCCCTCTCCCCCCGTTGGGGGGCGAGGGTGAGTTTTTGGACGCGGGGTTTCTGCGCGAAGGCCCCTCTCCTGCATCGCGGGAGAGGGAGGGGCCCACGCCAAGGGCGTGGGAGGGTGAGGGTCTTACGTCGCTCAATACCCCAGCGCCATGCCGTCCTTGCGCGGCTCGGAGCCGCCGATGAGGACGCCCTTCGTCCGGTCGATCCAAATCGCCTGGCAGCCGCCGAGCGGCACTTTGGCGACGTCGATGTCGTGGCCGCGCCGCGCCAGATCGGCGACGATCGGCTGGGGAACGCCCTGTTCGACCCGCAGCTTGCCGCGGAAGGCGAAGATCCGCGGGGCGTCGGCGGCCTGTTGCGGGTCCATCCCGCGATCGAGCATGCGGTGAGTGAAATGGGCGTGGCCGACCGCCTGATACTGCCCGCCCATAATGCCGAACGGCATCACCGAGCGGCCGTCCTTGGCGAGCATCGCCGGGATGATCGTGTGGAACGGGCGTTTCCTCGGCGCAATCGCGTTGGGGTGACCCGGGATTATCCGGAAGCTGGTGCCTCGATTATGTAACAGGACGCCGCTTTTGGGCGCCATGATGCCGGTGCCGAACGAAGAAAACAGCGAGTTGATAAACGAGACCGCGTTGCCGTCGCGGTCGACGGCGCACAGATAGACCGTGTCGGTATGCTCGGTGCCGCCGTGCCACTCGGGGCCGGGCCGGGCGCGGTCGAGGCGGATCTCCCGGCGCGCGCGCTCTGCCCACGCATCGGAGAGAAACCCCTCGACGTCGACGCTGGCCTGCGAGGGATCAGCGATGAACTCGTCGCGCACCCGATAGGCCGATTTGGTGGCCTCGGCCAAGAGGTGCAGCCGGTCGGCCTCGCTGAGCGATTCGTCGCCCAACGCAAAGCCTTCGAGCTGGCGCAGGATCATCAGGGCGGCGAGGCCCTGGCCGTTGGGCGGCAATTCATAGACCTCATAGCCGCGATAGGGGGCGTGGATCGGTTCGACCCAGTTGGAGCGTTGGGTAGCGAAATCCGCTTCCTCGTGCAGCCCGCCGAGCTCCTGGAGGCGCCCGAGGATGTCGCGCATCACCGGCCCTGAATAGAAGGCCTCGCGCCCGTCGCGCCCGATTGCGCGCAAGGTCGCGGCGAGCGCCGGGTTCCTCATCCGGTCGCCGATTTCGGGCGGCTTGCCGCCGGGCAGCATCACCGCGGCGGTGATCGGATCCTGCAATTTCCACTGGTTGCGCGCCCAGTCCCAGGCGACCCGCGGGGTGACGCGGTAGCCCTCCTCGGCGGCGCGGGCGGCCGGTTCGAGGAGTTCGCCGAGCGGGCGCGAGCCGTGCTCGTGGTTGAGCGTGCACCAGGCATCGACCGCGCCGGGGATCGTCACGGCGTGTGCGGTCTGTGTCGCGATCTGGTGGATCTGGCGCTCGACAAACCACTCGACGGTGGCCTTGGCCGGGGCGCGGCCCGATCCGTTGAGCGCCACCGGCAGCGCGCCTTTCTTCGAATAGAGCACAAAGCAGTCGCCGCCGATCCCGGTGCTCTGCGGCTCGACGACGCATTGCATCGCCACCGCGGCGATCGCGGCATCCATCGCGTTGCCGCCGGCGCGCAACACATCGAGCCCGGCAAGCGTCGCCATCGGCGCCGAGGTCGCCACCATACCGTTGGCGGCGACCGCCGTAGAGCGCCCGGGTATATTGAAATCGCGCATCATGCTCCTCAAATCGATCAGCACCCGCCGGCTTATGGGCTGGCCGGCGGATCATGCTGGTGCGCAATCCATGCATGCCGCGCCGCGCCCGTCAATTCGCGAGCCGTTCCTCCGAGCGATCCGGTGCGGCGATATTGACCTGGATCAGCGCGGAACTGGCATCTTCCGGTTTCGTTGTGGGTGATTGAAAGCCAAGGAGAACCTCCATGTCCGTTACGCGTCGCGGCTTCCTGCACAGCTCTGTTGCTCTTGTCGGCGGCATCGGGCTCGCCAGTGTCGTCGCCAAGGAAGCCTCCGCCAAAGTCGCGCCGAACCTGGTCGCCTATCAGGCGACGCCAAAGGACGGTCACGACTGCAAGGGCTGCAAGCTGTTCGAGCCGCCGAACGGGTGCAAGTCGGTCAGCGGAGACATCAGCCCGTCGGGTTGGTGCAAGCTGTGGATCAAGATTTAGGGCGCCGCGGAGCGAGCGGCGCCGCACCACCGGCTTGTGGACACCGAACCTGAACGAAAGTCGCGCTTGAATTAACTAAAATTAACCGGCAGATTTACCCCTTCGCCTACCGGCAGTAGAGTGGGGGTTACCCGTGCATCTCGGCATGGCCAGCAGGCGTGGGACACTGGGGTTGATCGGGTACGCGCGGCTGGCGGTCGCGCTGCTTGTCGTGGTGCCGATGGTGTGCGCGGGCTATGCGCGGATGGCGCGGGCGCTGCCGAGTTACGCTCGTCAGACCGGGCAGGAATGCGCCGCCTGTCATAACGGCTTCCCCGAGCTGACCCCGTATGGCCGGCTGTTCAAGCTCAACGGCTATACTTTCAGCGGCGGCTCAAGCGACCTGCCGGCGATCGCGGCGATGGTGATCCCGAGCATGACGCGCACCGGGGCGGACCAGCCCGGCGGCGCGGCGCCGCATTTCGGTCCCAACGATAATTTTTCCGGCACCGCGAGCCTCTTTTATGGCGGCAAGATCGTCGACCATGTCGGGGCCTTTGTGCAGGGCACCTACGATGAGATCGCCCGCGGGTTTACCTGGGACAATATGGATATCCGCTACGCCAATACCGGGTCGCTCGCCGATCAGGAACTCGTCTACGGGGTGAGCTTCAACAACAACCCGAGCGTCACCGATTTATGGAATTCGACCCCTGCCTGGGGCTATCCCTATGTCTCCTCGGGATTGGCGCCCGGCGCGGCCGCCGGGACCCTCATTGAAGGCGGGCTGGCGCAGCAGGTCCTCGGCCTCAACCCCTATATTTTCTGGAACCGTCTGGTCTACGCCGAAGTGGGCGGCTACCGGACGCTCGGCCCCTCGGCCCTCAGCGCCCTCGGCGTCCCGCCGCCGGGGAGCAGCGCCATTGATTCCGTGGCGCCCTACGGGCGGGTCGCGATCGAGCCGGCTTGGGGCAACAACACCCTGGAATTCGGCACCTTCGCCATGAGCGCCGCCTTGGTGCCGCAGCGGATTACCGGGAGCGGCACCGACCGGGTGACCGATTACGGGGTCGACACCCAGTATCAATTCCTCGGCGCCCGCGACAGTTTCTCGGTGCAGGCCCGCTACATCAACGAGGAACAGATTCTAGGCGCGAGCCAGGCGCTCGGTCTTTCCACCAATGGGCACAACCGCCTGCACAGCTTCAATCTCAAGGGCACTTATTTTTATAACCAGATGATCGGCCTCACCGCCGGGTATTTCAATCTGCGAGGGACCGCCGACCCGCTGCTCTACGGTGGCGTATCGGCCAACAGCACACCCGATACCAATGGGTACACCCTGGAGCTCGACTACATCCCGTTCAACCATGGCGGGCCGTCGTTCTGGCCGTGGCTCAACATCAAGTTCGGGCTGCAGTACGTGCATTACGACAAGTTCAACGGCGCCAGCACGAATTACGACGGCGCCGGCCGCAACGCGGCCGGCAACGACACGCTGTTCGCCTTCACCTGGCTGGCGTTCTGATGCGCGCGCAGACGAGGATGACCGCTCGCCCAACCATCGGGCCCTGCCGTGCCGGCCGGGTCTTGGCGGTTGCCGCGGTGTTGCTGGCGCTCGCTGCGGCGCCGTCCCGCGCCC
>JBARKH010000220.1:0-5372 GCA_049801295.1 Allostellaceae bacterium | reverse complement strand
GCCCCACGCGTCGCGCTCGCCAGCCCGGCATGCGCGAGCGCCTTCAATAGCTTGGCGACGGTCGCCGGCGGCAGCCTGGTGGCGGCGGCAATCGCCGCCGCGGTCGCCTGCCGGTCAGGGTGGGCGGCCAGATGCGTCGCGACGATGACGCCGTAATCGGCGAGCTTTGAGAGGATGATCATCGGCCGGGCAGGCCTCATGGCGATCGTTGCGGGCCAATTCGTCCAATTCGGACCGGATTGGTACGCAATAGATCGTCGCTGCCGCTGCCGTGGTCAAGGCGAAATCGGCGGGCTCGGCGCCGGACCCGCGCGCTGTGACGTTCCGCCGCAAAAACTTCGGGTCACTCAGCTGACGGCTGGCCCGCTCACCAAGCGGGCAGATCGAGGGCGCGCTGGATGGCGTTGAACACCTGGCTCGGCCGAAAGGGCTTCGGGAGGAAGCCGAGCGGGCGGGCGACTTGGGCGCGCTCGGCGGTCTCGGCGTCGATCAGCCCGGAGAGGAAGATCGACGGCACGTCGAATTCCTGGCGCAGGCGGCAGGCCAGCTCGATGCCGTCGATCGGCCCGGTCAGCCGGATATCGACGAGCGCCAGGGCGGGACTGCTTTCCGCCGCCAGGGATAAGGCCTCGCGGCCCGAGGCGGCGACGCCGGCAACGAGAAACCCCGATTCGCCGAGAACTTCCTTGATGTAGCTGGCAATAAGCGCCTCGTCCTCGACGATCAGGATGCTCAACTTCTTGCTTCTATCGGGTGCCGCAACCACTTGAAACCCACCGCTTGCCACCGGCTCGCCCCCAACTGCCGATCACCGAAAAGGCGCTGTTGTTCAACAGGAGGCGGAAAAATTGGTTCCAGGTCTATCCCTCGAATTCGCCCCTGAAACTCGGGCCGCAAATCCTGCCAAGTCGCTATCGTGGCCCCCGCCGAGGGGGAGCCGATTCTCCGGCGTCCCGACCCCGAGCGGACATTGCGGCGCCGCTCGATGAAGCTCCTCGTCATCGAAGACGATCGCGAGACCGCCGCCTATCTGGTCAAGGGGCTGAGCGAGAGCGGCTACACGATCGATCACTCGGGCGACGGTCGGGACGGCCTCTTCCTCGCCACTTCGGGCAGCTACGACGCGATCATCCTCGACCGCATGCTCCCGGGGATGGACGGGCTGGCGCTGCTGGGAGCGTTGCGCGGCGCCGGGATCCGCACCCCGGCGCTGATCCTCTCGGCGCTCGGCAGCGTCGACGATCGGGTCAAGGGGTTGCGCTCGGGGGGCGATGATTATCTGGTAAAGCCGTTCGCGTTCAGCGAACTCTTGGCCCGCATCGAGGTGTTGCTGCGGCGCGGGGCCGATGCACCGAGCCTCACCCGATTGCGGATCGCCGATTTGGAGCTCGACCTCCTGACCCGGTCGGTGAAGCGCGGCGACAAGACGATCGAGCTGCTGCCCCGGGAGTTCCAGTTGCTGGAATACCTGATGCGCAACGCCGGCCATGTCGTGACCCGGACAATGCTCTTGGAAAACGTGTGGGACTATCATTTCGACCCGCAGACCAATGTGATCGACGTGCATGTGAGCCGGCTCAGACAAAAAATCGACAAGAACTTCGACCATCCCCTGCTTCACACCGTACGCGGCGCGGGGTATTGCCTGCGCGCCGCGGAGTGAAGAGCGCAATGGCAGATAGCATAGCCGAACTGCCGAAACCGGCTGACCTGCCGCTAAGAGCAATGGTGGCCAAACGCGGGGTGCCCCCGGCGCTGTCGGTCGCGGTCAGCGGGCACCGGGCGAGCGCGATCTTCCGGGCGGCAAGGCGCCTCGTGCGGACGCACGCGTTTCGGCTGGCCGGCCTCTATTTTCTCGTGTTCGCGGTCTCGGTCATCGGCGTCTTGTTTTTCGTCTATTGGACGAGCGCCGACTTTGTCGAGCGGCAGACCGAGGCGACCCTCGACGCCGAGATCACCGGCCTCGCCGAACAATACGCCCAGCGAGGCCTCAGCGGTCTCGTTCAGATCGTCGCGGCGCGCAGCGCCGGCGACCGCGGCGACGGCATGCTCTACCTGGTGACCAACAGCGACGGAAAACCGCTCGCCGGCAACATCAGCGGCTGGCCGAACGGCGTGCCGGTCCGCGCCGGATCCTTGTCGTTCCAGATCGATGTGCGGGAGAAGGGCCGGAGCGAGACCCACCCGGCGCGCGGCGTGTTGTTTGCGATCCCCGGGGGCTATCGCCTCCTCGTCGGGCGCGATATCAGCGATGGGGCCGCGTTTCGCGACCGCATAAAGGCGACGCTCTTGTGGTCCGGCCTCGTTGCGCTCGGCATCGGGCTCTTGGGCGGGACGGTGATGAGCCGCAACATGCTGCGCCGGGTCGAGCAGGTGAACCGGACCGCCGAGCGGGTCATCGCCGGCAATTTGTCGGACCGCGTGCCGCGCCGCGGGACCAACGACGAATTCGACCAGCTCGCGGCCAATCTCAACGGCATGCTCGACCAGATCGAGCGGCTGATGAGCGCGATGCGCGAGGTCACCGACAATGTCGCGCATGATCTGAAGACGCCCTTGGCGCGGCTGCGGGCGCGGCTCGAGCTGGCGCTCCTCGGTCCCGAGGATCCCTGCGCTCGCAGCGATGCGATCCGCGCCGCGATCGACGAAGCCGACCGGCTGCTCGCGACCTTCAATGCGCTCCTCAGCATCGCCGAAGCGGAAGCCGGCGCCGGGGAGCGGACCGACGAGCCCTTGGACCTCGGCGAGATCGCCCGGGCGGTGGTGGAGCTCTACGAGCCGCTGGCCGAGGAGAAAGGTTTTGCGCTACGCCTCGACAGTGCGCCGGGGACGATGATCCGCGGCGATCGGCACCTGTTGTCGCAAGCGCTCGCCAACCTCCTCGACAACGCCCTCAAATATGGCGCCCCCAACTATGGGAGAGGCGAGGTTGCGATCTGGGTGCGAGAGGAGGGCGGGCGCGCCACGATCGAAGTCGCCGATCGCGGGCCGGGCATCCGCGACGAGGATCGCGAGAGCGTGTTCGATCGGTTCGTCCGTCTCGAGCCGAGCCGCAGCACCCCAGGCAACGGGCTCGGCCTCAGCCTCGTGCGCGCGGTCGCCCGCCGGCATACGGCAATTGTAACACTCGGTGACAATACCCCGGGGCTCAGGGTGCGGATTGAATTCCCGGTATGGCCGCAGGCAGTCTAGCGGTCGTCGCGCCGGTGGTCGCGGGCGCCACGGTCGTCAATCCGTCTGGCGGTCTCGACCATCATGTCGCGGATCCCCTGCGAATCGAAGCCGGCGCTACGCAAGACCGGCGCCATGACCTCGTCATCGAGCAGATCTTCGAGGCTCGGCTCATAGCTGCAGCATTCTGTGCGTCCCGCCATGATCCCCTCCATACCTACGATATTCTATGCAGGATCTACGCGAACCATGTCCGCATTGTGACGAGGACTGGGATTTTTCACGACAATTCGGCCTTCGAACCGGCGCAATTCGCGTTGCGGGTGAATCGGTGACCGCATTGTCCGCGGCCGCGCCGGTGATCCTGCATCGGCGCGAAATCAACCGTCGGCGTGGTGCGGCGTGATCGGCGCCGGTGTCGGACGCATCGTCGATCTCGCCCGCCGCTATGCCGTGGCGGTCGCGCTCGCCGGGTTGGTCCTTGCGCTTGGCAGCGCCTACTACGCCGCCACCCACCTTGCCATCGACACCGATCTCCAGCACATGCTGCCGACCCTATTGGCCTGGCGTCAGAACGAGATCGCCCTCAACCAGGCGTTTCCGCAAAACGACAACCTCCTGGTCGTCGTCATCGATGGGCGGACCGGCGATCTCGCCGATCGCGCGGCGCGGGCGCTGGCCGACCGGCTGCGCGCCGAGCCCAACCTCTTTCGCTACGTGCAGCAGCCGGATGGCGGGCCGTTTTTCGACAAGAACGGCCTCTTGTTTCTGCCGGTCGCCGAGCTCGACGCCCTCTCGGAGCAGTTGATCGCGGCGCAGCCGCTGATCGGCAGTCTCGCCCGCGACCCGAGCCTGCGCGGCCTCTTTGACGCATTGGCGATGTTTGTCGCCGGCGCCGGGAAAAACCAGGCGGCAATCGACCGCCTCGACCCGACGCTGGCAGCGATCGGCGATACCGTCAAAGCCGTGCTGGAGGACCGTTCGCAACCACTCTCCTGGCAGCACATTATGACCGGCCGGACAGCCGAGCCGCGCGAGCGCCGCCGCTTCGTACTGACGCGCCCGGTGCTCGAGTTCGAGGCGCTCGAGCCCGGGGCCCGGGCTAGCGCCGAAATTCGCCGGCTGACGGACGAATTGGCGCTCGACCCGGCGCATGGGGTGCGGCTGCGCCTAACCGGCCCGGTGGCGCTGGACGACGAAGAGTTCGCGACGCTCCGCGAGAGCGCTCTCAGATCGACGATCCTCTCGCTCACCCTGGTGTGCGCGATCCTCTTCGCCGCAATGCGCTCGGTGAAGCTCGTCGCCGTGATCCTGGCAACGCTTGCGGCCGGCCTCGCCCTCACCGCCGGGTTTGCCGCGCTGGCGATCGGATCGCTCAATCTCATATCGGTGGCGTTCGGCGTCCTCTTTATCGGTCTGGCGGTCGATTTCAGTATCCAGTTCAGCGTGCGCTACCGCGACCAGCGGCACCGCCTCGGCACCTTTCCTGAGGCGCTGCGGGGCGCCGGCCAATCGATCGGTCCGGCGCTCGTCCTGGCCGCCGGCGCGACGGCGATCGGCTTCCTGTCGTTTGTGCCGACCCAGTATACCGGGATCCGCGAGCTCGGCTGGATCGCCGGGTTCGGCATGTTGGTCGCGATCGCGCTCAATCTGGTGCTGCTGCCCGCCGGGTTGACGCTGCTGCGGCCGCAGGGCGAACCCGAAGCGATCGGCTTTCGCCGCGCCGCCGCGCTCGACCGGTTTCTGGAGCGGCGACGAAGCGCGATGATCGGCGTGGCGGTATTGCTCGCGGCGGTGGGGATCGCGCTCCTGCCCCGGATCAGTTTCGATTTCGACCCGTTGAACCTGAAAAACCCGAAGAGCGAATCGGTCGAAACCGCACGCGACCTGATGCAGGACCCGATGAGCACCCCCTATACCGCCGAGATCCTCGCTTCCTCGCAAGGCGAGGCCGAACAGGTCGCCGACCGTCTTGGCAAGCTGCCGGAAGTCGCGCAGGCGGTTACCGCGGCGAGCTTCATCCCCGACGATCAGGACAAGAAGCTGGCGATCATCGGCGATCTGACGCTGCTGCTCGGGCCGACGCTGACCTCGGGCGGAATTCTGCCGGCGCCGAGCGATGCTGACGTGTTGCGGGCTATCACCGCTTGCCGCGACACGCTGCAACCCCTCGCCGCCCTTGGCGGGCCGCGGCGCCCGGC
>JBARKH010000219.1:0-3520 GCA_049801295.1 Allostellaceae bacterium | reverse complement strand
GACGCGCCGCCGACACCGGTGCAGTTCGATCGCCTGCTCGCGGCGGCACGCGAGTTGTTTGCACTCGGCGAACCGATCGAGGCGCAGCCGTGGCTGGGCGCGCGCCCGTGTTTCCCCGATTCCCGGCCGGTGATCGCGCGCGCGCCGCGACAGCGCGGCCTCTGGCTCGCCATAGGCCATGCCCATTGGGGCTTGACCCTCGGTCCGGCAACCGGTCGGCTTATCGCCGAGATGATGACCGGCGCGACGCCGTTCTGCGATCCGAAACCTTTTGGTGCGGACCGGTTTGCCGGCTGACGCGGCCTTATTGCCCGATGGTGCGAACCACGCTGGCTTCGGGCCGGGTGTTGTTGGACGACAGCTTGTCCTGGTGGGCGACCATCTCGTCGTATTTGGGGATGGTCGTTACCGGTTGCTTCGGCACCATGTGTACGACCTTGTAGCCGCCGGCTTTGAGTTGCCGCAGCAATTCCGGCAACGCTTCCGCCGTCGCGTGCTTGAAGTCGTGCATCAGAATGATGCCCTTGCCGCGCTTTTCCAGCTGGCTCATGACCGACTTGATCACCTGCTCGGGCTTGTGAAACTTGAAGTCGCGCGAATCGATGTCGGTCGAAAACGCCGCAATGTTGCGCTCGCCGAGATAGGCCATAAGTTGCGGCGTGTGTTGCAGGTCGGGGAAGCGGAAGAACGGCGCGATCGGCGCGTTGGCGGCCATGTGCACGGCGCTGACGCCCATCTCGATTTCCTGCTCGGCCTGTTCGAGATCCTTGGCGTAGGGATTTCTGGCCAGATCCTTGTGCGACCAGGTGTGGCTGCCGACCGTCATTCCCGCTTCAACCACCTGCTTGGTGATTTCGGGATGCCACGTGGCGTGCTTGCCGATCTCGAAGAATGTGGCCTTCAAACACTCATCGCGCAACGCCTTAAGGACAGCAGGCGTGTTCTCCGGCCAGGGGCCGTCGTCGAAAGTCAGCACGATCTCCTTGTCGCGGAGGAAATCGTATTGCTTGAAATGCTGAAAGCCAAATCCGGGACCGTCGGTCGTGTCGATCTCGACGATGCGCGCCAGTCCCATGCCGCCCGGTTTGTCGCAGGCGGGGATGTTGCCGGTCGCGACGCCGGCCGCGCTCGGCGGGGTAGCGGTGGTGGCTGAGGCGGCGCCGTTCGCGCTTGAGGCGGGCGCACTTTGTGGGGGCGTGTTTTGGGCGACGCGCGTTGCGGCGACCGATGTGGAAGCGGTGAGGACGGGGGATATCACCGGCGCCGCGACAGCACTTGTGTTGGATGCGACGTGCATCGCCGGAGCCGCGGCTGAACTTGGGACCGCCGCTTTCTGTGCGGAGACGACCCCGAAGGCCGCGAGACCCAGGGTCAGCAACGCGCCAACAACAATGACGACGAAGCGCATCGTGTCCCTCCGCCACCAACGAACCGATTCACGTAAAGTGAAGGCGCAATCGGCGAGCGAGTCAACGGCGACCGCACGTTAAGGCGTAAAAGATGCGGGTTGTGGTTTCTAAGGCGTGTGGTCCTGTCGGATGCTGTCGCCATATTTTATCGGCCGAATTGATCCTTCCAGCTGGGCAACGCGCGGGGGAAGGGGAGCGCCGTCGCCTCGAAAACGCCGCGTGCGACTGCCCGCGCCACGACATTGGCCGCGATCGTGCCGAGGCGGGTCAATGCCAGATACGCGTCGGCCAACGGCCGGCGGGCGGTCGAGGCCGCAAACACCACGTCACCGTCGAGCGGGCTATGCACCGGGTAGATGGCGCGCGACAGGCCCGATTGCGCCATGACCGCGAGGCGCTTGGCCTGCGCCTTGGTGAGGATGGCGTCGGTCGCCACCACTACGAGGGTAGTGCTCTCGCGTGCACTACCTTTGGTCAACGGTTCGAAGGCCGCGGCTGGAAACGGCGCGGGCAACCCGCGCCCGCCGAATTCGCTGTCTCGCTCGAACGGCGCCGCCCAGAACCAGGGGCCGCGATCGACGAGAACGCTGCCGGCGGCGTTGACGACAGCAATTGCACCGATGATGTGGCCGTCCGAGGTCTGCTCGGAGGCAGAGCCGATCCCGCCCTTGCAATTGACCGTGGTCGCGCCGGCACCGGCGCCGACGCTGCCGAGGGCAAAATCGCGGCCGGCCGCTGCGGCCGCCGCATAGCCGAGCTCGCGATAGGGCGGAAAACGGCCCCATTTCTTGTCGCCGCTGCTCAGCAAATCAAACAAAATGGCGCCCGGTACGATCGGCACGCGCGCGGCGCGCACCGCAAATCCGCGGCCTTGTTCCCTGAGCCAAGCCTGCACGCCCGACGCCGCATCGAGGCCGAAGGCCGAGCCGCCAGCCAGCGCGATGGCGTCGATGCCCTCGACCGTCTGCGCCGGATCGAGCAGGGCAGTTTCGCGTGTTCCCGGGCCGCCGCCGCGCAAATCGATCGAGCCGACAACAGGTTCGTCGAACACGACTGCGGTCGCGCCGGATCCGAGGCGAGCGTCCTCGGCATGGCCGATATTCACGCCAGGAACGTCGGTGATCAGGTTGCGCAAGAGATCCTCGCAAGTTCCGGCAACGGAGACGATTTTTGCGCCAGCGTCAACCGATCACATCCTCGCGGGCGAGGCGTTGACGGGCTTGCCTAGCGGCAAGACGGCGGGCATGAGTGCGCGATGCTGAATGTCACAATCCCCGCCGCGCTGCTGGCGGGTATGTTGAGCTTCCTGTCACCCTGCGTGCTGCCGTTGGTGCCGCCCTATCTGGTCTATCTCACCGGAACTTCGCTTGAGCGCTTTGCCGACGCGGAAGAGGAACCGCGGGTCCGGCGCGAAACGATCGCCGCTGCGCTGTTGTTCGTGCTCGGATTCTCCACGGTCTTCGTGGCGCTCGGCGCCAGCGCCAGCGCCATCGGCGCCGTGCTGCGCGCCTATTCCGGCGAACTCGCCATTGTTGCCGGCATCGCCATCATCATCATGGGTCTGCATTTCCTCGGGCTCACGCCGATCGCGCTGCTGATGCGGGAAAAACGTCTCGAAGTCGCCAAGCCGGTGGGGCTGTGGGGCGCCTATCTGATGGGGCTCGCTTTTGCACTTGGCTGGACGCCGTGCATCGGCCCGGTCCTCGCCGCGATCCTGGCGGTGGCGGCGTCCGAGGCCACGGTTGCCAGGGGCGCCGGGATGCTCGCGGTCTATTCGCTCGGGCTCGGTATTCCGTTCATCGCGGCGGCGTTGGCGGTCGAGCCGTTCGCCGCTTTCCTGGCTCACTTCCGCGCTCATCTGGGCCTGGTCGAGAAGGCGATGGGCGGCCTTCTCGTTCTCACCGGTGTCGCCTTTCTCACCGGCGGGGTGACGCAGGCGAGCTTCTGGTTGCTGGATACCTTCCCGATGCTGGGAAAGAGCGGGTAGCCTCAACTGCGCGACGCGTCGGGGATCTCGTCGTAGCCGCCTTTGCTGTTCCAACGATAGAACACATAGTCCACCGTGGTGATGTCGCCCTTGGCGTCGTAGCTGATCGGGCCGAGCACGGTGT
>JBARKH010000218.1:0-3711 GCA_049801295.1 Allostellaceae bacterium | reverse complement strand
ACAGCTTCCACGGCCGGCCGTGGATCACCTGCTCGAAAGCCGGCGCCGGCGGCCGGGGGCGGCGCCCGGTCTCGTCGAACAGCACCTTGATCGTGGCGCCGTCGACGACATCGAGACCGATGATCTGGCCGCCGCGGTTGCGGCGCAGCTCAAGGGCCGGCGCATCGATCACGAGCAAATCTTCGAGCAGCTCGCGCAGCCAGCTTGCGAACGGCCGCTCACCGTCGGGCTGGCGCCAGAAACCGGCGAGCTGTGCGCTGCGTGTCGCCGCGTCTGTGGTGGGTAGCTGCGCGGTGCGCGGCTTGATCGTCCAGTCGAGCTTCTCGATCTGGTCCTTCCTCGTCTCGATCGCCAGGCGCGTGATGTCGTGGGCATCGGCCAGGGCGCGCAGCTCGGCGAACGAGATCGGCTCATAGGCGCGCGGCGTGTAGATCGTATTGACGCCGACCGGAAAATCCCACAGCCGCACCCGCTCGGGCTCGGGCGGCGCCAGCGGATAGCCGGGCGAGAAGATCCCCTGCCCCGGCTGGAACACGGGGCCGAACTGCGCCTCGAGGCCCTGTTGGCCCCAGGTGTAGGAGGGGGTCAGGGGCTTGCGCATACCACCTTCAGGAGGCATCAGAAGCTGCTCCAGGCTGATCGCTTCCAGGTATTGGTCGCGGTGCAGGCGTAGAGGTAATTGGAGTCGAATTGGAGCGCCCCGGTGAGGCACGCCGTCGAACTGGAAGCCGGCGTGCCCTGCGTGATCAGGCCACCGAGCGAATTCAACGATTGCGGCGTCAGGCTGAGGACCCGGAAATTCGAGCCGTCGAATTGCAGCGCCAGGAACTCGTAATTCTGCCCGCTCGCCAACGCGATCGACGTGACCGAAGTACCGCCCCGCGCCGGCTCGAGGATGTGGCCGCCCGAGGTGGCGTTGACCTGGACGCTGAGCGGCTGCGCGTTGTCGCTGGCAAATCCCATGATCCAGCCCGCCTGGATCGCGGTCGTCGACGGCAGGGTGACGGTGAGGCCCGCCGACGTGTTGTAGCTCGACAACGCGTTGCCGCTGTCGGAGGGGCCCGCGGCATAGGTTCCCGCGGAAGGGAAATTCCACCGGTTGACCGCGAAGGCGGCGCCGGTCATGCCCATCGCCGCCGCGGTCGCCGGCGTCGCCGCGGTCACCCGGAAATTCGCGCCGTCGAAGCTCAGCGCCAGGTATTCGTAGGAGCCGGGGGCCAACGATGCCGAATTGGTGGTCGCGCCCGATCCCGGGAACAGGATGTGGCCGCCCGAACTGCCGTTGACCTGGACCGCTTGCGCCTTACCCCCGTCGCTCGCGATGGCGATCGTCCAGCCCATGCCGATCGATGTCGTCGACGGGAGCGTCACCGCCATGGAGGAGAGCGGGCTGTTGAAGCTGGAGACAACATTGCCGTTGTCGGCCGCGGTCGCGGTATAGGCGCTGACCGCGGGGAAGCTCCAGTGGCTGATCCCGGCGCTGCCGATGATGCCGATCGCCTGGGCCGTCGCCGGCGTCGCGTCGACGACCCGGAAATTGCCCGCCCCGTCGTATTGCAGCACCAGGAACTCGTAGGCGCCCTGGCTGGTGTTCGCCAGGCTCAGCGTTGTCGCCGAGGCGCCCGAGCCGGGCCACAGGATATGGCCACCGCCGCCGCTGCCGGTGGTGTTGATCGTCAGCGGCTTGTTGCTGTCGGTGGCAAACCCCATCGACCAGCCCGAGGACAGCGTGGCGGTAAGCGGCAGGGTGACGGTGAGCCCGGCGCTGGTGTTGAAACTCGACACCACGTTGCCATTGTCGGCGAGCGTCACCTGATAGCCTGACGTGGTGGGGAACAGCCAGTTGCCCGGGAAATCGCGGCTGATCGCAACGCCGTTTGCCATCTGAGAGTTGCGCGTCATCCCGATCGCGCGGAAATTGTTTCCGTCAAATTGCAATTGGACAAATTCGTAATCGCCGGCGGCAAGCGCCAAGCTCGAAAAACTCTTGCCGCCCGCCAGGATGTGCGCGCCGCCGCTGGTGAAGAGGATAAGGCCCTTGCCGTTGTCGGTGGTGAACCCCATCGACCAGCCGGTTTCCAATCCCGCCGGCGATGGGAGCGTGACCGAGAGCGCGGCCCCGGGCGCGTTATAGGAGGAGAGCGAGGTCTTGTCGTCGATGCCGGAGGCGGTATAGGTCGCGGCTGCCGGGAATTGCCACGGTACTCGGCTGCCGGTGCCGATGATCTGGATCCCGGTCGATTGCGGCCCGCGGTTGACGACGGCGCCGCCGAAATTCGGGTTGATCAAGACATTGCGGGTGGAGGCCGTCGAGCTGACCGCGGTGACGCAGTCGAAATAGGGCGAGAGGAAGGTGTTCTGCCCATCGTGATTGGAGGTGATCGACAGGCAGATCGGCGAGACTTCGAGATCGAGGGCGAGGAACGTATTCGAGAAGTTGTAGCCGTTCTCCAGGGCGAGGCTGGTACCGCCGGTGGCCGCGGCGGTGCCCGCGCCGCTCAACCGCGAGAACTGCGTCTGCTCGAGCGCGAGCCCCGCGGCGCCCCCGGCGGAGTCGCACACGGCATAAAGATCGCTGTCGAGCACATAGTTGAACTGGCAGCCGCCGGCGCCGGGCGCCGTACTGGCGTTGTTGACCAGGAGATGATCGATCTTCGCCGAATTGTGCGCGTCGGCGAAATTGTAGGTGCCGAGCATGAACGGATAAGACGAGCGCGACAAATTGGCGTTGTTGTCGGCGCTCGATGGCAAGCCGGTGTGGAGGGTGATGCTGACGCCGGGGTTGATCGCGTCGACCGGCGCGGCGAAGGTCCCGCCGCCGTGCAGCGCGACGAGGACCGTGCCGCCCACCGTAAAGGGCGTCGTGGTCGAGACGCCGAGCACGGTCGCACCCGTGCCATAGCCGGCAGTCAGGGTTGCGAGGTTCTGCTGCGCGGAATTGGCGAGGATCTCGAGCCTCCCCTCGATCTTCAGATAGAAGCAGCCGGCGGGGCTCGCGACCGACCCGCCCGAGCACAAGATCTGCAGCACCGGCCCGGAGGCGATCGTGCGCCCGTCGAGGATCGCGCCTTCGGAAATCAGGCGGAAGCCCTTCCCCGCCTGGCTCGCGTAATCGGCGGTGATGAGGCTGGTAATCCTGTAGGTACCGGCCGGAACATGCACCGACCAATTGTTGGCGATAGCGGTGTTGATCGTGGTTTGGACCGCCGAAGTGTCGTCATGGCTGTCGTCACCGATGGCCCCCCCGGCCATGTTTGGGCAGCGCACGTCGATCCATGGACGGCCGGAGCACATCAGCGTGTCGCCATTGAGCGTCGCCGTGCCGGTCGTGCTGAGAGTGGAAAAATTGCCCGGCGACTGCGCCAGCGCGCTCCAGGCGACCAGCATCGCCGCGATCACTACTGCTGCGGTCAGCCCGCGGTCGATCCATGTCGTCGGCAGCACCGCGATCACCACCGGCGCGCGGCAAAGGCCTGGCCGGTGGTCGCGCCAAAGAGGCTGACCGCCCCGGCGGGCTTGTACCCGGAGGGGGTCGCGAAGGTGCCACCGTTGGCGGCCAGCTGGATACTGGCACCACCCGCCGAGGCCACTCCGACATCCGAGATCCACAACACGGCAGAAGAATTGTTCTGCACGAGAAACCCGTTCGCCGGCACGATCCCGCCGAACAGGGTCTGGGCGCTGCCGCCGGTCGCGAGCGTGCCGCTGCCG
>JBARKH010000217.1:0-8802 GCA_049801295.1 Allostellaceae bacterium | reverse complement strand
GCTACCGCCTGCGCGTTGACGCCGCGCGCGCTCGCGAGGCGGATGCCGCGTTGCTCGAGGGCCGCGCGCCCGAACTGGTCCGTGCCGGCCCCGATCGCCTGGATGAAGTGCAACTTGGCGGCGTGCTCGATCAGATCGTCGCGCCACAACCCTGAAATCACCAGCACATCCGCCTCGGCGACGCGCCCGCGAAGCTCCTCGGGGCTGCGAACCTCAAAGCTCGCGACACCGGTATTGCGCGCCGTAAACCGCGCCTGAAGCTGATAGGCGACATGCGCGAAGCAGATCGTCGTCTTGTCCCGGGTTGGCAGCACGGTCAGGTCCTTCCCTCGTGTCAGAGTTGCCGGCGCAGCGGGCGAAACTGCGTGACGGCCGAGAAACGCGTGAATACTCTACCCCCGTTGCGGGAGCGAACCCCGCCAAGATACGGATATCGGGAGGATGCCATGCGCATGCGCCGCATTATGATCGTGGGTCTGGGGATCGCGCTGGTCGGGATCTTCTTCGGCGTCGCCGCTCCCGCCAAGGCTCAGGCTCCGGCCGCCGCCCCGATCCAACCCTGGGGGCTGCCGCCTTTGCCGGCGGGGGTTGGGCCGGTCGAGAAATTCGCCGATGTCAGCGCCACGCCGCAGGGCAAGTTTCTAGAAGGTGGCGCGTTCGATACGGACGGCAATCTGTGGTTCGTCGGGATCGGCAGCGGCTGGACCTCATACCTGACCTCCGACGGCAAGCTGGTGCCGGGGTTCAATTGCAACCCGCCGGCCGAGATCGGTCAGACCTGCGAGCCGCAGGGCACCCGCTGGAAGGACGGCAAGCTCTACCTGACCAGCCGCCACCGCGGCATCCTCGTCTACGATCCGAAGACGAAAGAAGTGAAGACGCTAGTCTACACCTATCGCAATCAGCTGTTCAAAGGCCCCAACGACCTTGATTTCGACGCCGATGGCAATTTGTTCTTCACCGATCCGTGGGGCAGCGGTCCCGGGCCCAATGCCTCCGACCGCACCGGCGCAGTGTACCAGTATTCGAAGGACGGCGTCTTACGCAAGGTGATGGACGGCGGCTTGTTCCCGAACGGGATCGCCGTCTCCCCGGACAACAGCACGGTGGCGGTCGGCGACTGTTTGGGCGGGCGGATGTGGTGGGCCGCCTTTACCAGCGGCCCAACGATGGGGATTCCGGGATCGACCCCGGACCCGCTGCATCTGACATTTCAGGGCGTCAAGGCGGGCACCTATATGCCGGGCAACGGCTGTCCCGACGGCATCCATTACGACGTCAAGGGTAATCTCTGGGTGGCGGCGGGCCGGCTCGGCGGTATGATCGAGGTCGATCCGCGCGGCATCATCGTCGGCTTCGTGCCGATCCCCAATGGCGATCTGGCGACGACCAACTTCGCCTTTGGCGGCCCCAATAATCAGTACATCTATTTCGAGGGGGCGATCAGCGGCACGTTCTGGAAATTCAAGGCGCCATTTCCTGGCCTTATCGGCCCGGGCGGCGTGCGCCTGCCGGCCCAGCCGTAATCTGCGGGAAGCCTGCCCCCATAACCAGGTCCCTGCGACGGCAGGGACCCATCTCGCCACCCGCGCGCGGGTGGGTCAAGGCGACACTCGACCTGCTAGTTGGGTGCCTGTCTCCGCAGGGACCAAGGCTCCCGGTTTATCGGGGCGAGGGGAAACTGAACTTCGGCTCACCGCGGCGAGAGGTGCGCCACCTTGGGCATGACCTCCTTCGCCAAAAGCTCCATCGAATGGCGCCAGGCTTGCGGATTGTCGCTGTAGTCGAAGCAGAAGAGCAGGAGGTGGCCGAAGCCGCCGACCTCGTCGTACATCCGCTCGATCTTTTCGACGACCGTCTTGGGCGAGCCGATCAGCCAATTTTGTCGGGCGCAATATTCAGGCGTCACGTCGCTGTCGGCGACCGCCTCGTCGTGCTTCAAGAACTGGATGACGCCGACATTCGTTAGGAGCGGCAGAAAGTATTCGCGCATCATCCGGCCCATCTGCGCCCCGACCGACAGCTTCCAGGCTTCGGCGTCGGTGTCGGCGACGAAGATTTCGCGCACGAGGCGCCAATCTGCCCGGCTCGGTGTCCGCCCGCTGCGCCGACCGCCTTCCTCGACCGAGGCCCAATGGCTCGCGACATAGGTCTGGTTGAGGTTGAGGCTCATCGGCAGGAAGCCGTGCTCGCCGGCCAGCTTCAAGGTCTCCGAGCCGGCGCTGACCCCGGCGACGCCAATTGGCGGATGGGGTTTCTGAAACGGCTTTATGTGCGGGATGAGGCTCTCCAGCATCCGCTCGGTCTTGGTCACATGCCAGTATTTGCCGACGTAGTCGAATGGCTCCGCGGCGGTCCACAATTTCAGGATGATGTCGAGCGCCTCGCGCGTCATCTCGCGGTGCTGCCCCGAATTGCCGTCGACATTGAACATCGCCCAATCGCTCGGCAGCCCGCTCGCGGCGACCCCGAAATTGAGGCGTCCCTGCGCCAAATGGTCGAGCATCGCGACCCGGTGGGCGAGTTCGGCCGGGTGGTGATAGGGCAAGAGGAAGCCGCCCGGCGCGAGGCGGATCCGGCTGGTTTCCATCAGCGCCTGGGCAATGAGGAGATCGGGGGCCGGGTGCGGCTCCCATGGCGCGGTGTGATGTTCGCCGATCCAGGCTTCGGAAAACCCCAGTTCGTCGGCCCAGCGCAGCGTCTGCAGGTCCCAGCGATGGCCCTCATAGAGGGGGCGCTCGGGCGGATGCGAGGGCATCGTGAACAGGCCGTATTGCATCGTGCCTTGCCTCCTGCCGCGGATGATCGGAACGGCACTTTAGGCGAGACGCACCGAATCTTCTCGCGAAATCGGATGGTTGTCGAATATATGTCGAGGGCGTATTTGTATGCGTCCTGAAAAAGGCCGCGGCGCATTGTCGCGTGTTCGGTCGGGAGGAAACGATGAAACAGCCACTCTCATCGCGGCGTATCGTCAAGACGTGGCATCGACGCGAAAGGGCCACCATCGATCACCTCGTCCGCCCGACCGGCGACACGGCGAGCACCACCGGCACAACCCATTCCCCTTTCACCTCCACTGGGCTCGCCGTCGAGGATCAGGTCCGCAAGGTCTCCAGCCCCAGCTCCCAGGGCCTGCCGATCTTCTAGTTCGCGCTTCCCGATCTCCTGTCCGCCTGACAACGCGGCGCGACAAAGCGGCGGCGGGCGCGATGTTGCGCCGCAGCATTGACCGCGGGCACGCCCGGCGCTAAGGCTCGCCGTCCGACGCGGGCCCGCCTGCGGGCGGCAGCTGAAAGGGAAAGGACGGGGGTGATGAAGCCGACCCGGCGACCGGCCAATCCATGCTTTTCATCCGGGCCTTGCGCCAAGCGCCCGGGCTGGTCGCCCGGTGTCCTCCAGGACGCGCTGCTCGGCCGTTCGCATCGCTCGCGCATAGGTCTCGCCCGGCTCGTCGAGGTGATCGAGCGCTCGCGCGCCCTCTTACAGATGCCGGCCGATTACCGCCTCGGCATCGTCCCCGCGTCCGACACCGGCGCGGTCGAGATGGCGTTATGGTCGCTGTTGGGGGCGCGCGGCGTCGACCTCTTGTGCTGGGAGAATTTCGGCGAAGGCTGGGTGACCGACGTGACCCAGCAATTGAAGCTGTCCGATGTCCGGGTGTTGGAGGCGCCCTACGGGCGGCTACCCGATCTCGCGGCGGTTGACCCCGAGCGCGACACCGTGTTCGTGTGGAACGGCACGACCGCGGGGGTGCGCGTCCCCGACGGCGATTGGATCGCCGGTGACCGCAGCGGGCTGACGATTTGCGATGCGACCTCAGCGGCGTTCGCGATGCGCCTGCCGTGGCCGAAGCTCGATGTCGTCACCTGGTCGTGGCAGAAGGCGCTGGGGGGCGAGGCGGCGCACGGCATGCTGGCGCTCTCGCCGCGCGCGGTCGAGCGCCTCGAAACCTATGTCCCGCCGTGGCCGCTGCCCAAGCTCTTTCGGCTGACCGCGAAGGGCAAGCTGATCGAGGGGATTTTCCGCGGCGAAACGATCAACACCCCCTCGATGCTGTGCGTCGAGGACGCGATCGACTCATTGAAATGGGCCGAAAGGGTGGGCGGGCTCGACGGCCTCGTCGCCCGCGCCGAAGGGAACCTCGCCGCCGTCGCCCGCTGGGTAGAGCGTTCCTCCTGGGCGCGCTTTCTCGCGGAGGATCCCGCCACCCGGTCGTGCACCTCGATCCAGCTGTCGATTGCCGATCCGTGGTTTGCCGGCCTCTCGCCCGAGGGACGTTTCAAGGCGGTGCGCTCGATGACGGCGCGGCTGGAGGCTGAGGACGTTGGCTACGATCTGGCAAGCCATCGTGCCTCGCCGCCGGGCATCCGCATCTGGGCCGGCGCGACGGTCGAGCAGAGCGACGTCGAAGCGCTTTTGCCATGGCTCGACTGGGCCTGGGAAGAGGAGCGCACCGCCGCCAAGGCCGCCTGAGACTGCCAACACAAGTTCTATTTTCACCACGAAGGCACGACGAACAAGAAAACACGTCATCCCGACGAAGGCCGGGATCCATACCTGCCGGCGCACGTACCGTTGACAGGTGGATCCCGGCCTTCGCCGGGATGACAGTAAAAAAAGCTCCGTGCCCCCCTAGTCAATTTCGGAGCGGTAAATGCCGAAAGTATTGATCACCGATGATTTGAGCCCGCGCGCGGTTGAGATATTTTCCGCGCGCGGGATCGCGGTCGATGTCGAAACCGGCCTCAGCGCGGCCGAACTGCGGCGCCGCATTGCGGGGTATGACGGGCTCGCGGTGCGTTCCGCGACCAAGGTCACCGCCGATCTCATCGCTGCCGCCGACGCCCTCAAGGTGATCGGCCGGGCCGGGATCGGCGTTGACAATATCGATGTCGCGGCGGCGACCGAGCGCGGCATCGTCGTCATGAATACCCCCTACGGCAACTCAATCACCGCGGCCGAGCACACGATCGCGATGATGTTTGCCCTGGCGCGCCAGATCCCCGCGGCCGACCGCTCGACGCAAGCCGGAAAATGGGAAAAGTCGCGGTTTATGGGTGTCGAGCTCTTCGGCAAGACGCTCGGCATCATCGGCTGCGGGAATATCGGCGCAATCGTCGCCCGGCGTGCCTTGGGCCTCGAAATGAAGGCAATCGCCTATGACCCGTTCCTGTCGCCGGAACGGGCGGTCGAGCTCGGGGTCGAGCCGGTATCGCTCGACGAACTGTTCGCTCGCGCCGATTTCATCACGCTCCACACCCCGCTGACCGACGCGACGCGCAATATTATCGACAGGGAGGCGCTTGCCCGGATGAAGCGGGGCGTGCGCATCATCAACTGCGCGCGCGGCGGCCTCATCGTCGAAGCAGACCTCGCCGCCGCTCTCGACGAGGGTCAGGTCGCCGGTGCGGCGATTGATGTTTTCGTCGACGAGCCGGCGACCCAGCACTCGCTGTTCGGACGCGAGAATTTTGTTGCCACCCCGCATCTGGGCGCCGCGACCAGCGAGGCGCAGGAGAATGTCGCCCTGCAGATCGCCGAACAGATGGCGGATCTCCTCTTGACCGGAGCGATCGCCAACGCGGTCAACATGCCGTCCTTGACCGCCGAGGAGGCGGCCCGGCTCAAGCCCTACATGGTGCTCGCCGAGCAGCTCGGCAGCTTTTCCGGACAATTGACCGAGACCGGCATCCGCGCCGTCGCCATCGAATATGAAGGCGCGATCGCTGAGCTCAATACCAAGCCGCTGACCGCGACCGCCCTGACCGGGCTCCTGGCGCCGCAACTCGCCACGGTCAACATGGTCAACGCCCCCTTGATCTGCCGGCAACGCGATATCCGGGTCAGTGAGACCCGCCGCGCCGATGCCGGCGATTACCAGACCTTGATGCGGGTCACGGTCACGACCGACGAGCGCGAGCGCACGGTTGCCGGCACCGTCTTCGCCGGCAACAAGCCGCGCCTCGTCGACATCGAGGGGATCGCGCTCGAGGCCGAACTCGGCCGTCACGTGCTGTTCGTGCGCAATTACGATAGGCCCGGGTTTATCGGCGCGCTCGGCAACGCGCTCGCGGCGGCTTCCGTCAATATCGCGACATTCCACCTCGGCCGCGCGGCGCCCGGCGAGGATGCGATTGCGCTCGTCGAAGTTGACCAGAAGCTGACCGCGCCACTGATCGAGGCCGTCCGCCGCCTGCCCAATGTGATCCAGGCCAAGGCGATGCGGTTCTAGGCGTCTCCCGCAAAAGCGAAACCCCGGCAGGGGGGCTGACCGGGGTTTCGGGCTCCGTCTTGGAGGACGGAACGGGCGTGCACCGTCGACGTGGGGGAAGCAGACGGTGAACCGCTATTGTGCAGATCATCGCGTTTAAGTGCAACAGCTATTTCCCCAACTAACGATCAAATAGAGGTGATTGCCGGGCGACTGGCTTTACGCCTCGACTTCAACTGATCTCTAGCCATTTCAGCATCTTGCGCAGCATTCCCGTGATACCACCGCGGCCGGACGCACACCAAAGTATGAGAGTTGACACCCCCGCCGATTCGGGAGCGACACGGCAAACTAAGAACGCTGCCAACGTTTCACCTGCTCTGGTGTCGAGCGCGAAATGGTTTCCATAACCTGAGCCCATGGAACCCGGCTCCCGGCCGAGGAGTGTCGTCAACCATTCGGCGGCTTGCGGGCGAGGATTATGCTGGTATCGGCGATGAATTTGCGCATCGGCTCGCCATCCCACTTTGAAACATACCTCGGCGCCGCGGCCACTTCGCCGACCAGACGCAACAATTCGTCGCGATGGAACAAACTCCCTTCGGCGAAAACCACCCCCGGCGTTTCGTGAACGAGTTCATGGATGAGGAGGGCGCCACCAGGAGCGAGGCAGGCCCAGCAGGCGCGCAGGGTATCGGTCGCGCGGTCGCGATTTCCCAACCGCAGGCTCTGAAAAAAGGTGATGGCTTGCGGCCGAGACCCGCCGGGAACACCAAGATCCGAGACCTCGTCCATAGAGCGGTTAAAAAAACCGATCGGGAGCGGACGTGGCGAGCGCTGCGCCAGCCACGGACCAACTAGCTCGGTTTTCGCTCGATCGAAATCGAGCGCGGCCACGTTCCACCCCTTCGCGGCCAGCTCCAATCCGAGAAATCCATACCCACCGCCGATATCGACGATCGCCGGGTTCGGACCCCAGCCGAAGCGGGCCGCGAGCCGCTCCAGCACCAGCGAGTTGCGGGTTGCGCCGAGCATCGAATACATGAAGCTTTGCGGGACGTCCCGGGCCGAACCTTGACGCCGGCAGATGTCGCGGAACCCGTCATAGGCCCGATGCAACAAGGGATAGGCGGTGGGCAGGTTTTGGACGTGAAGCGCCAAGTCCGGCGTAGCGGTGAGACGGATCCAACGGCGGTTGGCAACGCAGAGCGCTCCTTCGGGAAACCATTTGCATAGGGCATTCGCCACCGCGCGGCCGCCATTCGGCCCACGCCCACGCCGCTCGACCATAGCGGCGCGGACCTCTCCTTCCGCCAGCAAGGTCCCCAGCCACGCTGCGGTGAAGGCGTTTGGCAAGATCCCCTGGGCGTGGTGCCGCACCAACAATAAGTCGGTGCGCTCCCCCAACGGTGCGAAGGAAAACCTAGGGTCCGTGGCACTTCCGCTGGCGCCTTCAAGATCCGCTGCCGCCCAGGGCGAGAGATGGATCTGACGCGTGCTGCCCTTCAAAATGGCGCGCGTCTCCCGATCTTCTTTAGCCGCCGCGCTACGCACTTGCACGATCGCGACCCGTTTGACGGTCTCGAAGACGGGGCGGTGCGAGGCCATCCCTTGCCCGCTGATGGCGCCGCGGGCAGAATTCGCGCCGCCGTTGTGCTGCGGCGCTGCCGCCTTCGATCGTCCGGTCAACTGGCCGAGCATGCCTCGTATAGAGCCGGTCAATCGCCGTGCGTAGCCGGATAATTTCATCGCCGCCGGCTCATCCCCCATCCGCCCATTTGTTCGGCTTCCCCCTCGCCGGTGTCGTCGCGTTCACGGCAAGATCGGCATCGACTTGCGGCCGGACGGCGATGATCACTGCCGCCCTCGGCATTTGTTTTAGCGGCCAATGGCCCACTGCGGGCGGCTTTTTTGCTGCCGCGGCGGCGCTTTCCTCCTGTTCTTGCCGTCGGTGTGGTGCACAATGGGGGCAATGAGCGATTTCCGCCCGAAAGCACCGCCCCCTGATGAATGACGCACCGCACCCCGCGCTGCTGCCGGCCGGGCTTTACGACCTCTTGCCGCCCGAAGCGGGGATCGAGGCCGAGGTGACGGCGCGGCTGATGGGGGTGCTTAACGCCTATGGCTACGAGCGGGTCAAGCCGCCGCTTGTCGAGTTCGAGGAAACGCTGCTGTCCGAAGCCGGCGCGGCGATGGCAAGCGACACCTTTCGCACGATGGACCCGATCTCGCACCGCATGATCGGGGTGCGCGCCGATATGACCCCGCAGGTCGCCCGGATCGCTGCGACTCGCCTTTACCACAAACCGCGACCGTTGCGGCTGAGCTATGCCGGCCAGGTGCTCCGGGTCAGAGGGTCACAGATGCGGCCCGAGCGGCAGATCGGGCAGGCTGGGGCCGAGTTGATCGGCGCCAGCGGGCCAGCCGCCGATGTCGAGGTGATCGCAGTAGCCGGCGAGGCGCTCGCCGCGCTCGGTGTGCCCGATCTCTCGGTCGACCTCACGCTGCCGATCCTGGTGCCGGTGATCGCCGAGGCTTACGGTATTACCGGCGAGCGGGCGGCGGGTTTGCGCGCTGCGCTCGACCAC
>JBARKH010000216.1:0-5062 GCA_049801295.1 Allostellaceae bacterium | reverse complement strand
CGTGGGCTGAGTGGCCGCGGGCGGAGTCAGCGCGCCGCCGGGGCCAGCGGGTCGAAGGGCTGCTCGCCCGGCTGCAGCTCCGCTTCGCTGAACCCCATCGCCGCGAGGAACGCCGCGCGCACCTCGGCCGGCTGACCGGTCTGGAAGATGTAGCCCTGCAGATTGCGGCGGCTGAACGGGTCGCGCATGATATCGGCGCGGCTGAAGCCTTCGATGAAGTTTTTGCGTTCGGCGACCGGCAGCGCGATCGCGCGGTTGACCGCCGGATCGCGGATCACACCCTTGGGGTCCCGGCCCTCTTTGACGGCTTCGAGGTCGTTGAGGAACCGGCGGCGGATCATGACGATGCCGCGGTCGCTCGGCGCCAGATATTCCCGCGAGCGGTCGGCAATCCGGCCCTGCCCGACCCAGGTCACGAAATCCTGGTTCATCACGTGGCTGGTGATCCAACGCCCGGTGTCGGGGTCGGCGATCGGCCCCTGCCAGGTCGGAATGCTGTTCTGGACGTAAGGCTCGCGCTCGTGCGGCACCCGGCTGAAATGCCACATCACGCTCAGCGTGTTCTCATCATCGACCGGCACCCGGAACTCGATATGGTTGCCCGTAAAGAGCGCGCACGGCCACAGGCAAACGCGCCCGACCGTCCACAGCCGATCCTCTTCCGTAGTATCGGTGCGGATGCGCTTGTACTGGAAGCCGTACTCGAATTCGCTGAAATCGACTTTAACGTGGGTCGGCGAATAGGGACCGGTTGCGCCGGCGAGGCGCACGCTCCAATTGGAATGCGTCCACTCGAAATGTACGGGGTCGATCGAGTTCTCCTGACACTGGAACCAGTTGCACGGGATCTCGGCCAGAACGATCTGGCGGAACCCGTTCGGCCAGGAAAAGAATTCCCAATCCGGCACCAGCGGGGCGGGCTGTAGCCCGAGATAGGCCCATAAGAGCCCACCCAATTCGGCGACCGGATAGGCCTTGATGCGGATCTCGTCCCGGAGCCGCGCCTCGGGGTGCGCCATGTCCTCATAGGGTTGCGCAAGGCAGCTGCCGTCAGCGCCATAGAGCCAGCCATGGTAATTGCAGCGCAGTCCACATTCTTCGACATACCCGTAGCTCAGATCGGCGCGGCGATGCCGGCAATGGCGGTCTAGGAGGCCATAGCGGCCGCCCAAATCCTTATAGAGGACGAGATCCTCGCCCATGAGGCGCACCGGCTTCGCACCCGGCTGGTCAAACTCGCTGGCGCCGGCGATCGGCCACCAATAGCGCCGCAGCAAATCGCCCATCGGCGTGCCCTTGCCGGTCGCCGTCAAGAGATCCCAGCGGCCCTGCGGCTCAACTTTGCTGTCGTCCGGCATGATCGTATCCGTTATCGCCCAACCAATCGGCATACCGCCTTGGCTATATAGCCATCGAGCGGGCAAATCCATGGGGGCTGTGGCGATCGCGATCGAAGCGGTGGTGGGCTTGGCGGGCCTCACACCGCGGCGAGGGTGATCGCGACGTAGACCGTGGCGATGCCGAGGATCGTCATGGCCGTCGTCCACCCGGTCGGATGGTCGTGATAGCTCTCCGGCAACAGATCGCTTGCCGAGATGTAGACGAAAAACCCGGCGAAGAGCGCAAGGCAGAACCCGAGCACATCCTGGGGAAAATGCAGCAGCAGCGTCGAGGCGGCTCCGATGACCGGTGCTACGGCATCGATCACCAGCCAACCGAAAGCCGACCGGTTTCCGCCCTGCCTGCCGAGCACGATCCCCACTGTGTTGACCCCATCGGAAAAGTCATGCGCGAGGACCGCGGCTGAGACGATCCATCCGACCGAAGCGGAGACGTTGAAGGCGAGCCCGATCGCGAAGCCGTCGAGAAAGCTGTGGACGCACAGGCTCGCCGCGCCCAATCCGCCGCGCTGCCATAATCGCTCAGTGCGATGTCCCTTATGCCCGTGCGGCGCGATTGTGCGGTCGAGGATCATGTATATAAGGAACCCGACCGCAACCATCGCGAGCGCGGTATCGACGGTGTGCGCCGGCGTCACCAGGGTGATGGCTTCGGGGATCAGGTCGAAGAAGGCGACGCCGATCACCGCGCCCGCGCTGAACCCGAGGACCAGATGGAGCCGATCCTGCAGCCGCAGCGCGACCAGGCCGCCGAGCAGCGTCATGAAAAAAGTAGCGATGCTCACCGCCACGCCCATCGGCTCGCCTCCCCAACCGGCAACGGGCCGGAGACCTCGGATTCATACCTCTAGCGCAAGGTTGCGCGAGAACCCAATAGGCCGCTGGAAGGGTGCGCCTTGCCACTACCGAACCCAAGCTGGTAGCACTGGTCGAATTTCATCCGCTCAGGATCCGGTAGATGGCGGAAATCGTGGCCGACCCGGCGATTGCCCGGGATTTACCAAAAATCCGGATGCAGGCGTGGACGCTTTTCATCGTCGGATTTCTAGTGCTGTTCCTCGAACTTGCATGTATTCGCTGGTTTGCCGCCTATGTCGTGTTCCTGCAGTTTTTCACCAATGTGGCCCTCCTCGCGTCCTTCCTTGGGATGTCCTGCGGCTGCCTGGCCGCGCGCCGGCAGCGTGATTGGCTCGGTTATTTTCCGTTCATCGCGCTCGCCGCGGTCCTCGCCGCGCTGGCGACCTATGCGGCCTTTCACCTGTGGAGCGGTCTGGTTGTCGATGTCGGGGGACAACGCTCGCCGCAAGAGGTGTTTTTCGGAACCGAATATCGGAATCCCGATATCGCCCAATTCGTCGTGCCGATCGAGGTAATTGCCGCGATCTTTTTCGTGTTCATTGCGCTCATGTTTGTCGGCCTCGGGCAGGTATTGGGGCGTGCGTTTGATGCCTATCCGAACCGGATCCTCGGCTACACGCTAAACATTGGCGGGAGCCTGGCGGGAATTGTCGCGTTTTCGGCCCTGGCCTTCATCGAGGCGCCGGCGGAAGTATGGTTCCTGATCACCTGTATGGGCGTCGGATATTTGCTGTATCAGGCCGGCTCTCTCGACCGGGCGAAGGTATTGGCGTTAATCACTCTAGTGGTTGCGCTCAGCCTGCCCGCCGATTGGCTCCATGGTGGCCCGCACGCCCGGCACTGGTCTCCCTATTATTTGATCGATCACGACATCAAGGCCGATCAGGTCTCCGTGAACGGGGTCACCCACCAGTGGATGATGTCCTTTTCTGCGAACGGTTCTCCTTATTCGTTGATACATCTGCTGAACCAGCATAGCGGCGGCCAACCTTTCGAGAACGTGCTGGTCATCGGGGCCGGAACCGGGAACGACGTCGCGCATGCGCTGAAGTTTGGCGTAAAGCGGGTCGACGCCGTCGAGATCGATCCGGCGATTCAGCGCATCGGCCGCCGGTATCACCCCGATCATCCCTACGCGGACCCTCGCGTCGTCGCGCACCTTGACGATGGCCGGCACTTCCTGCGCACGACCGACCGAAAATACGATCTGGTGGTTTATGCTCTCGTCGACTCGCTGATACTGCACAGCGGTTACGCGAATATTCGGCTCGAAAGTTATCTATTCACCAAAGAAGCGTTCGAGGACGTGCGCCGCGTGCTCAAGCCCGGCGGTATTTTCGTCATGTACAACTCTTTCAGACAGGACTGGATCGTCGAGCGGATCGCGGCGATGGCGCAGGACGCGTTCGGCTGTCGTCCAACGGTGCTGACCCTGCCCTACGAGAAATCGATCAAGACGATGCCGCTCGACAGCTTCACGGTGATCATTGCCGGCTGCAACCGGGCAATCGCCGACGCGTTCGCCACACGCGGGGATTTCTGGCTCGATGCGGTGCCGCCGCGCAATCTGTCGACCGACGGGTTTGCCGTGCGCCCCGAGACCCTGCCGCCGGAGGCCGCCCGGCAGTTCGAGCGGATCGCGCCCTCGGAGGTGGACTATGGCGGGAAGGTGTTGTTTGCCACCGACGACTGGCCGTTTCTTTATCTGCGCGGCCGGCTGATCCCCGATTTCACCTTGCGGTCGATGGTGCTCCTAGGTGTTTTGGGTATCGGCATGGTCTACCTGTTCCGGCCTCCCGGCCGGGTCGCCCTCAACGGCCGCATGTTTTTTCTCGGCGCGGCTTTCATGCTGCTCGAGACCAAAGCCGTCGTCCAAATAGCGCTGCTGTTCGGCAGTACGTGGGTCGTAAACTCGGCGGTATTTTTTACGATACTGATCTTGATCTTGTTGGCTAACATTTATGTTCTTAAGATGTCGACAATAAACATCGTCTGGCACTATATCGGCCTGGTCGTCATTCTCGCGGCGGGAGCGCTGGTCCCGCTCGATGCGTTTCTCACCGGCGGACTGGCGTGGCGCTATGGCGCGCCCTGCCTATTGGCGCTCGGCCCGGTGTTCTTCGCCGGTGTCGTCTTCGCGCGATCATTCCGCGACGCGCCACAGCCTGACCGTGCCCTCGGCTCGAACATCGCCGGATCGGTCGTCGGCGGGTTGGCCGAGTCGTTGTCGCTGCTTTTGGGCTTCCAGCACTTGCTGCTGGTGGCGCTGTTATTCTACGTGCTGTCGATGTGGTCGCCGGGGGTGCGACTGGCCGCCGCCGTACCGTAACCGATCCGCCTAACGCTTGCCGCGGGCGCCGGCGAAGCGGTCGAAGAGGCGGGCGGCGACCCGCGGGCTGACAAAATGCGTGATGTCGCCGCCAAGCGCGCCGATCTCCTTGACGAAGCGCGACGAGATGAACTGATAGCGGTCGGAGGCCATCAGGAACACGGTCTCGATCTGCGGGTTGAGGCGCGCGTTCATCCCGGCCATCTGGAACTCGTATTCGAAATCGGAGACGGCGCGCAGGCCGCGGATGATGACGCTCGCGCCGACCGATTCGGCGAAGCTCATCAACAAGGTGTCGAAAGCCCGCACCTCGATGCGGCGGGCGTCGTCATCATCGAATTGGGCGATCTCGTCGCGCACGATCTCGACTCGCGCGTCGGTGGCGAAGAGCGGCCCCTTGCCGTCGTTGCGGGCGACCCCGATCACCAGCCGGTCGACGATCTTGGCGGCGCGCCGGATGATGTCGTTGTGGCCG
>JBARKH010000215.1:0-1533 GCA_049801295.1 Allostellaceae bacterium | reverse complement strand
GACCACACCGGCGTTCCGTACTTGCCCGCGCCGAAGCTGATGCGCCGGACATCACCGCCATTCCCATCCATTACATAGAGCTGTTGCGAGCCGCCGCGATCGGAGTTGAACACGATCTTGCTGGCGTCCGGCGAATAGGAGGGCGAGGTGTTGATCGCGTTGCCACTGGTCAGGCGCGACATCCCCCCACCATTTGCGCCCATCACGAAGATGTTGCTGGCGCCGTTCTCGGAGCGGCTAAGGATCAGCCGGCTGCCGTCGGGAGAAAAGCGCGGCGCGAAGGTCATGCCGGGGATGTTGCCAATCGAATGCGCCTGGCCGGTACCGACATTATACAAAAAGACGCTCGGGGTTCGGGTCGCGTAGGAGAGATAGGCGATCTCCTGCGCCGAGGGTGAAAACCGTGGCGTCAGCACCAATGCCTTGCCATCGGTCAGGTACTGATTGTTGGCGCCATCCTGGTCCATGATGGCGAGACGCTTGACGCGCTGCTGCGCCGAGCCGGATTCGGCGATATAGGCGATGCGGGTATCGAAATAACCGTCTTCGCCGGTGATCCGCTTGTAGACCTCGTCGGCGATGATATGCGCGATCCGGCGCCAGTTCTGCCGGGTCGTGGTGTAGGCGAAACCGGCGATCTGCTGCTCGGCAAAGACGTCCCACAGCCGGAACTCGACCCGGAACCGGCCGTCGCCCTGGGTCTGCACCGACCCCGTTACCAGAGCCTGCGCGTTGATCTGGCGCCAATCGCCGAACCGGGGCGAGGCGCCCGCGGCGATCGTCTGGATGAAGCTCCGCGGGTCGAGCGGGCGAAAGAGGCCCGAGCGCTCGAGGTCGGTCGAGATCACCTGGCCGAGATCGCGGCCGGTCTGGGCCTCTTCGCCGCCGCCGCCAGCGAGGGCCGGGATCGCGATCGGCAGCGGCTCGGTCTTGCCGCGGGTGATGTCGAGCCGGAGGTCGGCGCGCGCCGGCAGTGCGAGCATCACCAGCATAACGGTGGCGAGCGCCAGGCGGGCGGCGCCGGCAACCGTTCGGTTTATTCTCATAGAACATCCTTCGGATTGAAGAAGAGGTCGAGGTTGTGCCACGCCTCGAATTTGTCGGGGGGCAAGCGCAAGGGGGAACATCGCGGGTTCAGCACCGCCCGCTTGGCGCTGTCGGCGGCGGCACGGAAATACGGATCGGCGCCATAGCGCGCGGTATCGACAATCACCGCTCGCTGGACCGTGCCGTCCGGATTGACGACGGCCTTGACCTCAATGTCCAAATCCTTGGCGTCGCGGGCGCCGGCCGGGACGTTCCAGCAGCGCTCGATCTGCTGGATGATCAAATCCTTCTCGCTGGCCGAGAGCTCGCTGCCGAGGGGCGCCCGGGGCTGCGAGGACGCCGGCGCCGCGGCCGCCATCTGCGTCCGGGCCGGTGGCGCATTGTCGGTCTGGGCCACCTGCTGCCTGGTCAGGTTCTTCAAGAGTGAGTCGAACGCGGCCGGCGCCGGCTGCTTTTCCTCTAGGTTCTTGACGAGCTTGTCAAAGG
>JBARKH010000214.1:0-10444 GCA_049801295.1 Allostellaceae bacterium | reverse complement strand
GGCCTGGGCGCCGCGATCGGGGGCGCGACCGGGGTCTTTGGCGGGGCGTTGACCCCACCGCAGGGGGCCTATCTCGGTCCCTCGCCGTTTTGTTATTGAATAATCGGCGCTGCCACGACCGGCAGATTCGCGGGATCGGCGCGCGAAGACTTATATCGCATCGACTATGATCCGCAATCGGGCATGGTCGATACTTCACCCATCATATCTCAACATCAATAATGCAAGATTTTCGTAGGCGCATTGACCCCGCCAGTCGGGTGGGGTACCCATGTGTGCCGCGGGTGGGCCGGGATGCGCGTTAGTTCGCCGCCTTTGGTGATCGCGGTGACCTGACGATTACGTCCTTGTACCCGTAGCAATGCTCGGATTTACCGTCGCGATTGTGCTGTTGGTCCTGGGTGGCGTCGCCGCTGTCATCCTCGGCGCGCGCCCGCGCGTGGCGCAGGCAGCCGGCCAGATCGGAGCGATCTGCGGGTCCGCTGTGGGGCTCCTTGTCTCGCTGCGCGTGCTCACGGCCGGGACGGTCGAGGGGATGTCGGGCGCCTGGCCGATGCCGGGCGGCAGCTTCCATCTCGAAATCGACGCGCTCTCGGCGTTTTTCCTGCTCCCGGTCTTCGGCCTCTCCGTGGTGACCGGGCTTTACGGCCGCAGCTATCTTGCCGGTGGCGACCCGGTGCGCGACAGCGGGCGCGGATCGGCGGCAACCTGGTTCCATCTCAATGTGCTGACAGCGGCGATGGCGCTGGTGATCACCGCGCGCGATGGCCTCTTGTTCCTCTTGGTCTGGGAGATCATGGCGCTTGCGCCATTTTTCCTGGTCATTCTCGACGACCGGCAGGCGAGCGTGCGGCACGCGGCGTGGACCTACCTGGCGGCAACGCATCTGGGGACCGCCTTCCTCTTGGTGCTGTTCGTGCTCGTCGGCGGGCTTGCCGGAACATCGGATTTCTCGGGTTACGCCGCCGCCTTGGCCGCCCACCCGAGGCTGGCGTCCGGGGTGTTCCTGTTGGCGCTCGTGGGCTTTGGGTCGAAGGCCGGGATCGTCCCGGCCCACGTCTGGCTCCCCGAGGCGCACCCCGTCGCGCCCAGCCACGCTTCCGCGCTGATGTCGGGAGCGATGATCAAGGTCGGGATCTATGGGCTTATCCGCATCCTGACCCTGCTCGGCACGCCGCCGGCGTGGTGGGGCTGGCTGTTGATCGCCGCCGGCGCCTCGAGCGGTGTGCTGGGGGTCCTCTTCGCCCTCGCCCAACACGATCTGAAGCGTCTATTGGCCTATCACAGCGTCGAGAACATTGGGATCATCCTCATCGGCATCGGTCTTGGCGTCCTGGGGCTAGCCCATGGAATGACCACGGTGACCGTTATCGGGTTCGCCGGAGGTCTCCTCCACGTCCTCAACCACTCGATCTTCAAGGGCCTCCTGTTTCTCGGCGCCGGCGCGGTGAGCCACGCCGCGCACACCCTCGAACTGGAAGAACTCGGCGGGCTCTTGAAGCGGATGAAGTGGACCGGAACCACCTTCCTGATCGGATCCGCCGCGATCGTCGGGCTGCCGCCGCTCAACGGTTTCGTCAGTGAATTCCTCATTTTTTATGCGGGCTTTGTCGGGATCGTTCAGTCGACGGTGAATATCGCGGTGGCCGGATTGATCTCGCTCGTCGCCATGGGGCTGATCAGCGGACTGGCTGCGGCGTGTTTCGCCAAGGCGTTCGGGATCGTGTTCCTTGGAACCGCGCGCAGCCATGAGGCGGGTGGCGCGCACGAGGCGGCCGGGCCGATGTGCGCCGCGATGGCGATCCTGGCGCTGTTGTGCGTGGCGGTCGGCCTGGCGGCGCCGGCGGTTGTCTCGTCGATGGCGAGCGTCGTCGCCGGGGCAAGCGGGATTACCGTGGGAGAGGTGCAGGCCTCGCTCGCGACGGTTGCCGCCTCTCTTGGGAGCGTCGTCCTCGTCTTTGCCTTCCTCATTGCCGTCGCCGGGCTGGTGTGGGTCCTGCGCGCCTATCGCCTGGCCCGCGCCGGGATGCGCCGAGGGCCGGTATGGGGCTGCGGCTATCGGCGAGCCACCCCTCGGATGCAATACACCGCCTCGTCGTTCGCCCAGCCGCTGACCACGCAATTTCGTCTCTTCGTCAGAAATCGTGAAACCCTGATCTCGCCGAGCGGATACTTTCCCGTGGCTTCCTCTTATTCCAGCGACAGTGGCGACCCGTTCCTGCGGCTCTTGTTTGTCCCGAGTTTTCGCTGGTTCACCCAAGCGGTCGGCCGGATGAATGTGGTCCAGCACGGGCACACCCATTTTTATGTCCTCTATGTCGCGGCCACGCTGATCGCGCTTCTGATCTGGGGCAGCCTCTGAGTCATGCTTGAAGCGCATTGGTTTTTCTCGCCGCTCTGCGCGCTGTTGCTGGCCCCGCTGTTGTTGGGAATCATCAACCGCACCAAGGCCTTTGTCGCCGGAAGGCGCGGCCCGCCCCTCATCCAGCCCTATTGGGATGTCGCCAAGTGCTTCCGCCGCGGCGCGGTCTATGGCGAGGGGACGAGCTGGGTGTTTCGCCTGGGACCGGTGGTCAACCTGGCAACCTTGGCGGCGGCCCTCCTCATTGTGCCGTTTGGCGGCGTCGGGGCGGTCGTCAGTTTTCCCGGCGACCTCATTTTTCTGGCCGGGCTTTTGGCGCTCGGCCGGTTCGCGACCGTCCTTGCCGCGCTCGACACAGGCTCGAGCTTCGAAGGAATGGGCGCGAGCCGCGAGGTTCACTTTGCCGCTCTGGCCGAACCGGCCCTGCTCGTCGCGCTGGCAACCCTCGTGCGGGTGACCGGCTTCCTCTCGCTGAGCGAGATCTATGGCGCGATCACCCCGGGCGTCTGGGCTCATGCCCTCCCGGCGCTCGCTCTGGTGGCGATGACGCTCGTCGTCCTGGCGCTCGTCGAAAACACAAGGATACCGGTCGACGACCCGGCGACGCACCTCGAGCTGACGATGATCCACGAGGTGATGGTGCTCGACCATGGTGGGCCGGACCTCGCGCTGATCCAGTACGCCGCCGCGCTGAAACTGTGGGTCCTCGGCGCGCTTTTTGTCGGCCTGGTCGTCTCGGTGCGCAGCGGCAGTTTGTGGCTCGATGGCCTGGCAACCCTCGTCGGCATGGCGGGATTGGCGGTCATCATCGGCATCATCGAATCCGCGATGGCGCGCTATCGCCTCGTGCGCGTGCCGCAATTCATCGTCGGCGCCGCGACGCTCTCGGTTGTCGCCTTTATCGTGCTCTTGGCCTGAGCGCCGATGCCCGCCGCGCTCGCCACCATCCACGCTATCGCCCTAGTGAGTTGCTTCGCCTTACTTGGAACCAGCCGCATCGGCGCCTGCATCCGCTGGCTTTCTCTCCAGGGCATACTCCTCGGCCTGGTTCCGCTCATCACCCATGACGATGGGCTCGGCTTGCGCGTGATGTTGCTGGCCGGCGGGAACATCGCACTGAAGGGGATCATCTTTCCCTGGGTGCTGCTGCGGCTGCGGGCTCGCACCCTCTACCCCCGCGAGGTCGAGCCGTTTGTCGGATTTATCGCCTCGATCCTCTTCGGCATCGTCGCGCTGGGGCTATCGGTCTGGCTCGCGCTCGAGCTGAAGCCGGCATTGCCGCATGCGCCCTTGCTGATGCTGGAGACCGCGATCTTTGTCGTTTCCATCGGCCTCTTCATGATCGTCAGCCGCCGCAGCGCGCTGATGCAGGTCATCGGTTATCTGATGCTCGAAAATGGAATATTCGTCTTTGGCGTGATTACAGTCGTGGCAACACCTCTTCTTGTTGAATTGGGGGTGTTGCTGGACGCCTTCGTTGCCGTGTTTGTCATGGGTATCGCGATATTCCACATCAACCAGGAATTCGGGTCGATGGATGTCGATCAGCTCAATGCGCTGAAGGGCTGACCGGGTGTTCCCGGATTATTCGATATTCATGATGCTCGCCGTGGCGATGCTGGGGGCATTGACCTGCCTGGCGCTGCGGCGGCCGCCGCATGTTTTGAGGCTCATCGTCGCGGTATCGGCGGTCGAGCTCGCCCTCGTTGCCAATGTCTGGGCCAGCGTCCTCGCCAACGGGTTTGTGAAGGCGGCGGATCAGTGGTTTTACGTCGATGCCTTCTCCGGCTTCTATCTGACCGTCCTCGTTCTCGTATTTCTGCTCAGCTCGGTCTTCGCCGGCGTGTATTTCGCCCATGAAATTGGCGAAAATGGGGAAACCGGCGAGCACTGCTTCACCCTGCCGGTTGCGCACCGCTTTGGCGCCCTGTGGCTCGGCTCGCTCACGGCGATGATGCTGGTCCTCGTTTCCAACAACCTCGGGATCATGTGGGTCGGGATGGAGGGAACGACACTGTTGAGCGCCTTCCTCATATCGCTGCATCCCAGCCGCCTGTCGCTCGAGGCGATGTGGAAGTATCTCATCATCTGCTCGGTCGGGATCGCGTTCGCCTTCATCGGAACAATCTTCGCCGCGGCCTCGATCCAATCCGCGGGCGGCGCACAGGACGACGCCTTGTTTTGGACCACGCTGGCGTCGGCTGACGTGCAGCTCGATCCGACGCTGATGAAATTCGCATTCATCTTCATTCTCGTCGGCTACGGCACGAAGACCGGGCTGGCGCCCATTCACTCATGGCTGCCCGACGCGCACAGCCAGGCGCCGACCCCGGTATCGGCGATGTTTTCCGGTTTTCTGCTGAACACCGCGCTCTATTGCATCATGCGCTTTGTCCCGCCGGCCCGACATGCCTTGGGAGCGGATTTCGCGAACGGGCTCTTAATTTTCTTCGGGACGATTTCGATCCTGGTGGCGGCCGGCTTCATCGTCTTTCAGCGCGACGCCAAGCGCCTCCTCGCCTATCACAGCGTCGAGCATCTGGGCATCATCACGCTCGGGTTCGGCCTTGGGCCCTTGGGCACCTTTGCCGCGCTCTTCCACACGCTCAATCACTCGGTATGCAAATCGCTCGCATTTTTTGCGGTCGGGCGGCTCGGACAAGAGGCCGGCAGTCACGACATGCACATGCTGTCCGGCGCCCTGCGAGCCGACCGGCTTTGGGGGATCGCGCTTCTCGGCAGCGTCCTGGCGCTGATCGGCGTCGCGCCCTTTTCGGTCTTCATGAGCGAATATCAGCTGTTGCGCGCCGCGGCGGCAGGCGGCAAGTGGCTGATCCTGGTGCTGTTCCTCGCCGCGAGCAGCGTCGTCTTCCTGTCGGCATTGCGGCACCTGATCGACATGGCGTTCGGCGATCCGCAATCGTCCGCACCGGCGGCGCGCGACAACACGTCCGGAATCCTTCCCGGAGTCCTTATCGTCGTCTCGGCAATGGGCCTCCTGTTGCTGCTGGGCTTGTGGATGCCGGTGTGGTTTTCGGGCGCGCTCGCCAGCGCTGCCGTGGTACTGGGGTGACGGGCTTGGTCACGATCGGCAATGCGGTGCCGGTGGCGACCGCGGCAATCCCCATCGCCGACACGGGCTCGTTTCGCAGCGCGGTCCTCTGCGCGATCGCCGAGGGCTGGCGGCTGCTGCTTCTCGTGGGGCTGTCGCGGGATGCCAAGGGCACACGGCTGTTGGCGGCCCTGGCCGACGATTTGCGCGGTGAGATCGGCCTCATCGCGACCGACGTAGCCGATAGTTATCCGGCACTGACCCCCGATTGTCCCGCCGCACATTACTTCGAGCGCGAAATCCATGAGCAGTGGGGGGTTCATCCCGAAGGGCATCCCTGGCTGAAGCCCGTGCGCTTCCCGCCCGGCGGCCCAGCCATTGGAGACGTTGATTTCTTTCAGGTCTCCGGGGCCGAAATCCACGAAGTCGCGGTAGGACCGGTGCATGCCGGGATCATCGAACCCGGGCATTTTCGCTTCAGCTGCCACGGCGAGCGTGTCCTCCACCTCGAAATCTCGCTCGGATACCAGCACCGCGGCATCGAAGCGGCGATGCGGGGCGGGCCCGGCAAGCGCAGCCTTTACCTCGCCGAGACGATCGCCGGCGATACCACCGCTGGCCATGCGACCGCCTATTGCCAACTGGTCGAAGCGCTGTCCGCCACCGCTTGTTCGCCGCTCGCGCTCGCTCTGCGCGCGGTCGCCCTCGAACTCGAACGCATCGCCAATCATATCGGCGATCTGGGGGCGCTGGCGGGTGATGTCGGCTTTCTCCCGGCTGCCGCCTATTGCGGCCGGCTGCGCGGCGATTTCTTGAACATGACCGCGCAATTGTGCGGCAGCCGGCTTGGCCGCGGCTGGATCCGGCCCGGAGGCGTCGCCCACGAGCCAGGGGCTGAAATTCGGCGCGAATTGAAACAACGGCTCCGCGACGCCGAACGCGACATGCGCGATGCGGTCGAACTTTTGTGGAAGTCCTCGTCGGTCAGGGGACGCTTCGAAAATGCCGGCATCCTCAGCCGGCAGGCGGCGACCGATCTGGGCATCGTCGGGCCGCCGGCGCGCGCGAGCGGGATCGACCGCGATTGCCGACGCGATTTTCCGGCGCCGGTCTACCGGGACCGTCACCCGGCGATCGCCGTCGGCGAGAAAGGCGACGTGTTCGCCCGCGCGTTCCAGCGCTGGCAGGAAATCGAAAACTCGCTCGCCTTCCTCGGCCCGGTGCTCGACCAGTCGGGAACGGGCGAGCCGATGACGGCTCTCGGAGCGCTGGCTCCGAACCACCTCGCGCTGTCGCTCGTCGAAGGCTGGCGCGGCGAAATCGTCCATCTGGGCATGACCGATCGAGAGGGACGCTTCGCCCAGTACAAGATCCTCGATCCGTCGTTCCGCAACTGGTTCGGGCTGGGAATCGCGATGCGCGGTCAGGCCATCTCCGATTTTCCGATGTGCAACAAGAGCTTCAACCTCTCCTACTGCGGGCACGATCTGTAGAAAGGGCAGGCAATCATGTTCAAGGCGCTGCTCGCCCGCGCCCGGCAAGGCTACCGGACAGCGAACTACCCCGCGCAAGACCCGTCGCTGCCGGCGCTGTTTCGCGGGCGGCCGGTGCTCGACCCCGGGAAGTGCATCGAGGGCTGCGCCAAGTGCGTCGCCATCTGTCCGACCGATGCGCTCTTGGTTTCGGCTTCCGGACCCGAACTCGATCTCGGGCGCTGCATCTTTTGCGGCGAGTGCGCTGCCGCCTGCCCCGGCAACGCGATCAGCTTCAGCCGAGACTGGCGGCTCGCCGCCTCGGAGCGCACCGGGATGGTCTTCACCGGCGATTCCGAACTGCAGGTCGAGCCGCTTCGCCGGGAGCTGAGGCGGCTCGTGGGGCGCTCGCTGCGGCTGCGCCAGATCAGCGCTGGCGGTTGCAACGGCTGCGAAGCGGAGGTCAACGCGCTCGGCAACATCGTCTTCGATTCGAGCCGCTTCGGCATCGAATTCGTCGCCTCGCCCCGCCATGCCGACGGCATCCTCGTCACCGGCCCGCTCACCGCAAACATGAGGGAGGCGACGCTCACGACCTACGAAGCCGTCGCCTCGCCCAAGCTGGTCATCGCCGCCGGCGCCTGTGCGATATCGGGCGGCCTGTTCCGCGGCCACCCCGAGCAGGGCGACGGGATCGAGGATCTGCTTAGGGTCGATCTCTATGTGCCGGGCTGCCCGCCCCATCCGTACACAATTCTGGACGGATTGTTGCGACTGTTGGGCCGGATTGAAAACCCGGCCGGATGAGGGTGCCGAAATGACGTCGGACAGGCGCAAGATGGTAATTTTGAGGTTAGGGACATGACCTACGAATCAGCTATGATGTACAAGTCATAACGGAGAGTGGGTTCCCGAAAATTTCGGCACCGTCTGTTGGAGAGGGATATTGCTCACCGCGGCGCAAATGAAGGCGGCTCGCGTCCTCGTGGGCATGGATCAGAAGGCCCTGGCGGCGGCGTCCGGCGTCTCGCTGCCAACGATCCAGCGCATGGAATCCAGTAACGGGACCGTTCGCGGGGTCATCGAGAGCCTGACCAAAGTAATGGCCGCTCTCGAATTGGCCGGGGTCGAGTTCATCAACGAAGGCGCGGCCAGTACCGGTGGCGGCCGCGGGGTGCGCCTGCGCCGCGCCTGAGAGCGCCGCTGCGGCCAGCCGGCGAAGGTCGGGCGAGGCTGCCCCGAGCAGCTCTTACGCTGCGGAGAGGCGGTTGTGGCGCCTGAACGCCTGCCGGTGGTGGACAGAGGCAGAGATTGAACCATCCACCCACAGATTTTTTCCGGTAGCGACCCTCAGTTGTTCGAGGACGAGCATTGAATGAGCACGGAAATGGCGCTCAGCAGATCTCGCGCGTCAGCGGCAATGGCGGTCGTCGGGAGAGTGATCCCATAGGCGCCAAGTAGTGCCTCGATGTTTTCCCTTGGAAGCGCGACGCCCAATTCGGCGTGCTCCTCGTCTCGCCCGATAATCATGCCGATCAGCGACCCATCACCGGAGAGCACGGCGCCACCGCTGTTTCCGGCCCGCAGCTTCGCTCGAATGACGATGATCCGGTTGCCGGGCCGGGCCGTACTGTCGCCGACAAACGAGCCCTCGATCAGAACCGGCTGCAGAGGCTTTGTCGCGATGACACCGTAGCCCAAGGTAAACACGTCCTCACCCGATTGAGGCGCGGCGCGCGCGACGGCGGCGGAGTGCCCAGTAGGCCCGCCGTCCGCCCAAAGCAGGGCGAGATCCAATCGCTGGTCGGAGGCGATAATGTAGCTCGGCCGCTCGGTGCCGTCTGACTGCCAAGCAGACACGTGCTCACAGCCGTCGACGACATGCGCGCTGGTGACGAGAAACCCGTCGCGCGAGACGAAAAACCCGGTCCCGCTCTTGACACGGCTCGGCGCTGCTTCCGTGCTCGCCGCGGAAGAACCGGTCAGTGCCAGCCCGGCGGCGATCCACACAAGCCACAGCAACGCCAGGCCGAGGATGCAGGACGCAACCTCGGCCGCGTCGTGCAGGCGCCGCGACGGTCCGCTCAATGGGCTCGGGTTAACAGATGGTCAAGTAGCGTCGCGCCACTGCCCGTCCGGCCCTTTGCACCGGCGAGAGGTCGCAGTGCTGTTGGTATTGCCGTCCATGTCAGTGTCGATCTTGGTGAAGTTGTCGCAAATCTGACGCGACGCCGGATCGCTGAAGCTGTTGAGCCGCTTCACCGTGATGCGATGGCGATGTCCATCCGAAGGTGTCTTATAATCGGTCGAGACCGGCACGTAGGCGGAAGCCGGCAGCGTCAGCGCACCGGTTTGCCGAGCGGCCTGCTGCGCGACCTGCTGCTCGATTGCCGCCTGCTGCGCGGCCGCTTGCTGATAGGCGATTTGGGTCGCCATCTGCTGGCATTGCGCATCCGCCTGAGCGCCGCTCAAGCCGCCGAACAGCATGCCGGATCCCGCCCCGATCGCCGCACCTCGCCCGCCGCCGGCCAGCCCGCCGATGAGGCCGCCAATCACCGCACCAGTGGCAGCTCCCGCGGCGGCATTGTTCTGCATGCAATAGTCGGGGAGCTGCGCGTAAGCCGGCTGCGCCGGAGCGTATTGTTGTTGAGCCGGCGCGTATTGTTGTTGGGCCGGAGCGTACTGTTGGGCCGGAGCGTACTGTTGCTGAGGCGGAGCGTACTGCGGGGACGGAGCATATTGTGGCTGGGCGGGATACTGCGATTGGTAGGGATAGGGTGTCTGGTAGGGAGATTGAGCCAGGACACGGTCGCCGAGGGCCCCCCCCACCGCCAGCGCGATAACCGAGCTCAAGATCGCCTTGGTAATCATCGCCTGATACTCCCTCTTCGCGTTAGTAACTGTCAGATCGGCTACACCGATGGTAAACGCCGGATTGGACCTGAGTTGCATATTTTTTCGGTGTTGACGCTCCGCTCGTCGGGCCGAACTACCGGCGTTGCGCCAATAGTGAACGGTATTCGGGAGGCGCGTTGGGCGCCAGTTGCACCAGACGGTCGAGCAACGCCAACCGTGCGATATCCTGCCCGTCAGAATAGCATCGATAGGTGTCGCCCGACTTTCGATAGCAGACGACGTGGTTGCGCGAGGGTTTCAGATAGCGCACCAGTGCCGCGGTGTGCTGCGCCTCCGCCGAACCGCTAGCGCGATCGACGATCCCGTAAACTTTGATCCACCGCGTCTTGTCCAACTCGATCTCGTTGAGGCCCTTGGCGCCGGTCACCCGTCCTTCAAAGTCGGGCTTTCCCTCCGGTTGCGGCACCGTGGCCGGAGCTTGTGGACCCAGGGACGGCGCCGGTGCCGGGGGGGATAGCGGCTCCGCTGCCGCGACCTGGACACCAGAGGCTGCCTCGTTGGGCTTCGCTGACGGCTCGGTGGATGCCGGCGCGTCGGGAACGGCCTTTGCCGGCTCGGGTCCGCTCGATACCGCCTCGGTGGGCGCGGTAGGCGGTGGCGCCTCGGCGCTAACCGGTGGGGCCGGCGGCGGGGGAGGCTCCG
>JBARKH010000213.1:0-12451 GCA_049801295.1 Allostellaceae bacterium | reverse complement strand
CGTCGAGCTGGCGCAATGCCTGGCGCCGCTGCGCCTCGGTTTCGGCCGCGGCGAGATCGGCCACCGCCTCGGCCTGGGTGAGATCGAGCTTGCCGTTGAGGAAGGCGCGGCGGGTGAATTCGCCGGGCTCGGCGAGGCGCAGGCCTTGGGCCCCGAGCGCCGCCATCACCGCGGCGATGACGGCGCGGCTGCCGTGCAGGTGCAATTCGGCGACGTCCTCGCCGGTGACGCTATGCGGGCCGGGAAACCACAGCGCGAGACCGTCGTCGAGTTCCTCGCCGCTCGCGGGATCGCGCAGCCGAACGTGCCGCGCGACCCGGGCCGGCGGGAGCTTCCCGGCGAGAGCTTGCAAGGCGGACCCGGAAGCCGGGCCGCTGAGGCGGATAATCGCGATGGCCGCGCGCCCGGCGGCGGTCGCCGGGGCGAAGATCGTGTCGGAGGTGGGTTCGTCGGTTCTCAGTGCTTCGGCGGCAGCTGCTCGGGCTGCAGCATCAGCCGCTCAACGCGGCCGCCGCCCTTCAGGTGGGTTTCGAGGATCTCGTCGATGTCCGACTGCGACTCAAAGCGGTACCACACGCCTTCCGGATAGATCACCATGTTGGGACCGAATTCGCAGCGGTCGAGACAGCCGGCCGCGTTGAAACGGACATTCTGGATGCCGAGCTGGCGCGCCTTCTCGCGCGCATAGCCGCGCAATTTGTCGAAGCCGCCCGCTGCCTCCGCGCGCGCCATGCAGCAGCCGCGCGGATGGCCCTCCGGACGCACGTTGTTGCACATGAAGATATGTCGGTCATAGAACAGGCGAGGGTCGGCGGGCGCGTCGGCCATTCGGGTTCTCCGCTGGTGTCGGGCGGAGCGGGTGACGCAATCCGCCGTTCTGTGTCTAAGATGGCGCGCGGACCCTACCCCGTCGCGCCGCCCGCGGCAACCGATCCGGGCGCAACCCGCCCCAAGGGATTCAGCATGGGCCAAGTAGATTGATCAGCATCGAGCAAAACCGCCTCGGCGAGGAAACCAGCCCCTACCTCCTGCAGCACAAGGACAACCCGGTGCATTGGCAGGCCTGGAGCGCCGAGACGCTCGCGGCCGCTAAGGCCGCCGACAAGCCGATCCTCCTCTCGATCGGTTATGCGGCCTGCCATTGGTGCCATGTGATGGCCCATGAGAGCTTCGAGGATCCGAGGATCGCGGCCCAGATGAACGAAAATTTCGTTCCTATCAAAATCGACCGCGAGGAGCGTCCCGATCTCGACGCGATCTACCAGAACGCGCTGGCGTTGATGGGCGAGCACGGCGGCTGGCCGCTTACGATGTTCCTGACGCCGCAGGGCGAGCCGTTCTGGGGCGGCACCTATTTCCCGCCCGAGCCGCGCTGGGGCCGCCCCGGCCTCCCGCAGGTTCTGGCGGCAATCGGCAAGGCCTATCGCGGCGACCGCGACACCGTCTTGAAAAACGTTGCCGCGTTGCGCGAAGGGCTGGCGCGGCTCGGCGGGCCGCAGCGCGGCGAGGGCGGCACGCCGGAAATCTCCACCGGGCTCTTCGATCGCATCGCCGAGCGGCTGTTGCGCGAGGTCGATCCCTTGAATGGCGGCATCGGCACCGCGCCCAAATTCCCCCAATGCGGGATCTTCGAATTGTTGTGGCGCGGCTGGAAGCGCACGCGGCTGGAGCCCTATCGCGAGGCGGTGCTGCGCACGCTGACAACAATCAGCCAGGGCGGCATCTACGACCATCTCGGCGGCGGCTACGCCCGCTACGCCACCGATGCGCACTGGCTGGTGCCGCATTTCGAGAAGATGCTCTACGACAACGCCGAACTCGTGAGCCTCCTGACCCTGGTCTGGGAGGAAACCCGCGATCCCCTCTACGCCCAGCGGGTTGCCGAGACAATTGGCTGGCTCGAGCGCGAGATGGTCAACACAGAAGGCGCCTTCGTCAGCAGCCTCGACGCGGACAGCGAGCATGAGGAGGGCAAATTCTACGTCTGGTCCGAACCCGAGATCGATGCGGTGCTCGGCGACGAGGCGCTCCTCTTCAAGCGCTTTTACGACGTCGACGCTGACGGCAATTGGGAGGGGAAGACGATCCTCAACCGCCTCGCCCATCCCGCCCTTGCCGATGCCGAGACCGAGGCGGCGCTGGCGCGCTGCCGCGACAAGCTCTTGGTCGCGCGCGCGCCTCGGGTGCGCCCGGGGCTCGACGCCAAGGTGCTCGCCGATTGGAACGGGCTGATGATCACCGCGCTCGCCCAGGCCGGGCTGAGCTTCGAGCGCCCCGAGTGGATCACCCTCGCGGCGCGCGCCTTCGCCTTCGTCGCCGCGCGGATGACCGGACCCGACGGCCGGCTGCATCACAGCTGGTGCGCCGGCGAGGCGCGCCATCCCGCGAGCGTCGATGATTACGCCAACCTCTGCCGCGCCGCCCTGGCGCTCCACGAAGCCACGGCCGACGGCGCCTACCTCGGCCAGGCGCGCCAATGGGTAGCGCTGCTCGACCGCCATCACTGGGACAGGGCGGGAGGCGGCTATTGGTTTGCCGCCGACGACACGCTCGATCTGATCGCGCGAGTCAAGACCGCGAACGACGCCGCGGTGCCCTCGGGCAATGGCACGATGGTCGGCGTATTGACCCGGCTCGCTTTGTTGACCGGCGAGGACCAGTATCGCCAACGCGCCGAAGACATCACCGCCATCTTCGCCGGCGAGCTAGCGCGCAATTTCTTCCCGCTCGCGACCCTCATCAACAATGCCGAGCTCGCGATGAAGCCGCTGCAGATCGTCCTTGTCGGCGATCCCGCCGACCCCGGCTTCGCGGCCTTGCGGCGAGCAGTCTACCGGGTCTCGCTGCCGAACCGGGTGGTGCTGGCCATGCCACCCGGACAGGCGTTGCCCGCCAACCATCCCGCCCATGGCAAGGGGCTCGTTGATGGTCGCGCGGCCGCCTATGTCTGCGACGGCCCGGTCTGCTCGCTGCCGCTCATCGAGGCGAAGGTGCTGGTCGACAACCTCGCGGAACTGCGCTAACGTTCTTCTAATGTTCACTGTGAGGTGGCGATGCCGTCCCTGTCCATTCCGAGCCCGATCGGGCAGCTGACTATCGACGAGTTGGACGACCGGGTCGTCGCGATCCGCTGGGCCGATGCGCCTTCGGGCAATGGCAGCCCTCTTCTCGCCGAGGCCGCGCGCCAGCTCGCCGCCTATTTCGATGGCAAGCTCAGCCGCTTCGACCTGCCGCTCGCCCCGGGGGGATCAGCGTTCGAGGCGCGGGTATGGTCAGCGATGCAGGCGATCCCCTACGGCCAGACCCGTTGCTACGGGGATCTCGCGGGCGCCATCGGCTCGGCGCCGCGCGCGGTCGGCCGCGCCTGCGGCACAAACCCGATCCCGATCGTCATTCCCTGCCACCGGGTGCTGGCGAAAGCCGGGCTCGGCGGCTATAGCGGCGACGGCGGCCTCGCGACCAAGCGGCGCCTGCTCGCGCTCGAAGGCGCACTCGGCTAAAACTCTCCACACAATCATCCTGGAAGGGTACGGCAATGGTACAGGCGATCCGTTTTGCGAAGACCGGCGGACCCGAGGTGCTGGAGTGGCAGCAGGTCGAGGTCGGGAAGCCGGGGCCGGGCCAAGTGCGGCTCAAGCACAGCGCGGTCGGGCTCAACTATATCGACACCTACCAGCGCAGCGGCCTCTATCCGATGCCGATGCCGAGCGGGCTCGGCTCCGAGGCGGCCGGGATCATCGAGGAGGTCGGATCCGGGGTCAGCGGATTGAAGCCCGGTGACCGCGTCGCCTATGCCGGGGGTCCCCTCGGCGCCTATTCGGAGGCGCGGGTCATGCCGGCCGACCGGCTGGTCCCGGTGCCGGCCGGGATCACCGACCAACAGGCGGCGGCGATGATGCTGAAGGGCATGACCGCGTGGTACCTCATTCGCCGCACCCATGCGGTGAAGAAGGGCGAGACGATCCTCATTCACGCCGCAGCCGGCGGCGTCGGTCTCATCGTGTGCCAGTGGGCGAAGCATCTGGGCGCCACCGTCATCGGTACCGTCGGCGACGACGAGAAGGCCGCGCTCGCCAAGAAGAATGGCTGCGACCACGCGATCAATTACTGCAAGGAGGATTTCGTCGCCCGGGTCGCCGAGATCACGCAAGGCAAGAAATGCCCGGTCGTATACGATTCAGTCGGCAAGGACACGTTCTACAAATCCTTGGATTGCATCGCGCCGTTGGGGCTTATGGCGCTGTTCGGGCAATCCTCGGGTTCTGTCCCGCCGGTCGATCTCGGCATCCTCGCCGGCAAGGGCTCCTTGTTCGTGACCCGCCCGACCCTCAACACCTACACGGCGAGCCGCGAGGACCTCTTGACCGCGTCCGGGGAACTCTTCGATGTCGTGCAGAAGGGCGCTGTCAAGCTGGCGATCAACCAGACCTACCCCTTGCGCAACGCGGCACAGGCGCATCGCGACCTCGAGGGCCGAAAGACCACCGGCTCGACCGTGTTTACGGTGTAGGGAAAACCGATGTCGTCCCGGCACAAGCCGGGATCCACCATTCAACTGCGAGAACGCGGAGGGGTGGGTCCCGGCTTTCGCCGGGACGACATTGGAAGGTCAGGTGTTCATCGCGTCGAAGAACTCGGAATTGTTCTTCGATTCCTTGAGCTTGTTGATCAGGAACTCGAGCCCGTCATTGGTGCCCATCGGCATCAGGACCCGGCGCAAGACCCACATCTTGGCCAGGACGCCGCGGTCGACCAGCAGTTCCTCCTTGCGGGTGCCCGATTTGGTGATGTCGAGCGCCGGGAAGGTGCGCTTGTCGGCGACCTTGCGGTCGAGCACGATTTCGGAATTGCCGGTGCCCTTGAACTCTTCGAAGATGACCTCGTCCATACGCGAGCCGGTATCGATGAGGGCCGTCGCAATGATCGTCAACGAGCCGCCTTCCTCGATGTTGCGCGCCGCGCCGAAGAACCGCTTCGGCCGCTGCAGCGCGTTGGCGTCGACGCCGCCGGTCAAGACCTTGCCCGAGGACGGCACGACGGTGTTGTAGGCGCGCGCGAGACGGGTGATCGAATCCAAGAGGATCACGACGTCGCGTTTGTGCTCAACGAGGCGCTTGGCTTTCTCGATCACCATCTCGGCGATCTGCACGTGGCGCTGCGCCGGCTCGTCGAAGGTCGAGCTGATGACCTCGCCGCGGACCGAGCGGGCCATGTCGGTGACCTCTTCCGGCCGCTCGTCGATCAAGAGGACGATGAGATAAACTTCGGGGTGATTGGCCGCGAGCGCATGCGCGATGTTCTGCAGCATCACCGTCTTGCCGGTGCGCGGCGGCGAGACAATGAGCGCACGCTGGCCCTTGCCGAGCGGCGTGATCAGATCGAGGACCCGCGTCGTCAGATCCTTCTTGGTCGGATCGTCGAGCTCGAGTTCGATCTTCTCCTCGGGGTAGAGCGGCGTCAGATTGTCGAAATTGATCCGGTGGCGCAGCCGGTCGGGTTCCTCGAAATTGATTCGGTTGATCTTGAGCGCGGCGAAATAGCGTTCCCCGTCGCGGGGCGAACGGATCTGCCCCTCGACGGTGTCGCCGGTGCGCAGCCCAAATCGGCGCACCTGGTTCGGACTGACATAAATGTCGTCCGGCCCGGCCAGATAGTTCGCTTCCGGCGAGCGCAGAAAGCCGAACCCGTCCGACAACACTTCGAGCACGCCATCCCCGGAGATCGGCACGTCGTTCTCGGCCAGCTGCTTCAGGACAGCGAACATCATGTCCTGCTTGCGCAGCGAGGATGCGTTTTCGATTTCCAGCTCTTCGGCGAAAGCCAGTAGCTCGGCCGGAGTTTTGCGTTTCAATTCTTGGAGGTTCATGGATCTTTGTGTCGCGAGGGGAGAGGTTTGGCCCGGTCTCGGGAGAATTGCCTGGACGGAGTCCGGCGGCCGGGAGGGGATTACCGAGATTATCTGGAAAGTCTGAAAGAAAACCGGCTGGCGGTGTGGCGGTTCCCTACCGAACGGAGATATGCAAGTCAAACACGATTACAAGGGGTTTGGTTCGGCGAGTGTCGTCGCTCCCGGCTCAAAACGGCTTGACCACGACCAGGAGCACGATCGCGATCATCGCAATCGTCGGCAACTCATTCATAACCCGATAGAATTTCGGTGAATGGGTGAGTTTCCCGCGAGCCAGGTCGAGACGCCACCGCGCCAGCAAGTGATGGAAGAGGGTAAGCAGCGCAACCAGACCCAGCTTCGCCCAGATCCAGCCGCGGTGCCAATCGACGACACCGGGAGTGGCCGCCAGCGCGATCCCGAACCCGTACGTCATCATCGCCGCCGGCAGCATGATGGCGCGCAACAGCCGCCGCTCCATGACCTCCAACATCGCCGCGCGGTTGGATCCACGTGGCAAATCCGCGTGGTAGACAAAGAGCCGCGGCAGATAGAGAAGCCCCGCCATCCACGCGATGACCGCGATGATGTGTAACGCCTTCACCCAGGGATAGGCGGAGGCGAGGGTACTGCTCACGATGCCGGCCCGGCCGATGCCCGGACGATGTCGGCCGATGGCGCCGGTTGCTCGGTTCCCCGAACGAGCTCGGCCAAGGCCGCGATGAAGCGTGGCTCCGTGCCCACCGTCGGCACCAGGTGATAGGCCGGCACACCGCAGGCGCCGGCCAAGCGGCGATAGTCGCGGTCGAGCTCGACGAGCGTCTCGGAATGCTCGGAAACAAACGAGATCGGCGCGACGACGACCGCGGCGCCGTCGCGCCCGGCACGGCGCAGCTCCTCCTCTACGGATGGCCCGAGCCAGGCCAGCGGTCCGACTCGGCTCTGATAGCACACGCGCCAGTCGAGCCCGGGCCTTGCGAGCGCCGTTACTACCGCCGCGGCCGTGCTCTCGACCTCGTGCGGGTAGGGATCACCCGCGGCCACAATCCGAAGCGGCAGGCCATGTGCGCTGAACAGCAGTCGCACCGCCGCGCCGGCACCCTCCGCCGCGCCCAGAGTGCGAGCAACCAACGCGGTCACGGCCGCGATGAAGCCCTCCGCCACCGGGTAGGAGCGGATCGCCCGGGTCTTGCCGCCAAGGCCTTGCCGCGTCGCCTCGCGCCGCCACGCCGCGAGCGAGGACTCGGTCGTCGTCGTCGAAAATTGCGGATAGAGCGGCAAGAGGACGATCTCGTCCGCGCCCCACGCCTTGACCGCACCAACCGCCGCCGCGGTCAACGGATGCCAATAGCGCATCGCGACGAAACAGCGATAGCCGGCGCCAAGCTCCGCCTCCAGCGCCTGCGCCTGCGCCTCGGTGTTGGCGAGCAACGGAGAGGAACCGCCGAGCTGCGCATAAATCCCGCGCGCGACGACCGCCCGGCGCGCTGCAATCAGCCACGCCAGCGGCAGCCGCAACAGTGCCGGCAGGCCGATGATCGCCCGATCGCTGAACAAATTGTATAGAAACGGCCGTACCGCCGCGGGCGAATCGGGCCCGCCCAAATTCATCAGAATAACCGCCCGACGCACCATTTCACGCGATATCGGCAGGTTCGGCGAGGAGCCGCGCAAGCGCGGCAACGTGTTCCGGAGGCGTCTGCGGCAGCACGCCATGCCCAAGATTGAAGATGAACGGCCCGCCGGCGAGCGCCCCGCGAATCGCCTTGACCTCCGCTTCCATCACCGCCCCTCCGACGAGCAGCGCGACCGGGTCGAGATTACCCTGCACCGCCACATGGCCCTGCAGGTGCTCGTGGGCAAAGACGCCTGAAACCGTGGTGTCGATGCTGACCGCGTCGACGCCGCTCTGCGCCACATAGCGCGGGTAGAGGAGCCCGGCGCCGCGCGGAAAACCGATAACCGGAAGAGACGGGAAGCGTTGTTTCAGCCGCTCGGTGATCTGTCGCGTCGGATCGATGACCCAACGCGCGAAGCCGGCCTCGCCTAAAACCCCAGCCCAGCTGTCGAATAACTGCACGACATCGGCCCCTGCCGCGACCTGCCCCGACAGGTATTCGACGGTTGCCTCGACAATCAGATCGATCAGCGCCGCAAAACCGTACGGGTCTCGATAAGCCCACGCCTTGGTCCGGCGGAAATCGCGGCTGGCGCCGCCCTCGACCATATAGGTCGCGACTGTCCACGGGGACCCGGCAAACCCGATCAGCGTCGTTTCCGGAGCGAGCGCGGCGCGGCTGCGGCGGACGGTCTCGTAAACCGGCTCGAGGCCGGATAATCCTTCCCGCCGCAATCCGCCAATACCCAAGCCTTCGGCAATCGGCTCCAGGACCGGCCCATCCTCGCCGAATTCGACTTTTTGTCCCAGGGCGTACGGCACCAGCAGAATGTCGGCAAAGAGGATTGCCGCATCCATGCCAAAGCGGCGAACCGGCTGCACCGTTGCCTCGCTCGCCAAGTCGGGGTTCAGGCAGAATTCGACAAAGCCGCTCGCCTGTCCCCGCAACGCGCGATATTCCGGCAGATACCGGCCGGCCTGCCGCATCAACCACCACGGTGGTCTCTCAAGCGTTTCGCCGCCAAGTGCACGAAGCAATGGTTTGGATTGTTCACCGGTCATCATCACTCTTCTATCTTTTATCAGAGTCTGATTCAAATGATGTAGTTGATATAGATGGCTTCGGGATATCGGGGATTAACAAATATTCCCATCATTGTCCCCGCTCGGCGATATCTTTGTGCGGTTTGCGGCAGCCTGTTCGTAAGGCTACAATCACGATGGCGGGCCGGTATTTAGAGTGCGTCGGGATTGCGGATAAAATCGGGAAAACAGGAAACGCTGGTAAACGTTACCCGAACGCCTGGGAATGGGGATAATGAGCTTGTGAGGTTGATAACGGTCCACCAAACATGTTCGGACCGGGGACGAATATCGTGGGCGGGGATTTTTTCGTCGGTTATGCCCACATGGCGCCGATCGGTCCACAGGGTTGAGTGATCGAGATTCGGAGCGAGGGTAGGGTGGCGCTGACCCGGTTTCATCTTCATCTGGTTTCCGATTCGACCGGCGATACGGTCCATTCGGTCGCGCGCGCCTGCCTCGTTCAGTTTGATGAAGCCCAGGCGATCGAGCATGTCTGGAGCATGGTGCGCACGCGCAGCCAGATCGATCGCGTGCTTGCCGGCATCGAGGCCAATCACGGTCTTGTTCTCTTCACGCTGGTCGACGACGCGCTACGCCAGGTGTTGCAGGAGGGATGCCGGCGGATGCAAGTGTCAGCGATTCCCGTGCTCGATCCCGTCATCGGTGCCCTGGCCTCTTATCTGGGACGCGAAAGCCGTGGGCTGCCCGGCAAGCAGCATCTGCTCGACAGCGAGTATTTCGCCCGCATCGATGCGATGACCTTTGCCATCAACCATGACGATGGTCAATCGAGCTGGGGGATCAACGACGCCGATGTGTGTCTCGTCGGGGTGTCGCGGACGTCGAAGACGCCAACCTCGCTATATCTCGCCAATCGCAGCATCAAAGCCGCCAACGTGCCGTTCGTGCCGGGTGTCGCGTTGCCCCAGGAACTGCTGCACGCCGACAAACCGCTGATCGTCGGCCTGACCAACGATCCCGAGCGGCTCATTCATCTGCGCCGCAACCGGCTCAGCATGCTCGACCACAACGAGGCCACCGATTACACCGACATCGAGGCGGTTCGGGCCGAGGTTCGCGAGGCGCGCCGGGTCTTCGCCGAGCACCATTGGCCGGTTATCGACGTCACCCGGCGCTCGATCGAGGAAACCGCCTCCTCGATATATAAACTCCTGATGCGCCGCACGGGTGGCGATGGCTGAGCGGGTGATCCTCGCCTCGGCGAGTATGGCACGGGCGGGATTGCTTCGGGCGGCAGGTGTCGAGTTTACCGTCGAGCCGGCGGCGATCGATGAATCGCGGCTTAAGCGGAAAGCACGTGAAGCCGGTGATTCAGCGATTGCTTGCGCGAGTGCCCTTGCCACCGAGAAGGCGTGCATTGTCTCGCGGCGACATCCCGAAGCCCTCGTTATCGGCGCCGACCAGATCCTCGCGGCAGGAGATGAATGGTTCGACAAGCCGGTCGATCTGGCCGAAGCAGCCGCGCAGCTGCGGGCGTTGCGAGGACGGGTCCACGAGCTCGCGACCGCTGCGTGTGTCGCCTGCGGCGGCGTGCCGCTCTGGAGCGCGAGGAGCGCACCGGAAATGCATATGCGGTGGTTCAGCGATCGCTTTATCGAGGCGTATGTTGCCGCCGAGGGGGTGGCGCTCCTCGGTTCGGTCGGCGCCTATCGCCTCGAGGACAGGGGCGCGCAGCTGTTTTCGCGGATTATCGGCGACCATTTTGCCGTTCTTGGCTTGCCGCTCCTTGAGCTGCTTGGGTTTTTGCGCGAGCGTGGCGTGATGTTGATTTGAGGATCGGGGGATGAGGATCACAGGGCGGACGCGACTGGCCGGCATCATGGGATGGCCGGTCGCCCATTCGCGCTCCCCGGCACTGCACAATTTCTGGCTCGACGAAAACGGGATCGACGGCGCCTATGTCCCTCTGGCAGTCCGCCCCGAAGACCTCGCGCAGGCGTTGCGGGCGCTCCCCGTGTTGGGATTTCGCGGCTGCAACCTGACCATCCCGCATAAAGAGAAGGCGCTGTCGATCGTCGATCGGGTCGAGCCGTCGGCCCGGCGCATCGGCGCGATGAACACCGTCATTGTCGCGCCCGACGGGAGCCTCTCTGGAAGCAACACCGATTTATACGGGTTTTGCGAAAATCTGCGCGAGGCCGCCCCGGATTGGGAACCGACGGCCGGCCCGGCAGTCGTGGTCGGCGCCGGCGGCGCGGCCCGCGCCGTGGTGGCAGCGCTGATCGAGCTGGGGGTCGCCGAACTCCGGCTCGTCAACCGGACCGTTGCCCGGGCCGAACGCGTAGCCGAGGAGCTTGCGACGTCGACAAGCCGGATTTCGATCCACCCGTGGGACGCACGCGATGGGGCGCTCGAGGGTGCCGGGCTCTTTGTCAACTCGACGAGCCTTGGCATGACCGGCGAGCCGGAGCTGGCGATCGATCTTGCTCGATTGCCGCCACGGGCGGTTGTCGTCGATCTCGTCTATGTGCCGCTTGAGACCGCTCTCTTGGCGGCGGCGCGGCGGCGTGGCAATCGCTGCGTCGATGGGCTCGGCATGCTGCTTCACCAGGGGCGGCCGGGGTTCGAGGCGTGGTTCGGGACGCCGGTGCGGGTGACCCGCGAATTGCGTGCCGCGGTTCTGACGACCTTGGCGGCGCCGCGATGATCGTCCTCGGCCTCACTGGCTCGATCGGGATGGGGAAAAGCAATGCGGCGGCAACGCTGCGGCGGCTGGGCGTACCGCTGTTCGACGCCGATGCGGAGGTTCACCGGCTCATTGGACCAGGTGGGAAAGCGGTCGGCCCGGTCGATGCGGCGTTTCCCGGGGTGCGCGGCGACGCCGGTGGGATCGATCGCCGGCTCTTGGGCCAGCGGGTGTTCCGCGACCCGCCGGCGCTGCGGCGTCTTGAAGGGATCCTTCATCCGATGGTGCGGCGGGCCGAACGGCGGTTCGTCGCGCTGGCCCGCGCCCGCCGCGCGCCGCTCGTCGTCCTCGACATCCCGCTCCTTTTTGAGAGCGGCGGGGTCGAGCGCTGCGATTTCGTGCTGGTCGTGTCGGCGCCGCTGCGCCTGCAGCGCGAACGGGTGATGCGCCGGGCGGGGATGAGTGAAAGCCGTTTCGCCGACATCTTGCGCGCTCAGCTGCCGGATCGCGAAAAGCGCCGCCGCGCCGATTTTGTTGTCGCGACCGCCCTGGGGCGCAACGTGACATTTCGGCGGCTAAAGGCGATTGTCAGAAAGCTGCGGCGGGGGGACCTGCCGCGGCCGTATCGGGGGAAGAGAGCATGCGCGAGGTCGTGATCGACACCGAAACCACCGGGCTCGACCCGCGAGAGGGTCATCGGATTGTCGAGATCGCCTGTCTCGAACTGATCCACCACGTTCCAACGGGCCGCAAGCTGCACCGTTATGTCAACCCCGAGCGCGACGTCCCGTCGGAAGCGATGGCGGTGCATGGGCTCGATGCCGAGTTCCTCGCCCGGCATCCGCCGTTTGACGCGATCGCCGAGGAGTTGACCCAGTTCATCGCCGGCGACAGCCTGGTCATTCACAACGCCGAGTTCGATCTTGCCTTCATCAACGCGGAGCTGACGCGCCTCGGCCGCGAGCCGCTCGCCGCTCCCTTCGTTGACACGCTTGCGGTAGCGCGCCGCCGGTTTCCGGGCGCCCCTGCGAGCCTCGACGCGCTATGCCGGCGCTTTGCGATTGATCTGTCATCCCGCGACAAGCATGGCGCCGAGATCGATTGCAATCTCCTGGCCGCGGTTTACATCGAGCTGCTCGGCGGCAGGCAGCCGGGCCTCGATTTTGCCGCGAGCAACAGCGCCGCCGTCGCTGTGGCCGGCGCGCCGCTGGGC
>JBARKH010000212.1:0-3576 GCA_049801295.1 Allostellaceae bacterium | reverse complement strand
TTCCATGGCTGTTGCCCGCGCCGCGGAAATTCGGCTAAGTACACCAACGCCCCTGCAGCCGTCAAAGAGTCGATCATGGCCGTTCCGAAAAAGAAAACCTCGCCTTCGCGCCGCAATATGCGCCGCTCGCATCACGCGCTACCCTCGGCGACCTATGCCGAATGCCCGGATTGCGGCGAACTGAAGCGGCCGCACCATCTGTGCCCATCCTGCGGATTTTACGACGGGCGTGAGGTCACGCCGCAGGCGGCGACGACCGCCTGAGCCGTCGGCGGCCGGGGAAGGCACGCGTGCGGTGAACGACACCGTCACCCTCGCCATCGACGCGATGGGCGGCGACCGCGCTCCGGCAATGGTGCTCAAGGGTGCCGATATGGCGCTGGAACGGCACCCCGGAGCGCAATTTCTGCTGTTCGGCGACGCCGCCCAGATGACGCCGCTCATCGCCAAATTGCCGCGGCTCGCCGAAGCGGCGACGGTGCATCATACCGACGAAGCCGTGGCGGACGACGCCAAGCCGTCGCTGGCGCTGCGCACCGCACGCCGCTCGAGCATGTGGCTCGCGATCGATGCGGTCAGGGATGGGCGCGCCGACGGCGTCGTATCGGCGGGCAATACCGGGGCGCTGATGGCGATCGCGAAATTCGTGCTCAAAACCTTGCCCGGGATCGACCGTCCGGCGATCGCAACCATTATTCCGACCCGGCGCGGCGAGAGCGTGATGCTCGACCTCGGCGCCAACATCGAGTGCGACGCGGCGAATCTCGTGCAATTTGCCCTGATGGGTGATGTCTTCGCGCGCACCGTCCTGGGGCTCGTGCAACCGACGGTCGGGCTCCTCAATGTCGGCTCTGAGGATCTCAAGGGAAACGACGCGGTGCGCGGCGCCAGCGCGCGCTTGCGCGGCGGAATGACGCCGATCCGGTTTCATGGCTTCATCGAGGGCAACGACATCGCCGCCGGGACGGTCGACGTCATTGTCACCGATGGGTTCACCGGCAATGTCGCGCTGAAGACGATCGAAGGGGTCGCCAAGCTCTTCAGCGAATCCCTGCGCGCCTCGTTTCAGCACTCGCTATCGGCGCGCATCGGCTACCTGTTTGCCCGCGGTGCGCTCAAGAAATTTGCCGCGCGCCTCGATCCGCGCCGCTATAATGGGGCGATGTTTCTCGGGTTGGCCGGGATTGCGGTCAAAAGCCACGGCTCGACCGATGCGTTCGGCTTCGCCAACGCCATCGGCGTCGCCGCGGACTTGAAGCTCAACGGTTTTCTCCAGAAGATCAGCGACGAGGTCGCGCGCCTCAACAGGGCGCCGCCGACCGAGCAGTCCGTGGCGCTGTGAGCGCGCCCGGGTGACGTTGCGCTCGCAAATCGCCGGTTGCGGCGGTTATCTGCCGGAGCGGGTCGTCACCAACGACGAGCTTGCCGCCCGGCTCGACACGTCGGATGCGTGGATCCGCCAGCGCACCGGGATCGGCGAGCGGCGCATCGCCGCCCAGGGCGAGCTGACCTCGGACCTTGCCTTCCACGCATCGTCCCGCGCCCTCGAGCGCGCCGGGATGAGCGGCAGCGACATTGATCTGATCGTGCTGGCGACAGCAACGCCCGACGAGACGTTCCCCTCGACCGCGGTCAAAGTGCAGGCGCGCCTCGGCATGAAGCGCGGCGCCGCGTTCGACGTGCAGGCGGTGTGCTCGGGGTTCATCTTCGCGCTCGCGGTCGCCGACAATGCGTTGCGGCTGGGTCAGGCGCGCACCGCGCTGGTGGTCGGCGCCGAGACCTTTTCGCGGATCCTCGATTGGGAGGATCGCGGCACCTGCGTTCTCTTCGGCGACGGGGCCGGGGCGATCGTGTTGACCGCGGTGCCGGGCGGGGGGCCGGCCAGCCGCGGCGTCCTCTCGACGCACCTTCATTCGGACGGCCGCCTGCACGACATCCTCTATGTCGACGGCGGCCCCTCTTCGACCGGCCGCGCCGGCTTCCTGCGGATGGAGGGCCGCGAAGTATTCCGCCAGGCGGTTCAGCATTTGAGCGAGGTGGTCGGCGAAGCGCTGGCGGCGAACGGGCTCGGCCCCAATGATATCGACTGGCTGGTGCCGCATCAGGCGAATACGCGCATCATCGACGCGGTCGGACGCCGGCTCGGGCTGGCGGCGGAGCGCACCATCGTCACGATCGAGCGCCACGCCAACACCTCGGCGGCCTCGATCCCGCTCGCCCTCGACGAGGCGGTGGGCGACGGCCGGATCCTGCCCGGCCACCTCGTTTTGATGGAAGCCTTGGGCGGCGGCCTCACCTGGGGCGCAAGCGTCGTGCGATGGTAGCCGGGCCCTGAGAAAATTCGATCGCCAAAAATCCCGAGCAACGCTTTGTTATTTGACGAATTTTTTCGATCGCGATACGCTTCCCTAAAGCAGGGGAGGGCGTTATGGCCGGTCACACGGTTACCCGTGCTCAGCTCACCGAGGTGATCTATCAAGAGGTCGGTCTGTCGCGCAACGAGTCGGCCGAACTCGTCGAATCGGTGATTGCCGAGATTTCCCGCGCGTTGGAGCGCGGCGATATGGTCAAGATCTCGTCGTTCGGCAGCTTTGCCGTGCGCAGGAAAGGGCAGCGCGTCGGGCGCAATCCGAAAACCGGCCAGGAAGTCCCGATCAGCCCGCGCCGCGTCCTCGTCTTTCGCGCGTCCCATGCGCTGAAGCATCAGATCAACAACGGCCGCAGTCAAAACGGCTCGGCCGCAGGCGCCGCGGCCCCGGCCAGGCCGGGCGCCGCAAAGGCGACGCCGGCCTGAGGTTAGCGAGACCGGCGAACCCACGCCGATTGCTCCGGCCAAAGGCGCCTCGGCGTTCCGCACCATCGGCGAGGTCGCGGGCGACCTCGACCTGCCGGCGCACGTGCTGCGCTTCTGGGAATCGAAGTTCGCGCAGCTGAAGCCGCTGAAGCGCCGCGGCGGGCGGCGGTACTACCGGCCGGAAGACATCGTTCTGTTGCGCCGCATCCGGCAGTGCCTGTACCAGGACGGCTATACGATCCGCGGCGTGCAAAAGCTCTTGGGCGGCGGTGCCGAGCGTCGTGCGAAGACAACCGATCCGGGAGCCGCCCCGAGCCTCTTCCCGCTGGACACCGGCCCGGACCTGGTGGCCGATACCGGTGAACCGCCGCGCCCTGAACCGCCGGCACGCCGCCCGCGGCGGGCCCCAGCAAAGCCGGACACACGGGCAGCGCTCGAAGAGATCCGGCGTGAACTCCTCGAAGCCCGCGCGCTCCTTGCGAAGTTGATGCGCGGGCCCGGGGTTCGCTGAGTCCGACGCCGGAGGGATCTCGACGATGGCGCGCGCACTTCCCTTGATTTCTGGCAGACGGTAGGGTTGGCGGGGTAAGCTGGAACCCGCCGGCATCGCCGCCGGCACCGCACGGCAATCGAGGGAACGGCCCTGGACTCGACTGATTCCACCGCCAGCGGCGCGGAAGAACCGAACGCGTCGAGCGATCCGCCGCCGCCGCCCGACGCTCCCGAAGCATCGCCCGGTACCGCGGGAACGCTGCCCGTGGGCGTGACGGACCCAGGTGCGG
>JBARKH010000211.1:0-6410 GCA_049801295.1 Allostellaceae bacterium | reverse complement strand
GTGGAAGCGCGCGACCTCATTGGGCGGGGTCGAGAGCCTCATCGAGCACCGCGCCTCGATCGAGGGCCCGGGCAGCCCAGTCCCGCCGGATCTCTTGCGCCTCTCGGTCGGGATCGAGCACCCCGACGATCTTATTGCCGATCTCGAAGCCGCGCTCGACGCGGCCTGACGAGACGTGCGTCCTTCGAGACGGCGCTCCGCGCCTCCTCAGGATGAGGTTAAGGTTTTGATGGCATTAAGAAAAAATCTTCTCATCCTGAGGAGCGCCCAAGGGGCGCGTCTCGAAGGACGCACCGCGGTGATCCAACTCTCCTTTTGGTCACATCAGCCCAAGTTCGAGCTTGGCTTCTTCGCTCATGCGGTCCTTGTCCCAGGGCGGCGTCCAGACCAGTTTGACCCGGACCTCGCTGACCCCGGGCACCGTGGCGATCGCGGCCTCGACCTCGCCCGGCATGCTTTGCGCGACCGGGCAAGCCGGCGTCGTCAGCGTCATCTCGACAAAGACGATGCCGCCCTTCCTGACAATGAGCTCGTAAATCAGCCCGAGATCGACCAGATTGACCGGGATCTCGGGGTCCTGCACGGTTTTGAGGGCCTCGAGCACCGGCTCCATCAGCACCGGGTCGTCTTCGCCCTCGGGGCGCTCAACTCCTTCGGTTGCGGCCGGCGGCGGCGCGTCGAAATCGAAGTAGTCGCGGTCGCTGTCATCTTCGCTCGATGGTGCCATCCCGCTACTCCGTCTTGACCGTGTCGCCGGCGAGGCCCGATTTGAGCGCCGCCTCGAAGGCGTGCCACGGCAGGGTCGCGCATTTTATGCGGACCGGATAGGCCTTCACCCCGATCAAAGGCTCCAACCGCTCGGCATCCTCCTGCAGCGACTCGGGCAGTTCTTCGGGGGTGCCGCCCGTTACGCTGGCATGGAACTGGGCGAAGAGCTGGCGCGCCTCGTCGAGCGTCTTGCCCTTCAGGACCTCGGTCATCAGCGAAGCGGCCGCGGTCGAGATCGCGCAGCCGCGCCCCTCGAAGCTGACATCGGCGATGCGCTCCCCCTCGATCGCGAGGTAGACCGTCACCCGATCGCCGCATAAGGGGTTGTGGCCGCGCGCCAGATGGGTCGGGTGGTCGAGCGCGCGCAGATTGCGCGGGTGGCGGCCGTGATCGAGGATGATGTCCTGATAGAGCTCGCGCAACTCATCACTCATCGCAGAAACATCTCCCGGCAGGCTTCGACCGCCGCGGCCAGGCGGTCGATGTCGGTTTCGTCGTTGTAGACCCCGAACGAGGCGCGCACCGTGCCCATGATGCCGAGCTTGTCCATCAGCGGCTGGGCGCAGTGATGGCCGACGCGCACGGCGACCCCGTGCTGATCGAGGACGGTGCCGACGTCGTGCGGGTGGATGCCGTCGAGGTTGAAGGAAAGAATGCTGAGCCGGCGCTGCCCGCCGGCAACCAGCTGCACGCCCGGGATGCGCGACAGGCGGTCGACGCCATACCCGGTCAACGCCGCCTCGTGCTCGCGGATGTTGTCGCGCCCCAACCCCTCGATAAAGCCGATCGCCTGGGCGAGGCCGACCGCGCCGGCGATATCGGGGGTGCCGGCCTCGAAGCGGTGCGGCGGTTCCTGAAACTCGGTCTTCTCGTAGGTGACGTTGGCGATCATGCCGCCGCCGGTCTGCCAGGGTGGCATCGAGAGGAGCGCATCCCAGCGCCCGTAGAGCACGCCCGTTCCGGTCGGGCCATAGGCCTTGTGCCCGGAAAACGCATAGAAATCGCAGCCCAGCACCTGCACGTCGACCGGCATGCGCGGTACCGCCTGGCAGCCATCGACGAGCACGAGCGCGCCCTGTGCGTGGGCCAGCTCGACGATCCGCGCCACCGGCAATAGGGCGCCGGTGACGTTGGAGATATGGGTCACCGCGACGAGCCGGGTGCGCGGCGACAGCAGGGCCTCGAATTGCGCGAGGTCGAATTCGCCGGTCAGGTCGGTCGGCGACACGACGAGGCGGGCGCCGACCCGCTCGCACAGCATCTGCCAGGGCACGAGGTTGGAGTGATGCTCGAGATCGCTAATCACCACCTCGTCGCCGGGCTTCACATGGGCGGGGCCCCAGCTTTGCGCTACCAGGTTGATCGCCTCAGTGGCGCCGCGCACGAAGACGATCTCGCGTTCGTCGGCGGCGTTGAGGAAGGCGCGCACGGCTTCGCGGGCCTCCTCGAACCGGTCGGTCGAGCGCGCGCTCAGCTGATAGACGCCACGATGCACGTTGGCATAGTCGCTGCGGTAGAATTCGGCGATGCCGTCGATGACCCGGCGCGGCTTCTGGGCGCTGGCGCCGGAATCGAGGAATACGAGGCCGGGATTGCGCTCGAAGATCGGAAACTCGCGGCGCAGCTCGCGCGGATCGAACCCGGCCATCCGTACTCCTCCAACCATCCTAATCGTCAAGATTGCCGAGCCGCCCGGCGAGGTGGCGCAGCAGATGCACGCGGGTAGCGAAGTCGTCGACGGTTTCCACAACCTCGCGCAGGAAACCATCGATCAGCATGTGTCGGGCTTCCTCGGCCGGGATGCCGCGGGCCTGCAAATAAAACAGCGCCGCCTCGTCGAGATCGCCGACGCTGGCGCCGTGGCTGCACTTGACATCGTCGGCATAGATTTCAAGTTCGGGTTTGGTGTCGATGACCGCGCGGGCGCCAATGAGGAGGTTGCGGCTCAATTGGTGCGCATCGGTCTTCTGGGCGCCTTCGCGCACGATGATGCGGCCCTGAAAGGCGCCGTGCCCGCGCCCCGCCGCGACGCCCTTGATCAGCTCGCGGGTCTCGCCGCCGGGGGCGCGATGGTCAATCGTGGTGACGATGTTGGCTTCGTCCTGGCCGGTGACGACATAGGCGCCGTCGAGCCGGCAGCGCGCGTTCTCCCCGGCCATCACGACGCTGGCCTCGTGCCGTACCCGGCGACCGCCGAGGAGGAGCGCAAAGCCGGTAAAGCGCGCTTCGCGGCCGAGCGTCGCGTCGAGCTGCGCCAGGTGCACGGCCTCGCCCGATTCTTCGACGATCGCGGTGCGGGCCAATTCGGCGCCCTCGGCGAGCCGGATCGCGAGAACATCGTTGCGCCAATAGCGGCCCTCGCCGGCATAGACTTCGAGGAGGCTGGCGCTGCTGCCTTCGCCGAGCCTGATCAGGCTGCGGGTATGATAGGAGGCCGCGGCTGCGCCCGAGCACAGGTGAACGATCTCGATCGGCGGGTCGAGCGCCACCCCGGGCACGATGTCGAGGACGTAGCCGTCGGCGAAGAAGGCCGCGTTGAGCGCGGCGAACGGGTGCGCGGCATCGCCCGGAACCAGGCCCACCACCTGATCGAGGAGCTCCGGCCGCTCGGCCAGCGCCGCGGAGATCGCCCCGAACCACACCCCCTGCGGCATATCGAGCGAGGACAAGTCGGCGGCGAAATGACCATCGACTAAAACCAGGCGCGCTCCCTTTCCGGGCAGCAATAAGCCGGTCAGATGCTCGCCCATCGCCCGCAGCACTCGGGCCGACGGCGCGGCGGCGGGGAGGAGCGGGTCGCGCGTCAGCGGCTGCAAATCGAGATAGCGCCAGTTCTCGCTCTTGCGGCTCGGAAAGCCGGTTTCGGCAAAGCGGGCCATGCCGCCCCGGCGGCTGCCGGCGAGCGTCGCGCCGTCGGCAGCGCCGCAGTCGAAGGCGTCGAGATAGGCCCGGGCCTCGGGCTTCACCGGATGATCGACGATCGCGTTCATCAGGCTACGTCGCCCACGGCCTCGTCGAACGTGCCGTAGCCGTGCGCTTCCAGTTCGGCGGCAAGCCCCTTGCCGCCCGATTGGACGATGCGGCCATCCTGCAGCACGTGCACATGGTCGGGCTCGACGTGGTCGAGGAGGCGCTGGTAATGGGTGATCATGACGATCGCGCGGTCCGGCGCGCGCAGTCCGTTGACCCCGCGCGCCACGGTGCGCAAGGCATCGATGTCGAGCCCGCTATCGGTCTCGTCGAGGATCGCGAGCTTCGGTTCGAGCATCGCCATCTGGAAGATCTCGTTGCGCTTTTTCTCGCCGCCGGAAAACCCGACATTGACCGCGCGCTGCAAGAGATCGTCGCCGATATCGAGGAGCTTCAACTTGGCGCGGACGATGCGCAGGAACTGGCCGGCGTCAAGCTCGGGCTCGCCGCGGTGGCGGCGCTGGGCGTTGACCGCGGCGCGCAGGAAATAGGTGTTGTTGACGCCCGGGATCTCGACCGGATACTGGAAGGCGAGGAAGACGCCCTCGCGCGCCCGCTCGTCGGCCGGCATCGCAAGGAGGTCGCGCCCCTGATAGCGCACCGTGCCCTCGGTCACCACGTAGCCCTCGCGCCCGGCCAGGACCGCGGCGAGCGTCGACTTGCCCGACCCGTTCGGCCCCATGATCGCGTGGACTTCGCCCGCGGCGACCGTGAGGTCGATCCCCTTCAGGATCTCGCGGCCATCGGCAAGCCGGGCATGCAGGTTGGAGATTTCGAGCATCAAGACACCTTGTCGTCCCGGCGAAGGCCGGGACCCATTTTTACGCTGACTGGTTGCTTCCCAACTGGCGCCACGATCTGAATTCCCTGGATACTCGTCATCTCGCACTGCAATCGATCCCGGCTTTCGCCGCGATGACAATCCACGGGGTTACCCGACGCTGCCTTCGAGGCTGACGGCGAGGAGCTTTTGCGCCTCGACCGCGAACTCCATCGGCAATTCCTTGAGGACGTCCTTGCAGAACCCGTTGACGATCAGGGAGAGCGCATCCTCGTCCGAAAGGCCGCGCTGGCGGCAATAGAACAGCTGGTCGTCACTGATCTTGGACGTTGTCGCCTCGTGCTCGATCCGGGCCGAGGGGTTGCGCACCTCGATATAGGGCACGGTGTGGGCGCCGCAGCGATCGCCGATGAGCAAGGAATCGCACTGCGTGTAGTTGCGGGCGCCTTGCGCGCGCGGCTGCACCCGGACAAGCCCGCGATAGGTGTTCTGCCCGCGCCCGGCCGAGATCCCCTTCGAGATAATCGTCGAACTGGTGTTGCGCCCGATATGGATCATCTTGGTGCCCGTATCGGCCTGCTGACGGTTGTTGGTGATCGCGACCGAATAGAATTCGCCCACCGAATCGTCGCCTTCGAGGATGCAACTCGGGTATTTCCAGGTGATCGCCGAGCCGGTTTCCACCTGGGTCCACGAGATCTTCGAGCGGGCGCCGCGGCAATGGCCGCGCTTGGTCACGAAATTATAGATGCCGCCCTTGCCCTCGGCGTCGCCCGGATACCAGTTCTGCACGGTCGAATACTTGATCTGCGCGTCCTCGTGCGCGATCAGTTCGACGACCGCGGCGTGGAGTTGGTTTTCGTCGCGCTGCGGCGCTGTGCAGCCTTCGAGATAGCTGACATAGGCGCCCTTGTCGGCGATGAGGAGGGTGCGCTCGAACTGGCCGGTGTTGGCCGCGTTGATGCGGAAATAGGTCGAAAGCTCCATCGGGCAGCGCACGCCAGGCGGGATGTAGGCGAAGGAGCCGTCGCTGAACACCGCGGAATTGAGGGCCGCGAAGAAATTGTCGTTTGGCGGCACGACGCTGCCGAGATAGCGGCGCACCAGCTCGGGATGCTCCTTCACGGCCTCGCCGAACGAGCAGAAGACGATGCCCAATTCGGCGAGCTGGCCCTTGAAGGTGGTCGCCACCGAAACGCTGTCGAAGACGGCGTCGACCGCCACCCCGGCGAGCGCGGCCCGTTCCTTCAGCGGGATGCCGAGCTTTGCATACATCGCCAACAACTCGGGATCGACCTCGTCCAATGAGGTCGGGCCGGCCTGCTGTTTTGGCGCGGAATAGTAGGTCGACGCCTGGTAGTCGATCGGGGCGATCTTGACCTTGGCCCAATCGGGCTCGGTCATCAGGCGCCAGGCGCGGAACGCGGCGAGGCGCCATTCGAGGAGCCACTCGGGCTCGCCCTTCTTCGCCGAGATGAAGCGCACCGTGTCTTCATTGAGGCCCGGCGGCGCACTGTCGGCTTCGATATCGGTGACAAAGCCGTATTTGTAGCCCTCCTGCGAGAGCGAGCGGATGGTTTCCTGGGTATCGAGGGGGGCGCTCATCGCGGCGACTCGTTTATCAAGCTGCGGGCGGGCTCAGCGAACGCGGCAACGGGCGCAAACGCCAGCGGCCCGATCATCTCGTCGAGCGAGATCGCCGACAGCGCCGCCCCGACAGCCCGGTTGATCGCGGCCCAATGCGGCCTTGTCGGGCAATAATTGGTGCGCTCGCATTCTTCGGCATGGACCGAGCATTGCGTCAGGCCGATCGCGCCGTCGATCGCGGCGACGACCTCGGCGACCGAGATCGCCGCGGGAAGGCGGGCGAGGCGATAGCCCCCCGCTGCCC
>JBARKH010000210.1:0-11480 GCA_049801295.1 Allostellaceae bacterium | reverse complement strand
CCTGCGGATGCTGCAGGACGAGCACGAACACGCGGTTGTCGGCGACGGTTTCCGGCGCCGGCTCGGCGACCGGACTGGGCTCGGGAAGCGTCACAGCGGAAGAATGTCCCACCTGTCGGCGAACGGTTTCGCGTCACCCCATCGCAATCCGAGCCGGTTAGCCTTCTCGCCGAGCGCCTGTTTCTCGGGCCTCAACCGCGAGAATTCCGCAGCGATGCCAGCATTAACTGCTTCCTGTGTCATTATGAAGAACTCGTTTGATGAGTCTGACGGCACTAACACAAGCACATAAAACAGGTCCGAACGAGGTTCCTTACGACTAATCTGCCAATAGTTCTTGCCAGAAAGACCTTTCACATCAACCAAAAACATCCGATGTTGTTGTGGACTGATTACCATCAGATCGGCGAGCGGGGTATTCTGCCCGAGTGTAAATGAAATCTCGTATCCCTTTTTACAAAGCTCGCTCGCGACGGCGAATTGAGCTGCCCATTGCGTCTGATGACGCTTATTGGCATTCGCTGGCATCACCCCTCCCGCGTCATTCAATCAGGCTGTCGCTGCTTCAGGACCATATACTACATCAGGAAGCGCGCCCGGCGCTCGCGATCTCATTTCTCGCGCGGCGTGCGCCGCTATATCCTCGGGCAATGAACAATCTCGCCGAACCTCAGCCCCGCGCCGCGGTGCCGGAGTGACAGTAGCGCGCCTCACCCCGCGCTCGCGCCAGCTGATCACCTCCTTGATCGTCGCCTGCGCGATGTTCATGCAGAACCTCGATTCGACGATCATCGCGACCGCCTTGCCGGCGATCGGGCGCTCGATCGGTGAATCGCCGCTGCGCCTCAACGTGGCGATCACCTGCTACTTGTTGAGTCTCGCGGTGTTCATCCCGATCAGCGGGTGGACCGCCGACCGCTTTGGCGCGCGCCGCGTGTTCAGTGGCGCGATCATCGTCTTCACGCTGGGCTCGATCGCCTGCGGCCTCTCCACCTCGTTGTGGATGCTGGTCGTCGCCCGCATCGTCCAGGGCATGGGCGGGGCGATGATGGTGCCGGTCGGCCGCCTCGTCCTCTTGAAGACGGTGCCGCGCTCCGAACTGGTGCGGGCGATGTCCTATGTCAGCGTGCCGGCGCTTGTGGGTCCGGTGATCGGGCCGCCGCTCGGCGGCTTCATCGTCACCTACGGCTCGTGGCCGTGGATCTTTTTCATCAACATCCCGATCGGCATCATCGGCGTCGTCCTGGTGCGCCTCTTCATCGAGAACTTCCGCGAGACGACGGTCCGGCCGTTCGATCTGCGCGGGTTCGTGTTGACCGGCATCGGCCTGGCGAGCCTCGCCTTCGGCTTCGAGATGAGCGGACGAGGCGAATTGCCGCTGACCGCGATCGCCGGGCTCCTCGCGCTCGGAGCGCTGTGCATGAGCCTCTATGTGCGCCACGCTCGGCGGGTCGACCATCCGATCATCGACCTGGCGCTGATGCGCATCCCGACCTATCGGATGACGACGATCGGCGGTTTCATCTTTCGCATGGGGCTGGGCGCGTTGCCGTTCCTGATGCCGCTGATGCTCCAGGTCGGGTTCGGCCTCGACGCGCTCCACTCCGGCCTCATCACCTTCGCCAGCGCGGCCGGGGCGATGAGCAACAAGCTTCTGGTCAGCGCGATCATCCGCGCCCTCGGCTTCCGCCGCGTCCTCATCGCCAACACGGTCGTCAGCAGCGCCTTCCTCTTCTCCTATTCGTTCTTCCGGCCGACGACATCGCACGCCGTCATTTTTCTCGCGCTCCTGGCGGGTGGATTTTTCCGCTCGCTGCAGATGACCAGCATCAACACGCTCTCCTATGCCGACGTGCCGGCAGCGATGCTGAGCCGCGCCACCAGCCTCACCAGCATGGCCCAGCAGCTGTCGCAGTCGATCGGCGTCGGGACCGGCGCGCTCCTCCTTTACCTCATGCTCGGGATCCACCACACGGCGGTCTCGGGACCGGCCGATTTCTCGTTCGCCCTCGCCGCCGTCGCGATCCTCTCGCTCCTTTCGGTGCCGTTCTTCCTCAGGATGTCGCCCGACGCCGGGGCCGAGGTCAGCGGCCGCGTAGTGCCGAGCAAGATGCCCGGGGAATGAGCGCGCTGCGCCTCCTCGCCTGGAACATCCGCCACGGCGGCGGGACCCGGCTCCCGGCGATCACTGAGGCGCTGACCCGGCACGAGGCCGATCTCCTCGTCATTTCCGAATATCGCGGCGGCGATTCGGCGAGCCGGTTGCGCGCGGCGCTGGCCGGCCTCGGCTACGCGCACCAGACGAGCCTCGTGCCGCCGCCCGGCAAGAACGGTGTCCTCATCGCCGCGCGCCGCCCATTCCGCGAGCACGGTGCGGTGAGCGAGGGCGTGCCCGAGCCCTACCGGATGCTCCGGGTCGAGGTGGCGGGGCTCCTCATCACCGGCATCTACATGCCGAACCTCTTGGCCAAGGTGCCGTATTGGGAGGCGCTCATTGCCGCGCTCGCCGCCGAGGCTCGCCCGGCGCTGGCGATCGGCGACTTCAACACCTGCCGCGCCTATGTCGACGAGCCCGGTGCGATCGACGCCACCGCGCATTTCATCGACAAGGTCGAGGGAATCGGGTTTTGCGACCTGTGGCGCCGGCGCTATCCCGAGGGGCGCGAGTTTTCCTGGTACAGCACCCGCGGCAACGGGTTCCGCATCGACCACGCATTTTTGTCGCCGGCGCTCGTGGCGCAAGCCGGTGCGGTGCGTTACTCGCACGACGAGCGCCTGGCCGGCCTCTCCGACCACTCGCCCCTCATCCTCGATCTGGGAGTTTGAAGACGCGCTACTCGCGCATCAGCTTGTCGACGATCTCCTTGGGGATATCGTCTTTCCAGTTGCGGCCGGTATTCCAGCCCCACGGGCGGATCGCGTCGCGCTCGGAGATCAGCGCCTGGATTTCCGCTTCGATCGCGTTGCCGTCGCGCTCGCCATTGGCGCGCTCCAGGTAGAGCTCGTAGAGCCGGTCCCAAATCACCGTCAACCGGGCGCTCTCCTCGGGCGTAAACGGAGGAATGGCGGAAGACATTAGCCAACTCACTCATACCCGTCTCGGACACGCACTTGTAACATAGGGCGATTACCGGCGGGTTAAAATCGACGATAAACCCGCGTCTTTTCAGTCCCCCACGGCGCGCACGGCCTCGCGGGCGCCGCCGAGCTGACGGCGAATCAACCGGGCGTAGAGGCCGCCCCGGGCAACCAGCTCGGTATGCGTGCCGAGTTCTACGAGACGGCCCTGATCGAGGACGACGAGGAGGTCGGCGTGGCGCACCGTCGAGAGCCGGTGGGCGATGACGATTGTGGTGCGGTCGCGCATCAGCGTATCGAGTGCGCCGCGCACCTGCGCCTCGCTGACCGCGTCCAGGTGCGACGTTGCCTCGTCGAGGATGAGGGTCGGCGCATTCTTCAGAAAGGCGCGGGCAATTGCCACCCGCTGGCGCTGCCCGCCCGAAAGCTGCACGCCGCGTTCGCCGACCCTTGTGTCGAGCCCCTCGGGGAGGGTCGCGACAAAATCGCTGAGCGCGGCCTCGTCGAGCGCGCGGGCGATCGCCACTTCGTCGGCCTCGGGCCGGGCGAGCCTCACATTGGCGCGCAGCGTGTCGTTGAAGAGGTAGGTGTCCTGCGAGACGAGTGAGATCCGCCGGCGCAGATGGTCGAGCTCGAAATCCCTGAGATCGACCCCGTCGATCAGGATGCGGCCCTCTGCCGGGTCCCAGAAGCGTAACAGCAGGTTGGCGAGGGTCGTCTTGCCGGCGCCCGACGGGCCGACGACCGCGACCGTCGCGCCGGCCGGGATGTCGAGGCTCACCCCCTCGAGCGCAGGCCGGCGCGCCCCCTGATAGGCAAAGCCGACATCCTCGAACCGGATCGCCGAGCCGCCGACCGGGGCGGGCGGACGGGTCGGGCCGTCCTGCACCGCCGGCACCTCGTGCTCAACGGCATGGAGCCGGCGGGTCGAGGCGATCGTGTCGGCGAGCTGGCGGCTGACCTGGGCAATCTCGGAAATCGGCAGGAACGAGGCGAGCGCCAGGAGAATGAGTAGCGGCAAGGTCGTCGCGGTGAGCTGGTGGTCGGCAACGAGCCAGGCGCCGGTGACCGCGACGGCGAGGCCGCCGAGCCCGGTGGCGATCTCGAGCTGCGCGGTTTGCGACGAGAGATCGCCGAGGAGCGTCAGGCGGGTCTTCTGGTAGTCGCGCACCGCCTCCATGAAGCTCGCACGCCTGCGGCCGACCGCCTGGAAGGCGACCAGATCGGAAAGACCCTGGATCGTCTCGGTGACATGGGCGCCGAGCATCCCCAAGGCTTCGCGCGCCTCGCCGCCGAGCCGGTCGATCCGCCCCCGCATCACCACCGGCGCGAGCCCGGCGTAGAGCACGAACGGCAACAATGCCAGGGCGATCGGCCAGGCGACCAACGCCAAACTTACGAGTACGGTCGACGGCACCAACAGCGCCACAAGCGCCGGCGCCACGGTGTGCGCGAAGAAATATTCGATCGTCTCGATGTCCTGGCTCGCCAGCGCGATCAGATCGCCCGAGCGGCGGCGCACCAGATAAGCGGGCGCCAGCGCCGCGAGCTTCCTGTAGAGCCCGACCCGCAGCTCGGCGAGGAGGCGATAGGCGATGTCGTGCGCGAGCCACGATTCGATCCAGTGCAGGATCCCCGCGAGCGGCGCCAAGAGGGCGAGGAGAATGAGGAGAGTGGCAAAGGGCGCCCCGGTCTTGACCGCGGCGACCGCCAAGGCGCCGACGATGCCGACCCCGATAAAGGCGGCGACCCGAAGGATCCCCGAACTCACCACCACCGCGAACCGGCGCCGCCACGGTTTGATGATTTGCACGAGCGCCATCAGCGTCGCCGCCGCGCCGACCCGCGCGGCTGCGGCATTGGCGGCATCGGGCGCCGCCTCGCCGTAATCGGTGGCGCCCGCTTCGTCCGGCCCCGCCGTCCGCTCGTCGACCGCGACAATGATGTCGTCGCCGCGCTCCTCGGCCTGCGCCCCCATGAGGCGCCGATAGGGGCCGTCGCGGCGGATCAGCTCGGCGTGGCGGCCGGCTTCGCCGATGCGGCCATGGTCGAGGACGAGAATGCGGTCGGCGCCGATGACGCTGGAGAGCCGGTGCGCCAGCACAATCGTCGTGCGCCCGTGCGCCAGCCGGTCGAGCCCGCGCTGGATCAACGCTTCGTTCTCGGCATCGACCGAGGACAACGCCTCGTCGAGGATCAGGATCGGCGAATCGCGCAGCAAGGCCCGGGCGATCGCCAGGCGCTGGCGCTGCCCGCCCGACAGATTGACCCCGCGCTCGCCGAGGATCGTCTGATAGCCGAAAGGAAGCTGCAGGATGAAATCGTGCGCGTTGGCGTCCCTGGCCGCTTGTTCGAGCTCATCCTCGCTCGCCTCGGGCTTGCCGAGCCGCAGATTGTCTTCGACCGTGCCGTGGAACAGATAGGTGTCCTGATGCACCACGGCGATCATGCGGCGCAACGCGTCGGGGTCCAGCGCGCGGACATCCTGGCCGCCGACCCGCACCACCCCGGATTGCGGATCGAAGAGCCGCAGGATCAACCGGGCAATCGAGGATTTGCCGGCGCCGGAGGGCCCGACGATGCCGATCTTCTCGCCCGCCGCGACCGTGAACGAAAGCCCCTCATGCGCCGCCCCCCGCCCTCCGGGATAGGCAAAGCACACATCCTCGAACGCGATCGTCGGGGCCAAAGGCGCAAAAATCCCCTCGCCCCCATCGGGAGAGAGGGTTGGGGTGCGGGGGCGGGAAACCGGCCCGTTGTCGATACCCTCACCCGTCTCGCCGCTGTCGCGTCGAGCCAACCTCTCGCGCAGTGCAGGAGAGGGGCTTTGCTTGACCAGCGGCTCGGCAGCCAGCAATACGTGGATGCCGGCGGCGGCCGACTGGCCGGTCATCCCCTGATGCAACACCGCGCGCAGGTCGCGCAGCGGCCGGAATACCTCGGTCCCGCACATCAGCACGATGAGGAGCGCCTCGATCGTCATCAGCCCGTTCGAGACCCGCCACACCCCGAGCGCCAGCGCTGCGGCGGCGCCGATCGCGACCCCGGCATCGGTGATGCCGCGGGTCATGACGCTCGTCGAGAGGACACGCATCGTCGTCTCGGATAATTGCCGCGCGCGCAGCGCCAGCCGCTCGCCATAGGCGGTGCTCTGGCCGAACGCCTTCAAGGTCGGCAGGCCCTGCACCGCATCGAGGAATTCCGAGCCGAAGCCCTTCATCGCCTCCTGGCGCACCCGCCCCCTGCCGCTTTCGATGCTGTTCCACACCGTCGGCGCGACAAGGACCACCAAGGCCGCGACCAGCATCACCGTGGCGACCGGCGCGTCCCACCACACGATAAAGCCGAAGATAGCCAGCGGGGTCAGCGCCGCGACCGAGACTTGCGGCAGGTATTGCCCGAAAAAGCTCTGCAGCTGCTCGACCCCGTCAACGACGGACAGCATCACCCCGCCGGTGCGCTCGCCGGCGAACCAGGCCGGCCCCAGTTCGGCGATCTTGTCGTAGAGCCGCCCGCGCAGCGCCTCCTGCACCCGGCCGGCGTTCTGGTGGGCGATGATCGTGCGGGCGTGGTCCAAAAGCGCGCGCAGCAGCACCGCTGCGCCGACCCCGGCCGCCAGGATCGCGACGATGCTGACACCCGCGCCACTGAAGACCCGCGCGAGCAGCATGCCTAGGAGGGCAAAGCGGGCGATGCCGAAACCGGCGGCGAGGAGGCCGATGATGATGGCGAGCCCGATCCGTCCGCGCAGCCCCGCGGTCAGCTCCCACAAGCGTCGATCGAAATACATCGCCCCGGCCGGCCCCCTGCGACATCCTGTCTCGATGCATGATAAGCGACAGCGGCAAATCCGCGCGCCGCTTTCTGCACGACTCAGCCAATCGCGATTGCGTCGACCCGGGCGCCATGAAAGCCAACGAGCGTTGTCATTGCGAGGAGCGCAGCGACGAAGCAATCTCGCTGGTCAGGGGATGTCTGTTCGTTGAGGAGCGGGATATGCATCGGGTGTTGATCACCGGGGCGGGCGGCGGCATCGGGCGCGCGCTGCGCGAGACGCTGCGCGGGCTCTACCCAGTCTTGCGGCTCTCCGACCGGGTGAAGCTCGCGCCGGCGCGGTCAGGCAATGACGGCGTCGAGGAGGTCGACCAGACCGACATCGCCGACATTGCCGCCGTCGAGCGCATGGTCGAGGGCGTCGACGGCATCATCCATCTCGGCGGAATTTCCGGCGAGAACAGCTGGGAGAAGATCCTCGAAGGCAACATCATCGGCCTCTACAACGTCTTCGAGGCGGCGCGCCGGGCCGGCGTCCAGCGCATCGTCATGGCGACATCCAACCACGCGGTCGGCTTCTACCCGCGGGCGCAAACGATCGACCATAAGGTGGTGCCGCGCCCGGACAGCCGCTACGGGGTCTCGAAGGCGTTCTCGGAAGCGCTCGCCAGCCTTTATTCCGACAAGCACGGCATCGGCTTTCTGTGCACACGCATCGGCAATTTCGGGGCGCGCCCGATCGACAGCCGGCGCCTCTCGATCTGGATCAGCCCGCGCGACTATACGCAACTCGTCCGCATCGGGCTCGAGCACCCCGACATCCGCTACGAGATCGTCTACGGCGTCTCGAACAACGGGCGCTCGTGGTACGACAATTCAAACGCCTACCGCCTCGGCTACCGGCCGCAGGACGATTCGGAACCGTACGCCGGCGAGATCCTCGCCGCCGAAGCCGGCCAGCCCAAGGACCCGATCGCCGAGCGCTTCCAGGGCGGCACCTTCTGCGCCGACCAATACGACGCCCCGAGCCCACGCGATTAGGGCATTATTCATCACCATCCTATCACCTCGTCATGCCCGCGAAAGCGGGCATCCAGGGCAACCGGCAGACTTGTCTCCCTGGACTCCCGCTTGCGCGGGAGTGACGCAATAGGAAGAAATTGATGCGCTTCATTTCAGCCGGGCCCTTGGCGACACCATGAGCGACGCCCCGCCCCTTGCCCTCGAAATCCGCGGCCTCGCCAAGCGTTTCGAGCGTCCGGCCGTCGATGGGCTCGACCTGAGCGTGCCGGCCGGCGAATTCTATACGCTGCTCGGGCCCAACGGCGCCGGCAAGACCACGACCTTGCGCATGGTAACCGGGCTCCTCAAACCCGATCGCGGTTCGATCGCGGTCTTCGGCGTCGATGCGCTCGCCGATCCGATCGGGTCGAAGCGAATCATGGCCTGGGTCTCTGACGAGCCGATGATCTACGACAAGCTGACGCCGATGGAGTATCTCGACTTTGTCGCCGGGCTGTGGACCGTCGACGGCGCGTCCGCCGCGGCGCGGGCGAGCGGCCTCCTCGATGCGCTCGATCTGGCGTCGCATGCCGACGAACGCTGCGAGAGCCTTTCGAAGGGGATGCGCCAGAAGGTGGCGCTGGCCGGGGCCCTCGTCCACGATCCCCGGCTCATCATCCTCGATGAACCGTTCACCGGCCTCGATGCCGGCTCCGCGCGCCTCATCAAGGACATGCTGCGCGAGCGCGTCCAGGCCGGTTGCTCGGTGGTGATGACGACCCATATCCTCGACGTCGCCGAGCGCATGGCCGACCGCATCGGGGTCATGGCCGAGGGGAGGCTCATCGCCGAGGGCACCCTTGACGAACTGCGCCGCCTCGACGGCGTTGGCCACGCCACCCTCGAAGATACCTTCCTCGCCCTCGTCGCCAAAAGCACGGTCGAATGATCCAGCCCGGCTCGACCCTTTGGCTGGCGCGCCACGAAGTGCGGCTGAGCTGGCGCGATTGGCTCTATCTGATCACCGGCGGGCATAGCCGGCGGGCGGTTACTGCGGGACTGGTCTTTGTCGCTTTTATCGTCTTCCTGCACGGCCTGGCCTACCTGATGCTCGGGTCGTCGGCGATCGTCGGCGGCATGCCGGAGCGGCAAATCCTTCTGGTCATCACCGGCTCGTTGGCGATGTCGTCGTCCCTGATGCTGTCGCAGGCGTTGGAATCGGTGACGCGCGGGTTCTATGCGCGGGGCGACCTCGATCTGATCCTGGCCTCGCCCGTGTCGGCGTGGCGCCTCTTCGCCGTGCGCATCATGGCGATGGCGATGGCGGTCGGGGTCCAGGCGCTGATCTTGGCCGCGCCCTTCGTCAACGTGCTGGTGTGGCTGGGCGGCGCGCACTGGCTCGGCGCCTATGCGGTCACCGCGGCGCTGGCGCTCGACGCAGTCGCGGTTTCGGTCGCGCTGACCGTCGCCCTCTTCCGCCTGATCGGTCCCAGGCGCACCCGGTTCGTCGCGCAGATCCTCGCCGCGATCATCGGCGCCGCGTTTGTCATCGGGGTGCAGTTCGCGGCAATCTCCTCGTTCGGGACGCTGTCGCGGGCGGCGGCGCTGCAATCGGCCGCGATTGCCGAGCTCGCGCCGGACGTCGGCAGCATCCTCTGGTGGCCGGCCCGCGCTGTCCTTGGCGGAAAGCTTGCGCTTGCGGGCCTGGTGGGCCTCAGCATCATGGCGATGGCCGGCACCATCGCCCTCTTCGCGCCGCGTTTCGGGCCGCTCGTCCTGGCCGCCGGTGCCGTCGCCCAGGATACGACCCCGCGCCACCGCCGGCCGGCGCGGTTCCATAATTCGGCGCCGATGCAGGCGCTGCGCCGCAAGGAGTGGGTCCTCTTGCTGCGCGATCCGTGGCTGATGTCGCAGACCCTGATGCAATTGCTCTATCTGCTGCCGGCCGCTTTCCTCCTGTCGCGCAGCTTTTACGATAGCGGCGGCTCCTCCTCGCTCCTCGTGCCGGTCCTCATCATGGCGGCGGGGCAATTGGGTGGGGGCCTCGCGTGGCTCGCGGTCTCGGGTGAAGACGCGCCGGAACTCATCGCCTCGGCGCCGATATCGCGGGCCCGGGTCCTGCGTGCCAAGGTCGAGGCGGTACTGGGAGGGATCGCGATGATTTTCGCGCCCTTCGTCATCGCGCTCGCGCTCTTCGAGCCCTATGCCGCTATCGTCACCTCGGGCGGCATCGTCATCGCGGCGGGCTCGGCGACGGCGGTCCAATTCTGGTTTCGCACCCAGGCGCGGCGCAGCCTCTTCCGCCGCCGCCAGGTCTCCTCGCGCCTCGCCACCTTTTCGGAAGCCTTGTCCTCGACCGGCTGGGCCGGCACCGGCGCGCTCGCGGCGCTGGGAACCTGGCTCGCCATTGTCCCCGGCCTCCTCGTCCTCCTCATCCTCGGCGGCGCCTGGCTGATCAGCCCCGCCCGGAGCGACGCGCTGATCTAATCCGGCCAGCGGCGGTGCAGCCAGAACCATTGCTCGGGGCGCTCGCGGATCCAGCTCTCGAGCGTCAGATTGACCGCCGCCATCAGCGCGGCGACGTCGGCTGCACGATCGCCGCTCTTCGGCAAGGGGAGTGGCGGGTGGAGCGTCAGCCGGAAATGCGCGCCGCTCAGCCGCTCGACCCGCGCCGGCAATACCACGCAGTCGAAATGCAAGGCGAGGAGCGCCAAGGCCGCCGCGGTCATCGCCTTGCGCCCGAAGAACGGGACGGGGATCCCGTCATTGAGCTTCTGGTCGACCAAAAGGGTCAAATGCGCCCCGCGCCGCAATGCCGCCAGTGCCCGGCGCGAGGCGACCGCGCCCTTGGGGATGAACTCGCTCGCGCTGCCGCGAAACCGCGCGATCATGCGGTCAACGAGCTTATTGTTGGCGGCGCGATAGATCTGGGCGACGTCAATCCCCTTCTGCCCGGCGGCGAGCGCGGCCACTTCCCAGTTCCCCAGATGCCCGCCGAATATAATGACCGGCCGGCCCGCCGCGATGGCGCCGTCCAAATGCTCGATGCCGGCGGTCTCGACCCGCCCATCCGGCGGGAACACCCGGATCGCCGGCAGGTGAGGGTATTCCGCCGCGACCCGGCCGAGATTGTCCCACATGCCGCGGATGACCCGCTCGATCTCGGCGGCGGAGAGCTCCGGGAGAGCGGCGGCGAGGTTACGCCGGGCGCGGTTCGAGATGCCGAGCCGGGGTCCGATACGGCGCGCCAACCAGCCCCCCAATCCAGAGGCGGCATCGATCGGCAATGCCCGCATCGCGCCGAAAAACAAGGCGGCGCCGGCGGCCTCGATCCGCTCGCTCCAGCTTATCGGGGCGGCGGCCTCAGAGCCGAGAGACGCTTCGCTCGTATCGCTGGCCGGATCGGCGGTCGGTTCGATTGGGGGTTTGGCGCAGGACATCGGCGAGAAGATGCGCCACCGCCGCCCGGTCCCGCCAGCGTATCTCGACTTCGAGCACCGCGATCCCGTCGCGCGAGGTGGGGGCGAGGCGCACCCAATCCTTGGCGGTCGTAATGAGGTGCGCCCCGACGCGCGCCGCCTCCTCGCGCAGCCGGGCGATCTCCGAATCGCCGTAGGGGTGATGGT